>NZ_JASCAE010000002.1:0-290699 GCF_029967975.1 Pseudomonas sp. V98_8
CGTCGAGAATGATGATCGCAAAATCGTGGGTGCTTTCGGCAACCAGGCGCATGCGCTCGTTATTCAAGCGCAACTCATCCTCCGCCGCTCGCCGCTTGGTGATGTCGATAAAGGTCAGCACCGTGCCGTCGATATGATCCTCGCTGGAACGATAGGGCAGCAATCGGGCGATGTACCAGCGTTGGTCGTTGCTGCTGATCTCGCGCTCGATCATGTTCAGCGAGCCGAAAACCGTCTCCGCATCCTCGACCATTTCCGGATAATCGAGGCGATGGGTGATGTCCAGCAACGAGCGCCCGGTGTCCACCGGCAGCATGCTGAAGATGTCCGTGGCCCGGGGGGTGAACCAGCGGATGCGCATGTTGCGATCGACGAACACCGTAGCAATGTCGGTCGACGCAATCAAGTTGGTGAGGTAGTCATTGATCTTGTCGGTTTCTTCAACCTTGGTCTTGAGCTCGTAGTTGACGGTCAGCAGTTCCTCGTTGATCGACTGCAACTCTTCCTTGCTGGTCTCCAGCTCTTCGGTGGCCGAACGTAGCTCTTCGTTGATGGCCTGCATTTCTTCGTTGGAAGCCTTGAGTTCTTCACTGGAGACTTCCGACTGTTCGATCGTCTCCTGCAAGTGCAGCTTGGTGCGCTGCAGTTCATGCTCGAGGCTGGCCAGCAGGTGGTTGTCGCTCTCGTTCGAAGCAACATCCAACTGTACATTCGCAACGATTTCCTGCTCCTTGAGGATCACCAGCACGTACTCGCTGTCGGTCTCTTCATCCTTGTACGGGTGCGCGCTCAGATCCACCTGGTAATACTGCTGTTGGCGTTGGATTCGGACCTTGTTCGAGGTGACGGCAGCGCCTGTTTGATGGACCTGATAGAGCATCGTGCGCAGCTCCAGTCGCAATTCTGGAAGCGCGAGTGCCAGCAAGCTGCGGGTCAGCTCTCCTGCTACATACCGCAGGAAGCGCCCGGCGCCTTCACTCAGGTGCAGGATGTTGCCGTTGACGTCGACAATGATGCTCGGTGGTGCGGTCTTTTCCAGCGCGCGCAGATGGATATCGGCGAAGGAAATCTTGCGAGTCGTCTGGGTTTCAAGGGGGCGGGCGCTGATGGCGGTTCGCGCATAGCCGTCGTGAGGCAGGGCCGGGGCGCGCCGAGACGTGTTCGCAGGGCTCTTGGCGCGGAAGATGCGATTGCGTTTGTCCACCGGGGTAAACAGGTCCGGGCAGCCATCGGCGAATTCGGATGCCCCCAAAAACAGGAAACCGCCCGGCCGCAAGGCAAAATGAAACATCTCGTAGAGGGTGCGTTGTACGTCGCGGTCCAGGTAAATCAACAGGTTCCTGCAGACAATCAGGTCCATCTGCGAGAACGGTGGGTCCTGTAACAGGCTGTGCTTGGCGAACAGCACCTTGTCACGGATCTCCTTGTGCACCCTGAAGTTCTGGCCCTCCTTGATGAAATGCTGACGCAGGCGCTGGGGAGGGACATCGGTGATGATCGCCCCGGGATAAAGGCCCCTGCGTCCAACGGCGATGGCGCGCTCATCGATGTCCGTGGCAAATACCTGCACTTTGGCCGCTGTAGCCTCTAGCGCCAATTGGTCACTGACCAGAATGGCCACGCTGTAGGCTTCCTCGCCGGTCGAACAACCGGCCGACCAGATGCGAATTTCCTCACGGTGCGGCTGGGAGTCGCGTAACGATTTCACCAGGTTGGGCACCACTTCGCGTTCCAGCGCTTCGAAGGCTTCGCGGTCGCGGAAAAAGTTGGTCACGCCGATCAGCATATCGCCCAGCAGGGCGTTGTTTTCTTCCGGGTGCGTTTGCAGGTAGTCGTAGTAGGCGGCCAGGTTTGGCTGGGCGGTCACTTGCAAGCGTCGCTCTATCCGGCGCAGGACCGTGGCGCGCTTGTAGTGCTTGAAATCGTGGCCGGTATTGGTGCGCAAGTGCAGCAGGATGTCCTGCAGGATACGCTCGGTCTTTGCTGCATCCCGTTCCTCGGGAAGGGCCGTCTTGAGGCCTGGATCATTGGCGCCGGGCAGGGTGATGGTCTTTGCGTTGTGCCAAAGCTCCAGGAGCTTTTGTGGCATTTGCGCCACGGGCATCACCAGGTCGACCATCCGCGTGTCGATGGCCGCGCGCGGCATGCTGTCGAACTCGGCCTCTTCGGGCGTCTGGACCAGGGTGACGCCCCCTTGCTCCTTGATTCGCGACAGACCGACCGCGCCATCGGAGCCGGCGCCGGAAAGCACCACGCAAAAAGCGCGCTCCTTGTGCACATCCGCCAAATCCCTGAAGAACAGATCGATAGCAATGTGGCTTCCCGCCGAGCGCTGTGCAGGAGCGACCGACAGGTAGCCGTCATTCATGATCAGGTCATGGGCCGGCGAAATGACGTAGACGCAGTTTTTCTCGATCGGGATCGTCTCGGTCACCTGGCGCACCGGCATTTGCGTGACGTCCTGAATGATCCGGTCGGCAATGCTTTCATGGTCTGGCGCCAAATGAAGAATGACCACGAAGGCCATGCCATTGTCATTGGGCATGTGCTCAAAAAACGATTTTACCGCGTTGAGGCCGCCAGCGGAGGCGCCAATCCCGACCACCGGAAATGCAAGGTTGCTGGGGGTCAGTTCCTTTCGTTGCGGAACATTGGGTGAGCGGCTGGGAGTAGTTCTCATAGGAGGCACCTTGATCTCCGGGGCAAGCTCTGCCTACAGCTGCCCAGGGTAAACCGCGATTCCGGTCCCTGGCGTGGATATCGGCGGATGACAGCGATTTACAATTTAACGTCGAGTCGAATCAAGCTTGGACCATCTTGTCGTTCTATGTAAACCGCAACGCGGTCGCCAATTCGTTGAAAGCCAAGATCGACGCTGTGTTCATTGATCTGGAGTGTCCGCACTTCCAGACGGTCAATACCAATGGGCAGTCGAGGTTGCCTGATGATCACTCGACAGTCAGCAGCGTCAATGCTGATCCCCAGGCATGCCTGCAAGAGCATGAAAATGGAGCCTGCTGCCCAGGCTTGAGGCAAACAGGCGACTGGATAGGCAACCGGTGCCTCACCCGGACCACGCTTGAACCCGCAGAACAGTTCGGGTAACCGCATCCCGAAAAACGTCGCGGCTTCGAACATCCCGCTGAGGACACGAACGACGCCCGTATACTCGCCATATCGGGCCATACCTGCTGCGCACAGGGCAACGTCATGCGGCCAAACCGAACCGTTGTGATAAGACATGGGGTTGAACCGCACGGCCCCGGTTTCAAGTGTTCGAACGCCCCAGCCGTTATTGAAGATGTTGGTCAGAAATTGCCGGGCAACCGTTTTTCCCCGTTCAGGCATGGGTAATCCGGTGAACAGCAGGTGACCTGCGTTCGAGGCCTTCACCTCGCAACGCTGGCCATTGCCATCGAGCGCCAGTGCGTAAAATTGCTGATCCTCCATCCAGAAGCATTTTTCAACCGCCCGGCGCAGGTTTTCTGCGATGCCTTGCCATCGAACCGCAGCTTGCTCATTGCCTCGTTGCCTGGCCAAGGTGCTCATGCTCAAGAATGCGCGCCAGGCGTAGCCTTGCACTTCTATCAATGCGATGGGCCCAACCGGGGTGCGGCCATCGCGATGAAAAATGGCGTCATGACTGTCTTTCCAGCCTTGATTGGCCAAGCCGGTGACTTCCCCTCGCTGGTAGCTGATAAAGCCTTCGGCATTCTTCGAGGCATTGGTCTCCATCCAGAGCGTGGCCAGTTCCAGTGCCGGCCAAAGTGCTTCAATGAACGCCCGATCGTTGGTGCGTTTTGCATAAGCGCCGGCCAGCATCACGAACAAGGGGGTCGTATCGACGCCTCCGTAATAACGGGCAAAGGGTAATTCGTTGAGTTTCGACATTTCACCCTGTCGCGTCTCATGCATGATTTTGCCCGGCTCAGCATCGCTGAAGGTCGAAATCTCCGTGGCCTGATGAGCAGCCAGGTAGGCGAGCACACCTCGGGCAAGGCACGGGTTGAGCCAGAGTGATTGATAGGCTGTGATAATCGCATCGCGGCCAAAAGGTGTGGAGTACCAAGGAACGCCGGCATAGGGGTAGGGGCCGGAGGGAAGATCGGCAGTCAATAAGGCTAGGTCAGCCCGGGATTTGTTTATCCAACCCTGGAACAGCCGGCCGGAAGCCTTGATCCGAGCCCCTCGCTGCTCTTTCCTGCGCATGGCCCGGCAAGCTTGCGCGGCGGCGGATCGATAGCGCGTGCGGCCAGGACTGACAATGCTGGAGCCTACTTCAACATACAACTCGCGGCGCTCGTGAGCGCCGATATCGATCTGGAAACTCGCACTGTCGCCGCTGATGTGTTCTGGCAATCGGGAAAAACTGATCGCCATGCAGCGTCGCTGATGGTCCAGTCCCTCGTAATGAAGCATCACGCCCTGGTCGAGTACTTCAGGTTTGGTCAGCGTGCCACGCAATGGCCGTTTTTGACCACGAACTTCGAACATGTCGAGGAAGTCTCCCCGGAACCGCAGTTCAACCGGTAGTTTGCCGGGTTGCTCGCTGTAGTTGAAAAAGCAGATGCGCTCGAACATTCGCTCTTCCCAAAGAAAGCGTTTGCGCTCGATATGGATGACGCCTTGCGGTGTGTCTTCTTCTCCCAGTACCGGTAGCGGATGGTTGGTCAAATGTGAGCGGAAGTACACGTTGTCGCGGCTGACCGCCGCCGAGAGCAGCGACGGACGCCGACCCGCCACGGTCAATTGATATTCGGATAACAAACGCGTGTCGTGGTAGAACATGCCCACGGCACCGCCGTCGATATCACCGAATGCATTGGCCACCAGGTACGTATTGTGATCGACCAGCACATACAAGGTATGCGCAACGGGTTCGTTCGCACCGGGTTTTGGTTGAGGCTGTTCAGGATTGCTGGACGATGTATTCATGGGCTATGTCCGGCACTGTGTAATCAGACCTGTCGGTGAGTGTCCGATAGAGGTCAACATAATGTTGCGCCATCACCTTGGCTGAAAAACGTCTGACGAATACGTCACGTATCACTTGTCGATCAAGCTCAAGTACCTGACGGGCAGCGAGCACCGCCTCTTGTTCGCTATTGATTATGAAGCCGGTTACACCATGATCAACCACTTCGGGGACAGAACCGCAGCGCCAGGCGATGACCGGCGTACCGCAGGCCATGGCCTCGATCATCACCAGGCCGAAGGGTTCGGGCCAATCAATGGGAAAGAGCAGCGCCCGGGCGTTGCCCAGGAACGCGGATTTGTCGGCATCGCCAATCTCGCCGATGAACTCGACGCCTGGCAGTGTCAGAAAAGGGCGAATCTGCCGTTCGAAGTATTCGCGATCGGCGGCGTCGACCTTGGCGGCGATTTTTAGTGGCAAGCCGGCAGCGTGCGCAATGCGGATAGCCCGGTCGGGACGCTTTTCCGGAGAAATACGCCCCAGGAAGGCGAGGTAGTCACCCGGTCTTGAATGGAACGTCAGACTGGACTGCGGTAAACCGTGATAAACGGTGTCGATCCAATTGGCGTTCGGTAATGGCTGGCGCTGATGTTGCGAAATTGAAACCAGGGGATAGTGAGACCATCGAGAATAGGCTCCCTCCAGATCCTTGATATCAAGGCGACCATGAATAGTGGTCAAGACCTTATGCGCCATGTCTTCGAAAAATGGAAAATGCAACAGGTCTATATGAAAGTGCAGCACATCGAACGCTGCCGCCCGATGTCGCAACTCATACAGCAAACTCAAGTGACTCGCCAACTCGGACTTCAACGGACTACTGTCCAGTCGCAACGCCTGATCCCGGGCTGCGACCAGGTTTGCACAAGTGCGCGATCCCTCGGCGGCAAAAAGGGTGACGTCATGTCCCAGTCCGACTAAAGCATCCGTTAGATGAGCTACGACTCTTTCGGTTCCTCCATAGAGACAAGGGGGCACGGATTCATACAGCGGGGCTATTTGTGCGATTTTCATAGCCGCGATCTCTAAGTAATCAGCGTTTATGGAAAAGACCTGCCGTCAAGTTTTTCGACCTGACCGTAAAGACATTGGATTTATTGCCACGACAAGCGGTTAATTCATAGAGGAAAGCTAAATGTGCAGCGACAGTGATATTGCAAATATATAGTTTTGGGAATGATTTTCGTGGAGGAAATCGTCCGACAAGTGGCGGGTTTCAGGAAGTTGACGCTGTAGATTTGTCGTACTAAATATTTCGTATTGCGTTGGTTTTCATCGAAATTCAACAAAGAGGGAGGCCACGAAGATGATGCGCAGAGGTTCCACGTATTGGCTCTGGGCGGACTGCGAGTTGCATTGTCGATCCCACGATGAATTGCAAAATGATGGCACTCTCATTGATGTTCAAACAAGAGTTTCCAGAAAGGGTAGAACGCAGCTATTCATCGGTGTCTACGACAAAAACGGTTCGCCTTTATTTGAAGAGGCCCACGACTGTTTGCCCCACGATACGATGACCACGGCACTGGCATGGGGGGTATCTCGTGCGCGGGAGATTGCCTCGGGAAACCTGGTAATGAATGCTCAGAGTGACACAAACCACATCGCAGCCAGCGATTCTCAACGAACAACCTTGGGTTGAATCCCCCGTCGAACGCCAGCGCCGCGCCAATCAAGCGCAGGCGCTGGCTGCTTGCGCTAGTTGGGTATTGGAATAGTGATGCCTTCCTTCTCCAAATCTTCGCGTACCGATTGGAACTTCTGGTACTTGGACAATTCGATCGGGCCGTCATAGCTCATGCTTTGCAGTTTGCGAGGAGGGTACTGAACGTAGGTTTTCATCAGCTGGGTGATTGCCATGCTGATTGGCACCATTGTCCAGGTGCGCTCGGTGTAGTTGTTCATGAAAATGTCATAGCGCTCCTGCGGATCCTGCAGCAAGTCGAACACCTGCGGTACGGTCGCTACATACTTGGACGGGCCTTTCCAGCCTTGGTTGCTGTCGACGGCCAGGCCACCGGTCACGGCGCCGTTGTCGCCACGCAGGTTGAACACCGCCTTGTAATTGCCGACACGGGCAGCGCCCGGGGAGAGTTCGTTCTCGGTGAAGTAGAACCACTCCTTGCGCGGATCAGGGCCGGTGCCGAGCAACACAGGGGTCATGTCATAGCTGTCGAACATGATCGGTTTTCCTTCGCGATCCTTGTCCGGCAGCTTGATCCCGGCAACCGAGGCGAACGTCGCCATCAGGTCCAGTCCGCCGATGATGTCGTGGTTTTTTGCGTCCGGCTTGATCTTGCCGGGCCAGGACATGATCGCCGGCACCCGGTTGCCCCCTTCACGCACGGTGCCTTTGGTGCCACGGAAGGGCGTGTAGCCAGCGTCCGGATAAACGTCCTGCCAGGCGCCGTTATCGGTGGTGTAGACCACCAGGGTGTTCTTATCCAGGCCCAGCGCCTTGAGCTTGTCGAGGATGCGGCCAATGTGGGTATCGAGCTCAACCACGGAGTCGGCGTACTTGGTCTTGGAGATCGACTTGTGGACGAACTCCGGCGCTGGCAGGTTGGGCTGGTGAACCTTCATGAAGTTGACGTTGATAAAGAACGGCTTGCCGGATTTGGCCGCGGTGTCGAGAAACTCCAGCGCCGCCTTTTCCACATAGTTGTCGAAGAACGGAATGCCCACGACACCGGGCTTGCCATCCACTACCGGGGTGTCGACGTACTGGCCGTTGATCTTGAACTCTTCAACGGCTTTTTCCCCGGCCTTGCCCGACAACGCGCCCTGGGTCACCTTGGCGAACATGGCACGGGTTTCTTCATCCATGTCCGGGAACCAGGTAGGGTCGGCATAGGTGTAGGCGTTGAGATGATAGAGGCCAACGTACTTCATCACGTCGTAGCCCTGGGCATTGGGCAGTGCGTAATCAGCCTCGCCCAGGTGCCACTTGCCGGTGAAGTAAGTCTCATAGCCGCCGGTTTTCAGCACCGATGCCAATGTCCATTCAGCCGCCGGCAAACCGCCGCCCTGGCCCTGGAACGCCACCGTGGTCATGCCGCTGCGATTGGGGATGCGCCCGGTCTGCATGGCGGCGCGGCCTGGGGTGCAGCTTGGTTGGGCATAGAAGGAGTAGAAGGTGGTGCCCTCTGCGGCGAGCCGGTCGATGCTCGGCGTTGGCATCCCTCGACCCACGCCGCCGCCGTAGGGGCCCAGGTCACCGTAGCCGGTGTCGTCGGAGACGATGAAAAGGATATTGGGTTTTTCGGTTTGGGCAGCTTGGGCAAAGTTGATTGCCATCAACAATGAACAGGCGAGGTAAAACCTGGGGCGGTGCGCGAACTCGTTCATAAGGTTTCCTTTCTCAAGTCCGATACTCGTTGCGGGCCGCTCAAGCATCGAGCGCAAAACAACAAGCATGATCGTTAGTAACCCCCAACGTTTAGCCTGGACAGTTCAAGGTAGCCATCAAACAACGCGATGACATTTCCATTCACTGCTCAAGGCAGTCGTGCAAGATTAGTTCGACAATTCGCGCCCCGCGTGGTCGTAGCTCGTGGATTAGATGTCGTTCGTCGATTATTTGGACTTCGACCATCGACGTTCCTTTATTGAACAGGTCATGAAGGCCTCTCACTCCATCGCTCTAATCCGGGCCTTGTGCCGCCACTGTCGCAAAACTGTAATGTTCCGGTCATACAATTGACACGGCTTCTTACATTTACCGTCAGTTGGCCTCTGGCTTTTTTCATGGATGAGCAAGTCACATGCGTCGTGTCGTATTCAATCAGAAAGGCGGGGTTGGGAAATCCAGCATTGCCTGCAACCTCGCCGCCGTGAGTGCTGCCGAAGGCTACCGAACGCTGCTGGTTGATCTCGATCCCCAGGCCAATTCGACTCACTACCTCACCGGCCTGGTGAATGAGGATATTCCTGCGGGCATCGCCGATTTTTTCAAGCAGACCTTGTCCGGCGGTTTCGAAGGCAGGAAGCATCGCGTGAATATCACCCGCACGCCTTACGCCAACCTCGACCTGGTAACCGCCAGCCCTGAGCTGTCAGACCTGCAGTCAAAGCTGCAGAGCAAGTTCAAGGTCAACAAGCTGCGCAAGCTGTTGGTGGAACTGTCCGAGGACTACGAGCGCATTTATATCGATACACCGCCGTCATTGAATTTCTACACTTTCAGCGCCTTGGTGGCGGCGGACAGGTTGCTGATTCCCTTCGATTGCGACAGGTTTTCTCGTCTGGCGCTGTATCGCGTCATTGCGCAAGTAGAAGAGTTACGACTTGATCACAATGAGTCGCTGACGGTGGAAGGGGTGGTGGTCAATCAGTTCTCGGGGCAGACCGGATTGCATCAGCATCTGGTGGATGAGCTGTTGGCCGAAGGGATACCGCTGCTGCCGGTTTACCTGAGTCGCTCTGTGAAGATGCGCGAGTCTCACCAAGTGTCGGTTCCCCTGGTTCATCTGGCTCCGCGCCATAAGCTTTCGCTGGAGTTTGCCGATTTGCTGGATGCCCTGGAGCGAGCGGCTTAGGTGCAAATTTGGATTGGGGGATATCCATTCCTGCGGTAACGGCGATTTGTGGTTTCAATTTATATAGCGAGTGAGCCTGTAGGAGCGAGCCTGCTCGCGAAGAAGGTCCTGACAACGTATTCATCCAGACAGGGCGCGTTATCGTTAACGTCCATCGCGAGCATGCTCGCTCCTACAGGGGATTTGGGGTATCCGTAAAAGACTGGTCGGGTGTCAGGCCGCTCGTTATTGCTGTTTATCCTCAGTGCTCAAATCCGCCTTGCGCCGATCGTTGCCGTTCGGGTTGCCGACATCGATCAGCCTTCTTTCCAGCAAAATGTTTTGCAGCGCCTCGCGGTCTGACGGGGACATTTGGTGTTCTCGCTCCTTGAGTTCAAGCAGGATCGGGCTGGACCACTGGCGATAGGTTTGTTCGGCATTACGAGTGGATGACATCGCTTCCTCCTTGGGGTGATTTCTGCCAATCAACACGCCTTGGTTCTATACGCAAAATGACCCTAGCCGAGGAAGGCCATTGTCGCCAATGCCTCACATCGGAAGGGTTCAGGCGCGTGCTGTAGCGGTGCGTCGGACATTGTTGCGAAAGACCCGGGGGGATGCGTCGATTGTCAGGAACGGCCGATCAGATCGACCCGATCCTCGTGCCTCTAGACGAAGCCCTGGCCATGAAAGCCCCGTGGCAACCGTTGCATCCCTGCCATGGCGGTCAGTCGCTCGGTCCAGGCCTGGCGCCAGTCATTGACCACGTGAGCGGTTTTTGCCTTGCGTGCGGCGCGGCGTGCAGCATTGCGCTCGGTTTTGCGCGCCTCTTTGTAAGCGTCGGTGTTTCGACAGCTTCTGCATTTCACCCGATTCAGTTCCCGGGTGGAGGTGAGGTTGCTGCCCTTGTGACCGCAGGCGAGGTGCCCGCCGATTTTGAAGTGGGTGACCATCAGAACGCCTCCTTCGTAACGAAGTAATCGTTAGACAACCCTGTGTTAGTGATATTCGCCGCTTGCGGGCGCAAAAAAACCAGCGCCCGGCTGGTTTGAGGGACAAGAATCAGGCAAGCACTCGCTCGGCGACGATAGCGTCGCCGATCATGCGTCCTGCATCAGGTCGTGCCTGCGTATCGGTATCCCGATCTGGATCATCTGAACCGTGGCAGAGGCCGGTCGACTGGCTTGAGCGACGACAGTGTATTGCGGATCAGGGGTGTATCCTTCTCGATGTCGTTCAGACGATCACGGATTCTGAGCGCAGTCGGGTGTCCGCCTTGATGATCGACCCAGTCGGCGATTTCCTTGCACGCGGCGGCCAGGCGAACCTGACGGGAGTCGAGCAGGGTGAGCAGGGTGGTGATGGACTCTTTTTCGGACATGGGGAACACCTCCGTTTAAGAACCTGAAGATTGGCAGTAAAAAGCCCGCCGCAAGCGAGCTTTGAACCGATGGGCGCTGATCCTTCAGCACTTTGTCAGTATAGACCCGCGAATGTTTGTCAGCCTTGCCGGACCATCACTTGTGACCGGGCGTTGAGCTGTCGGCATACCCGCTGGGCATCGTATTCATGATCGTAGCCGTCACCGATGAAACCATTGGTGCGGGTATCGGCGATGCGGTACCAGACGGCGGCTTCAGCGGGTTGATGCGTGGTTTCTCCAGCCCGGCGTCCATGAATGATGATCTTGTTGCAGCGCTTGACGACGAAAATGTCTTCCATGGCTTCACCGCAGCTGATTGGCGTACAGATCAACTATAGAAGCCATTTGCAATCGTGCAAAAAATAGGCAGGTCAGTTCGTCGCCTCGGACGCCATTTTCTCCAGCAGCATCGCCAGTGCGACTTCCTCCGCCCGCAGGCCTTTACGAACCCTCGGCTTTGGCAGTTGCGCCAGGGCGCCGAGCAGGAAACCCTCGAGTACCGCCGGGTGGATGTAGCACTTGCGGCACACCGCCGGAGTGTTGCCCAACTGTCTGGCGACGTCCTTGACCATCGCCACCACGTGCTGTTTTGCCTGGGACTCGGGTTGCCACTCGAGCTCGCGCAGAACCGCCAGGGCCAGGGCGCTGCCGGCCCAGGTGCGGTAGTCCTTGGCGGTGAAGTCGGCGCCGGTCAGGGTTTGCAGGTAGGCGTTGACGTCGGCGGAAGTGATCGTGTGTCGCTCGCCGTTTTCATCGAGGTATTGAAAAAGGTTTTGCCCGGGAATGTCCTGGCAACGCTTGATGATACGCGCCAGGCGCCGGTCCTTCACGGTGATCTGGTGCTCGACGCCACTCTTGCCGCGAAACTGGAACTGGATCGCACTGCCGTTGACCTCGACATGGCGGTTGCGCAGGGTGGTCAGGCCGTAGGAGCGGTTGTCTCGGGCGTACTGGGTATTGCCGACACGGATCAGCGTTGCGTCGAGCAAGGTGATGACGGTGGCCATGACCTTGTCGCGACTCAAACCCGGCGCCTCCAGCAAGGTTTCCAGTTGTTTGCGCAGCTTGGGCAGGGCCAGGCCGAAATCCCTCAGCCGCGAGTATTTGTCGCTGTCGCGCACCTCGCGCCAGCGCGGGTGATAGCGGTACTGCTTGCGCCCGCGGGCGTCGCGACCGGTGGCCTGCAGGTGCCCGCGCGGGTCGCTGCAGATCCACACGTCGGTATAGGCCGGGGGTACCGCCAGGGCGTTGATGCGCTGGATTTCTTGCGGGTCGACGATGCGCTGGCCAGTGGGGTCGAAATAGCAGAATTTGCCGCGCAGTTTGCGGCGGGTGATGCCGGGCTGGGTGTCATCGACGTAGTGCAGGTCACGGGGCAGTGCATCGGGCATGGCGATTGTCCTGGGCGAGGGATCGAGGGGCCGTTACAGCCATTGACCCCGCGCCGCGCCAGTCGTGCCCACGGCGTTACGCCAGCACGGCCACGGCCTTGATCTGCGCCCAGAGACGTTGGCCCGGGTGCAGGTGCAGGTGGTCCCGGGAATAGCGGGTGATACGTGCAAGCAAAGGGCTGCCCTCGGCGTCCAGGCGCACCAGCACATGGGCGTTGTTGTCGGCGGGCATTTCGCTGACCACCGTCACGGGCAGGCGATTGAGGATGCTGCTTTGGTAATCGCCGAGCAGGCTGAGGCTGACATCCCGCGCCTGGACCTTGCAACGTAACGCCTGGCCCATCGCCATCGGCGTGTGAGTCACGCGAATGTTCAGGTCCGTATCGGGCAGTTGCAGCGTCAACAACTGGTAGTCGGCGTCATAGGCGGCGACATGCCCTTGGATCACTACGCCGGCGTCGTCACCCAGCGCCAGCGGCAAGTCGAGGCGTGCGAGGGTCTGGCCGATGGGGCCGCTGGCGAGCGCCTTGCCGTCGCTGAGCAGCACCAGGTGATCGGCCAGTTGCGCGACTTCATCCTGGGAGTGGCTGACATAGAGCACCGGGATGTCCAGTTCATCGTGCAGCCGTTGCAGGTAAGGCAGGATCTCGCTTTTGCGTTGCGCGTCCAGTGCTGCCAGCGGTTCGTCCATCAACAGCAGTGTCGGGCTGGTGAGCAGGGCGCGCGCCATGCCGACACGCTGCCGTTCGCCGCCGGAAAGGTGCTGCGGATGGCGGTCGAGCAGATGACTGATACCCAGCAGTTCGGTCGCGTGTGCCATGTCGACCCGGCGCTGAGGCTTGGGGATGCGCTTGAGGCCAAATTGCAGGTTGGCCAGCACCGACAGATGAGGGAACAGGCTGGCTTCCTGGAACACGTAACCCAGTGCGCGCTTGTGCGGCGGGACGAAAACCCCCTTGGCGCTGTCTTGCCACACTTCATCGTTGACTTGGATAAATCCCTCGTCGGCGCGTTCCAGCCCGGCGATGCAGCGCAGGCAGGTGGTCTTGCCAGACCCGGAGTGTCCAAACAGCGCCGTTACCCCGCGGCCGGGCAACTGCAGATCGACATCGAGGGCGAACCCCGGATAACTCAGTTTCAGACGCATTTGAATCATCGATCAGCTCCAGCCTGTTTTGGTTTTACGGCTGGAGTACAGCGCCAGCAACACTGCAAATGAGAACACCAGCATGACCCCGGCCAGCCAATGGGCCTGGGCATATTCCATGGCTTCGACGTGATCGTAGATCTGCACCGAGACCACTCGGGTCTTGTCGGGGATGTTGCCGCCGATCATCAGCACCACGCCGAATTCCCCGACGGTGTGGGCAAAGCCGAGGATGGCCGCGGTGAAGAAACCGGGCCTGGCCAGGGGCAGGGTGACGCTGAAAAATGTGTCCCAGGGACCGGCGCGCAGGGTGGCGGCCACTTCCAGCGGACGGGTGCCAATGGCGGAAAAAGCGTTTTGCAGCGGCTGGACCACGAACGGCATCGAATACAGCACCGACCCGATCACCAACCCTGCAAAACTGAAGGTGAGGGTGCCAAGTCCAAGGGATTGGGTTAACTGGCCGACAAACCCGTGGGGGCCGAGCGCCAGCAACAGATAGAAACCGATCACCGTGGGCGGCAGCACCAGGGGCAGGGCGACGATCGCCCCGACCGGGCCGCGCAGCCAGGATTGGGTGCGCGAGAGCCATAACGCCAGTGGAGTACCGACCAGCAAAAGAATGACGGTCGTCAGGGACGCCAGTTTCAGGGTCAGCCAGATGGCGGAAAAATCGGCACTCGATAGCGACATTTAGATCTGGTAACCGTAGGACTTGATGATGGCAGCGGCTTTTGGCCCCTTGAGGTACTCGACCAGTGCCTTGGCGGCTGGATTATCCTTGCCCTTGTTGAGGATGACCGCGTCTTGCTTGATCGGGTCATGCAGGTCGGCCGGGACGATCCACGCCGAGCCGCTGGTGATCTTGCCGTCCTTGTAGATCTGCGACAAGGCAACGAAGCCGAGTTCGGCATTGCCGGTGGACACGAACTGGTAGGCCTGGGTGATGTTCTGTCCTTCGACGAGCTTGTCCTTGACCTTGTCGGCCAGGCCTTTTTTGGCCAGCACCTGGGTCGCTGCAAGGCCGTAAGGCGCGGCTTTCGGGTTGGCGATGGACAGATGCTGATAGGTGTTATCGCCCAGGACGTTGCCCTTGGCATCGACGTAGCCTGCCTTGGCCGACCACAGGGCCAGCGTGCCGATGGCGTAGGTGAAGCGCGAGCCCTTGACGGTGTCGCCTTCGGCTTCAAGTTTTTGCGCGGTGGTGTCGTCTGCCGAGAGGAACACCTCGAACGGCGCGCCATTCTTGATCTGGGTATAGAACTGCCCGGTTGCACCGAAGGCCGTGACCAGTTTGTGCCCGGTGTCCTTCTCGAAGTCAGCGGCGATGGCCTGGATCGGCGCGGTGAAGTTGGCAGCGACAGCGACCTGGACCTCGTCTGCCTGGGCAGAGCCGAAGGCGAACACGGCGAGCAGGCTCGCCAGGCAAGTGGGGGCAAAACGTGAGGCACGAATGGTCATGAAACGGCTCCGTCACAGGCAAGTGCTGCAAGATGGGTGAATCGCTATATATCGGAATATATAGCGAAATGCCGGTAAACGGAATGTGTTGCAGCGCTAACCGTGTTCCCCGCCACCACGGTCAGCGCCGGAGCAACTTCGCCAACCCTTCCTCGGCCAGGCGTCGGGTCAATTCGGCGGTGCCCGACTCAACCCCCAGGGTGAATGCCTGTCCGGCCCAGAGGTTGCTGAAGTCTGCCTCGCCTTTGGCACGCAACGGCAGCAATGCACCGCCTGCGAGGGGAAAACGCGGCGCATGGTCGCTCATCGGCCCGAGCTCGCGCATTACCCGATTGAGTATCCCCCGTGCCGGGCGACCGGTGAAAATGTTGGTGACCGCGGTCTCGCTTTCCCTGGCGGTCCGCAAGGCCTGGTGATGCGCGGCACTGACCTTGGCCTCTGGCGTGAAGAGGTACGCCGTGCCCACTTGCACCGCCGAAGCCCCCAGCATGAACGCCGCCGCCACACCCCGAGCATCGGCAATGCCGCCAGCGGCAATCACCGGTACGTTCACGGCATCGACCACTTGGGGCACCAGGGCGAAGGTGCCGACCTGGCTGCTCAGGTCATCACTGAGAAACATGCCCCGGTGCCCACCCGCTTCAAGACCCATGGCGATGATCGCGTCGCAACCCTGCTGCTCGAGCCAAATGGCCTCTTCGACGGTGGTGGCCGAGGACAGTACCTTTGCCCCGGTGGCCTTGACCCGATCCAGCAGGGATTTTTCCGGCAGGCCAAAGTGGAAACTCACGACTTCGGGGCGCAATTGTTCGACCACTTCGCAGGCGGCCTGGTCGAACGGCGCGCGATTGGACACCGGTGTCGGTGCATCGAAATCGACACCCAGTTCGCGGTAATAGGGCTGCAGCAGGTTTTTCCAGTCCTGGGCGCGTTGCTCGTCGACCGCCGGCGGCTGATGGCAGAAGAAGTTGACGTTGATCGGGCGCTGGCACTGTTGGCGAATGCCCTTGAGCTCGTCACGCAATTGCTCGACGCTCAGCATGGCGGCAGGCATCGAGCCGAGGCCGCCGGCGTTGCTTGCCGCAATGACCATGGCAGCGGTGGTGGCGCCGGCCATGGGGGCCTGGATAATCGGGAGCTCGATTCCGAGCAGGTCAAGAATGCGCGTATCTGGCCATTGACTCATTTCAGTTTGTACTCCGACGTTGGGACCGGGCAGGGCTCGATTTTTAACAGCAATGCCTGCGGTTATGCCAGTCATGTTTGCCACAGGCGAATTGGCTTAAAGTCCAATAGGGTAATATTTTGCGAAATGGTATTTAAATCACACCACAACAGGTGATCTCACCAGGAGGCAGCAATGTTCCAAGGTATTTTGATCGACAAAGACGAAAGCGGTTACCGGGCCACACTGCAACAGATCGATGATGACCAGCTGCCCGAGGGCGATGTGACGGTGCGTGTGGCGTACAGCACGCTGAATTTCAAGGATGGCCTGGCGATCACCGGCAGCAGCCCGGTGGTGCGCAAATTCCCGATGGTGCCGGGGATCGACCTGGCGGGGACTGTCGAGGTCAGCACGCATCCGGACTACAAGGCGGGTGACAAAGTCCTGCTCAATGGCTGGGGCGTGGGCGAAGGGCATTGGGGTGGCCTGGCGCAAAAGGCGCGTCTCAAGGGCGAATGGCTGATTGCGTTGCCCGAGGCCTTCACTGAAGCCCAGGCCATGGCCATCGGCACGGCAGGCTACACGGCGATGCTGTGCATCATGGCGCTGGAGCGCAACGGTGTGACGCCCGACCAAGGCGAGGTTCTGGTCACCGGGGCCAACGGCGGCGTGGGCAGTTTCGCTATCGCATTGCTGAGCAAGCTAGGCTATCGGGTCGTCGCTTCCACGGGTCGCCTGTCGGAACACGAATACCTCAAGCAACTGGGCGCCAGTGAAATCATCGATCGCGCCACCTTATCCGAGCCCGGCAAGCCGCTGGCCAAGGAACGTTGGGCAGCGGTCATCGACTCGGTGGGTAGTCACACCTTGGCCAACGCCTGTGCCAGTACCCGCTCCGAAGGCACCGTCGCCGCTTGTGGGCTGGCCCAGGGCATGGACTTTCCGGCTTCCGTCGCGCCCTTTATCCTGCGCGGCGTGACGCTGGCCGGGATTAACAGCGTGACCCAGCCTAAAGCCAGGCGTGTAGAGGCCTGGAGTCGATTGGCCAAGGATCTGGACTTTAACTTGTTGCCGTTGATCAGCCATGAAATCGCTTTGAGCGAAGCGATCGAAGCCGCCCCGCGCTTGCTGGCCGGACAGCTGCGCGGGCGAGTGGTGGTGGATGTGAATCGCTGATCGACTGTAGGAGCGAGCCTGCTCGCGAAAAACCTGAGAGCGGCGGGGGGTGTCAGGTGACCAGCGTCATCGTTGACGACCAGCGTCGGAACGCCGCCCGGAGCCTGCTCGCTTCTACAGGGGTTTTTCCCGTTCCAGCAATTGCCGCTTGCGCTCCACGCCCCAGCGATACCCCGACAGGTTGCCGTCGCTGCGTACCACGCGGTGACAGGGGATCGCGACTGCCAGGCTGTTCGCGCCGCAAGCTTGCGCCACTGCGCGCACCGCTTTGGGGTTGCCGATGCGTTGGGCAATGTCGGCGTAGCTGGCGGTGCTGCCAAAGGGGATGTCCCGCAGGGCTTGCCAGACCCGCTCCTGAAATGCGGTGCCGCGCACATCCAGTGGCAAGTCCAGCCCCAGGGCCGGGGCTTCTATGAAACCCACGACCCTGGCGATCAACTGTTCGAAGGCCTGATCGGCACCGATCAGTGTGGCGCGGCGAAACTTGTCCTGCAGGTCGCAAAGCAGTTGCTGCGGATCGTCGCCGAGGAGAATCGCGCAGACCCCACGCGCGCTTTGCGCCACCAGGATCGCGCCGAGGGAACACTGGCCAACCGCAAAACGAATGTCATTGTTTTGCCCCGCGGCACGGTAATCAGTGGGTTTCATCCCCAGCACCTGATCCGCCGCTTCATAGAAACGGCTGTTGGAGTTGAAGCCGGCGTCGTACAGCGCATCGGTGACCGAATGGCCATCCGCCAGCCGTTCGCGCATTCGGCGCGAACGATGGGCCGCGGCGTAGCCTTTGGGCGTCAGGCCGGTAACGGACTTGAACACCCGATGGAAATGAAAGCTGCTCAGTCCTGCCGCTTGCGCCAGCTCGTTCAGCGCGGGCAGCGCCTCGGCGGTTTCGATCTGGCGACACGCGGCGGCCACGGTGGCGGCATGTTGCGCGGCGACCGCGCTTTGATCCTTTGCCGCGCGCTTGCTTGGGCGATAACCGGCGGCCTGGGCAAGTTCGGCGCTGTCGAAGAACTCGACGTTCTGCGGTTTCGGCAAGCGCGAGAGGCTACTGGGGTTGCAGTAGATCCCGGTGGTTTTCACCGCATAGACAAACTGCCCGTCCGCCTGTGGATCGCGGGCGACCACCGCGGCCCAGCGTGGATCGTTTTCGGTGCTGCTTGTTGTCGATTGGCTTGTCATGGCTTTACATCCGTTGACCCGTTTGCCGCAGATTAACCAGCGGCCCGTAGGCCCACACTCCGGCGCTTGCGGTCAAACTCCACGGTCTCACCGCGCGGTACGAAACGTGAAGTTGATCCGCTGCTCGCCCAGGCGTGGGTGGTGGCCATTCTTGATCGGCAGCACACCGTGATAACGCAAGCGATCCACGCCGCCCCAGACCACGATGTCGCCATGCAGCAACGGCACCCGTTGGCTTTTGTCGCTGCGCGCGCAGCCGCCGAACAGAAACATTGCGGGTAACCCCAGCGATACTGAAACGATGGGTGCAGCGTAGGATTTTTCGTCCTTGTCCTGATGCAAGGACATTTTCGCCCCGGGCACATAGCGATTGATCAGGCAGGAGTCCGGCACGAAATCGGCAAATCCTGCTTCCCGTGCCGCCGCCTGCGCCAATTGCAAAAACACCTCGGGCATGGGGGGCCAAGGCAGGCCGGTCCGGGGATCCTCGCGGGTGTAGCGATAACCGCTGCGGTCGGTGGTCCAGCCCCAGGTCCCGCAACTGCTCAGGGCCACCGACATGGTGAAGCCCCCAGGGGTGACCATGTGCCGGAACGGTGCCGCCGCCAGCACGGTCTCCAGTGCCGGTAACAAGCGCGCAAGCCAGGGCAGGGCAAAGCCCCTGAGGACGTAGGACTGTTCGCCGATCTGCTCGCGTCGGCGTTCCTGCTCGGGCTCTACATCGGCAAACAAGTCCAGGGTGGGCGGTTTCATGGTGCTCATGATGCGTCGTGAAAGATGATCCCAAGAGTATGCCGTTTTCCACTGTGCAAGCGACTGACGCCGTGGCGCAGGGTGACCCTGTAGGAGCTGGCTTGCCAGCGAAGGCGTCCTGAAGACCTGCGCAATGTTTAAGCAAACCTTCGCCGGCAAGCCGGGCTCCTACAGGCGACTCGCCGGCCTCATTAATTGTAACCGGGGGCAGGCAGTTGTAATGCTGTGTCCCGTATTGGAGCAACAAAGGCGTCGGACGCTATTGGCCGGCGGCATGACAGCGCTCGAGGAAGGTGGCGTGGCTGTCGGGAAATGTTGTTGCTCCAAACGATGTTACAGCGCTTTGCTGACGCTGATGTCGCTGATGACGTCTTCGCCCTGGCCATGAAGCGCGTCCAGCGCGGCTTTGGCTTCTTCTGCCGTGCCGTTTTCCAGTTGGGCAAATTCGAAGCGGCGTTCGCCATTGAGTTTGTACTTGATGACGTATTTGGTCGTCTGGGCCACGGTCATACCTGTCTGTCTGTGTATTAAGGCGCTGCTCAGCTCAGTTTCGAGTTGGAGCGGCGGATGATCTTGATCGAATGTGTCAGGGTCGGCTTGCGCGTCACACTGATCGGCCGGCGGTTGACCGTATCGATGGTGATGTTCCAGAACCCGGTGCTCGGCGCCGTGATACGGGCCGGGAAGGTGTCGAACGCGCCGCCGTGATAGGTGTGACGACCGCCATTCTTGAAGCTGCGGAAGTTGGCGTCGTTCATCAAGCGAATGTTGCACGTTTGCGAGCATTGAATGACGACGATGTCGTCTTCGTTGAGGTGCTCGCGCTGGTGGATAAATTTCATGAGGCGCCTCCAGAAGGGCTTTTTCTACAAAATCAAAACGATAGCATGGTCGATTGGCGCAGTTTATCAGCCCCGGGGCGTTATTATCCGGCTCTCCGGGCCCGGCTGGACAATAAAAATGCATATATCGCGTGCCGGGGAAGAAAAAAGCAGTCAAGCCCGGAGAAAACCCTTATTTGTGCTGTCCGAGGGTCTTTATTGGAGATTTCATATGAAGTGGGGCATGTTTGGCTTGCCGTGGGTTCTGGCAGTCGGTGGTTGTGCAAGTGTCTCGGACATCAACCAGACGCTGCCGACCATGAATGTGATTTCCGGCAAGAAGCCCCTTGAGTACGCCCAGTGCCTGAGCGAAAAACTCGCCGACAGCCGTGGCGCCTTGCAGGTCGAGAAGCAGAAAGACGGGGTGCGGGTGATCGTGCCGCAGAAGCTTACCTCGGGGCCGGCCGCGGTGTTTGATATCGAACAGCGCTCGGGTGGCAGCAGCATCAAGCTGCACGAGCGCATCTCCAATGTGCCGATACGTCCCTTCGATGTACGCGATGCCGCCACGGCGTGCATTTCCGGCTGATAGACTGTCGACCGTCAGCACCAATGCCGTCAAAGCATGCCTTTGCCGGCATTGTCATTTCTGGAGTCGAACATGAAGCGAGAGCGGGTACGGGAGCGGCATGCAGAGGGCCAAATCTGCGCCACCCATGTGATTCAGAACCCGGCGAATCCGGGGGAGTGGATCGTTTTTTTCAAGAAAAGCGCCGGGCGCAGTTTTTTCCTGGTAGACGAAAGCGACGAAGTCGAGTCCTTCAGCAGTCTCGACGAACTGGTCGAGACCGTACGCGGCCTGGGGATCAAGTTCGCCGAAATCCACATGTAGGGCTCGATGCCCTATTTGCAGACCACCACGACGCTACGATTCTTGTAGTTGCCAACGTCGACGCCAAGGGTCTTGTCGCTTTCCTTGGGGGCGGGTGAGCCGTCAGTGCCAACGATCCGGTAGCCGGTGCCAGCGCAAGACGCATCGGCCTTTTCGTAGCAGGTCGCCCAGGAATTGGCCTCGCCGGAGCAGTCAATGGCCAGGCCTTGTTCGCCATTGTTCAGGTAAGTGGTTTCGGAGGTGGCGCAGCCACTGAGGGCCAGGACCGCAATCAGCGGCAAAAATTTGGTCATGTCGTTGTCGTCGTCAGGATAAGGGGCAAAGCCTGTGACAGCGCGGTAGGCAAAAGGTTATAGCCAAAGGCCACTTCTTGCGGATATTTGCAAAAAAGCCCTGCACAAGGGCAGGGCGTCGGCCTGGATCAATTCTTGTCCTTGCCCCGTCGTTTCGGTGCCGAGTGTTCCAGTTGCAACACCGATGCCACTTCGATTGCCATGGCTTCGGAGGGGAAAGGTCCGGCAATATTTTCACCGCCAACGCCGGCTACCCACCACTGGCCATCTTTGGCCTTGTTGATCAAGTACCCGTTGACGCTTTTTGCTTCTGACATCTATTTGCCTCGTTGGCTGGTTCAAGGGCGCCATGATACCGCCAAATGCACCGTTCGGGTGCCGCTGGGCGCGTGTTGGTGCACTTGGCCATGGGTTGACTTGGCGTGCAAACCTGGCGGACTCTGCTATCAATAACAGGCTGCCGGTCCATTCGCGGTGCTCGCTGCGGAACTAACGGCGAGAATATTTCTCTATGATGGCATCGGTTAGCCAGTGCGGGGCATTGTAAGGTGTACGCCGCCTGATTAGACTGCGCCGAAACCCGTACACACAGCCCTTTCAAGGACTTATATGATCAAGAAATGCTTGTTTCCAGCAGCCGGTTACGGCACTCGCTTCCTCCCAGCGACCAAAGCCATGCCTAAAGAAATGCTGCCGGTGGTAAACAAGCCACTGATCCAGTACGGCGTCGAAGAAGCACTGGACGCTGGCTTGACGGAAATTTCCATCGTCACCGGTCGTGGCAAGCGCGCCCTGGAAGACCATTTCGACATCAGCTACGAGCTGGAAAACCAGATCAAGGGCACCGACAAGGAAAAGTACCTGGTCGGCATCCGCAAGCTGCTCGACAATTGCTCGTTCTCCTACACCCGCCAGACCGAAATGAAAGGCCTGGGCCACGCGATCCTGACCGGCCGTCCGCTGATCGGCGACGAACCCTTCGCCGTGGTGCTGGCAGACGACCTATGCGTCAACCTCGAAGGCGACGGCGTACTGACCCAGATGGTCAAGCTGTACAAGCAGTTCCGCTGCTCGATCGTGGCCATCCAGGAAGTCGACCCGCAAGAGACCAACAAGTACGGCGTGATCGCCGGCGAGATGATCCGCGACGACATCTACCGCGTGCACAGCATGGTGGAAAAACCAAAACCTGAAGATGCGCCATCGAACCTGGCCATCATCGGTCGCTACATCCTGACCCCGGACATCTTCGACCTGATCGAACAGACCGAGCCAGGCAAGGGCGGCGAAATCCAGATCACCGACGCCCTGATGAAGCAAGCGCAAAACGGCTGCGTCATGGCCTACAAGTTCAAGGGCAAGCGTTTCGACTGCGGCGGCGCGGAAGGCTACATCGACGCGACCAACTTCTGCTTCGAGAACTTCTACAAGACGGGCAAGGCGTACTGATAGCGCCCCAGTCGCTTGTTTTGAAAAGCGAACTTCACCAGCTGTCATCACGCTGATGAAGGCCTGAATAAACGCCCCGACTTGTTCGGGGCGTTTGTTTTTGTGCGCTGAAAAGTTCCTGGTTTCCTGTAGCCAGGCTTGTCGCAAAAAATGCACCGCAGCGTCTGATTCGCCTGTAGGAGCCAGGCTTGCCGGCGAAGAACGATAGCGCGGTGTGACTGATACACCGCAGCGCCTGGTTCGCGGGCAAGCCTCGCTCCTACAGTTCGTCCGGCGCCCGGGCATTTCAGCGCAATGCTTGCTCCGCGGCTATCCACAGGTATGCTGGTCACCTGCCGAGGAGATAGAAATGGCCTACGATTTTGACCTTTATGTGATTGGCGCCGGTTCTGGCGGTGTGCGGGCGGCCCGGTTTGCGGCCGGCTTCGGCGCGAAAGTGGCGGTAGCCGAGAGTCGCTACCTGGGCGGTACTTGCGTAAACGTCGGCTGCGTGCCGAAAAAGCTGCTGGTGTACGGCGCGCATTTCGCCGAGGACTTCGAGCAGGCTTCGGGTTTTGGCTGGAGCCTGGACGAGGCGCAGTTCGACTGGGCGACGCTGATCGCCAACAAGGATCGCGAGATCAATCGCCTCAACGGCATTTACCGCAACCTGCTGGTCAACAGTGGCGTGACGCTGCACGAAGGCCACGCCAAGATCGTCGACCCGCATACGGTCGAGATCAATGGCGAGCGCCACACGGCTAAAAACATTCTGATCGCAACCGGTGGCTGGCCGCAGATTCCGGAGATTCCGGGGCACGAGCACGCAATCAGTTCCAACCAGGCGTTCTTCCTCAAGGAACTGCCCAAGCGTGTGCTGGTGGTGGGCGGTGGTTACATTGCCGTCGAATTCGCCGGCATTTTCCACGGCCTGGGTGCGCAGACCACGTTGTTGTATCGCGGTGAACTGTTCCTGCGGGGCTTTGACGGTTCCGTGCGCAAGCATCTGCAGGAAGAGCTGACCAAGCGCGGCATGGACCTGCAATTCAATGCCGACATCGAGCGTATCGACAAGCAAGCCGATGGCAGCTTGAAAGTGACGCTCAAGGATGGCCGTCAGTTGGAGGCCGATTGCGTGTTCTATGCCACCGGTCGACGTCCGATGCTGGACAATCTGGGGCTGGAAAATACCGCGGTGAGGCTCGACAACAAAGGCTTCGTCGAGGTGGACGACCTGTACCAGACGGCCGAGCCTTCGATCCTGGCCCTGGGCGATGTGATCGGCCGGGTGCAGCTGACGCCAGTGGCGCTGGCTGAAGGCATGGCGGTGGCGCGGCGCTTGTTCAAGCCTGAACAGTATCGCCCGGTGGACTACAAGATGATCCCAACGGCGGTGTTCAGCCTGCCCAATATCGGCACGGTCGGCCTGACCGAGGAAGAAGCGCGTGAGGCCGGCCACGAGGTGCAGATCTTCGAAAGCCGCTTCCGGCCGATGAAGCTGACCCTGACCGAATGCCAGGAGCGCACGCTGATGAAGCTGGTGGTGGATGCCCAGACCGACAAGGTACTGGGCTGCCACATGGTGGGGCCGGAAGCTGGCGAAATCGTCCAGGGCCTGGCTATCGCCTTGAAGGCCGGCGCCACCAAGCGCCACTTCGACGAAACCATCGGTGTGCACCCGACGGCCGCCGAAGAGTTTGTCACCCTGCGTACACCGGTCGGCGCTTAATCGACCCTGGCGACGTCTGGCGCTGCTGCATTGGCAGTGACCAGGCGTAGGCTTTTTTCGAGGTCGGCCCGGGCTTTCTGCAGTTCGATTTCCAGCGCCTTGTTGAGCTGCGCTTGTTCCTCGACGCTCTGCTTGAGCGCCTGGCTTTCCAGCATGGCTACGCGCAGGCGTTCCTGGAGGAGGGTGCGTTCGCTGTCGACACGCGTGGCCTGGTCGAGTAGTTGATCCTGGCGGGTGTTGCTTTGCTTGAGCTGCTCTTGCAGCAGGCTCAGCTCGCGCAGCGTGCCGCGATTTTCCGTCAGCAGGCGTTCGTTGTCGCGGTGCAGCTGGGTAATTTCGTCTTGGCGCACCAAGGCGCTTTGCTGGGCTTGGCGCAACTCCATCTGCAGTTGCTGTACCTGGCCTTCGTGGCGGCTTTGCTCTTGCTCGCGCTGCTCGTTGATCGCGTTGCGGTAGTGCTCCAGGGCATCACGACTGTGCAGGTGTTTCTCTTCGAGCGAGCGAATCTGCTCGTCTTTGTCCTGCAGGCGCAGCTCAAAATCAGCCAGTGCCTGAGTCTGCCCGGCGTTGCGCGTTTGTTCACCCTGCAGCAGGGTGCGCGTGCTTTGCAGTGCCTCGGATTCCTGGGCCAGTGCCAGGCTCTGCAGCTCGTAGTGTTGCTGCAGTTGCGTATTGGCTTGCTCGGCTTGCTGCAGTTGCGTTTCCAGCGCCTTGCGTTGTTGCTCGTACTGTTCGCGGGCCTGGTCAATGGGTTCCTGCGCCTGCTCTTTAAGGCGCTGCGCGAGGCGTGTTACCAGCGCCAGCAACTCTTCGTCGATCGGCTCGGAAGGGGCTTCGTCAGGGCCCGGGGTGCTATCATCGAGCTCCTTCATATAGCGATGGATCGTGGTTTTCGAGCCGGTATTGCCCATTTCGATCCGTACGGCATCGATGCTGGGATTTTCGCCGCGGGCCAGGATCGCCAATCGCGCCGCTTGCACCACTTGTTTGTTCACGCCGCCACGGGCCATGAGATCTCCTGCTGTTTTGCTGTGTGGTACGTACCACGAAAAAAGCATTCTAGCATTTGTCGGGCGTAAATTCGGTTTTCTTCTATCAATACCGTCGGCTAATAGCGAAAGCCAATCAGCGGCATGAGGTTTGCCAATGAGCCAACCGTCCGTCGAGTGGGTAAAGTTCTCTCCATCAACTTCTTAACCCCTGACGGAGAGTCAACGATGCCTATCATCAACAGCCAAGTTAAACCGTTCAAAGCTGACGCATTCAAAAATGGCGACTTCGTAAAAGTCTCGGACGCTGACCTCAAAGGCAAGTGGTCGGTGGTGTTCTTCTACCCGGCCGACTTCACCTTCGTCTGCCCTACCGAGCTGGAAGACCTCGCTGACAACTACGAGGCGTTCCAGAAGCTGGGCGTCGAGATCTACAGCGTTTCCACCGACACCCATTTCGCCCACGCTGCCTGGCACAACACTTCGCCAGCTATCGGCAAGATCCAGTACACCATGATCGGCGACCCGACCCACGCCATCTCCCGCAACTTCGACGTACTGATCGAAGAAGCAGGCCTGGCTGACCGTGGCACCTTCGTGATCAACCCTGAAGGCCAGATCAAGATCGTTGAACTGAACGACGGCGGTGTTGGCCGTGACGCCAGCGAGTTGCTGCGCAAGATCAAGGCTGCCCAATACGTCGCCGCTCACCCAGGCCAGGTTTGCCCAGCCAAGTGGAAAGAAGGCGAGGCCACTCTGGCGCCGTCCCTGGACCTGGTTGGCAAGATCTAAGTCTGTGACGCGCTTCATCAGGGCGGACTTCCGCACCTTCTAAGCAAGCTGCACCGCCCAATAAAAACGCCCGGGCGAGATTCGCTCGGGCGTTTTTTTATGTCTTCGTCTCTTCACCAAACAGCATGGAAATCGCCCGTATGTTGGACGCCAATCTTAAAGCCCAGTTGAAATCGTACCTGGAACGGGTCACCCAGCCGATCGAGATCGTTGCCTCCCTCGACGACGGTGCGAAATCCCAGGAAATGCTCGCACTGCTCAAAGACGTTGCCAGTCTTTGCAGCCAGATTACCTTGCTCGATAACGGTGACGATGCACGCAAGCCATCGTTCTCGATCAACCGCCCCGGCGCGGATATCAGCCTGCGTTTCGCTGGCATCCCCATGGGCCATGAATTCACCTCCCTGGTGCTGGCCTTGCTGCAAGTCGGCGGCCACCCCTCCAAGGCCAGTGTCGAAGTGATCGAACAGATCCGTTCGCTCAAGGGCGAATTCAACTTCGAGACGTATTTCTCGCTGTCCTGCCAGAACTGCCCGGACGTGGTCCAGGCGTTGAACCTGATGGCAGTACTCAACCCCAATATTCGCCATGTCGCCATCGACGGCGCGCTGTTCCAGGCTGAAGTCGATGAGCGCCAGATCATGGCGGTACCGAGCATCTACCTCAACGGCGTGAACTTCGGCCAGGGCCGCATGGGCCTGGAAGAAATCCTCGGCAAAATCGACACCAGCGGCATCGAGCGTCAGGCCGAGAAGATCAGCGCCAAGGAAGCCTTTGACGTACTGGTGGTGGGTGGTGGCCCGGCCGGTGCTGCAGCGGCCATCTATGCCGCGCGCAAAGGCATTCGCACCGGTGTTGCTGCCGAACGCTTTGGTGGCCAGGTGCTGGATACCATGGCCATTGAAAACTTCATCTCCGTGCAGGAAACCGAAGGGCCGAAACTGGCGGTCGCGCTGGAAGAGCACGTCAAGCAGTACGACGTGGACATCATGAACCTGCAGCGCGCCGACAAACTGCTGCCGGGCAAAGACGGCGAGCTGCACGAAGTCCACTTCGCCAGCGGCGCGAAACTCAAAGCCAGGACGGTGATTGTGGCCACGGGTGCACGCTGGCGCGAAATGAACGTGCCCGGTGAGCAGGAATATCGCAACAAGGGCGTGGCCTACTGCCCGCACTGCGATGGCCCGTTGTTCAAAGGCAAGCGTGTGGCGGTGATCGGCGGCGGTAACTCTGGCGTCGAAGCGGCCATCGACCTGGCCGGTATCGTGGCCCATGTCACCCTGCTGGAGTTCGATGTGCAACTGCGTGCCGATGCGGTATTGCAGCGCAAGTTGCACAGCCTGCCGAACGTGACCGTGATCACCCATGCGCAAACCACTGAAGTGATGGGCGATGGGCAGAAGGTCAACGGCTTGCGCTACAAGGATCGCCAGAGTGACGAAGTGCGCAGCGTGGAACTGGAAGGGATCTTTGTGCAGATCGGACTGTTGCCCAACACCGATTGGCTCAAGGGCACCATCGAGCTGTCGCCGCGTGGCGAGATCATCGTCGATGCTCGTGGCGAGACATCGATACCGGGCGTGTTTGCGGCAGGCGATGTGACCACCGTGCCCTACAAGCAGATCGTGATCGCGGTGGGCGAGGGCGCCAAGGCTTCCCTCAGCGCATTCGACCACTTGATTCGCACCTCGGCCCCGGCGTAAACCGGGCGCTGAAAACACAAAACCCCATGAATGATCATGGGGTTTTTTTTTGCTGATCGTTACCACGCGGAGCTTGGGAACGATCAAGCCAGATTTTTTACAGTGGGGCTGGCTGGATGATTTCGACCCAGTACCCATCCGGGTCCTTGATAAATGCCAGGCTCTTCATGCGGCCATCGTTCAGGCGCTTCTGGAAATCGCAGCCCAGCGCTTCGAAGCGTTCGCACGCAGCCACGATGTCCGGCACCGAGATGCAGATGTGGCCGAATCCGCGCGGGTCGGTATTGCCGTTGTGATAGGCGAAGTCCGCATCGTTCTCGGTGCCGTGGTTATGGGTCAGTTCCAGAATGCCCGGAATCGACTTCATCCATTGCGTGCGCTCGGCGGCATCGGCCGGAATCTGACGCTTGTCGACCAGGGCGAGGAAGTACAGGCTGAATTCGGCTTCCGGAAAATCGCGTTTCTCCACCAGCGAGAAGCCGAGAACGCGCGTGTAGAAGTCCAGGGACTTGGTGATGTCCTTGACCCGCAACATGGTGTGGTTGAAGACAAATTTCTGGGTGGCGGTGTCAGGCTGTGCGGTCACGCCGGGGAAGGTGTTCAGATCTTGCAGGCTCATGGGCCCTCCGGAAATTAAATGGGGCTGCCGACAATGATACGCATGGCTTGCGACATCACCAAACCCAAAGCGTCTGCTATTGCCTGACCGCCGGCCGAAGATCAAACTTCAGGGCTAACTGGCTGAGTGTTGATGGCAATGATTCGATTGTGCAGGTCGTTGATTATCCTGAGTGGTGTGCTTTCTGTGTTGGCCCGGGCACACGCCGATGAGCCCGTCGTGACGTGGCCGCCGGGCTGGGAGGTCGAAGCCGTTGCCCAAGGCGAAGCCGGCTCTGGTGTCAGTCGCCAGCGCGCGGTCAAGAACGATGCGCAAGGCATGCCGTTGATGGTGATGGAATTGACCGTGAGCCGGGTGCAGGCCGGTCACCAGGTGAACCTGGAAGCTGTGTTGCTGGAGATGCGCAAATCAGTGCAGAAAGACTTTTTCCGGGGTGGTTATCAAAGTGTTTGCAACCGGATTCACGCGGCCACCTTGAGTCGCTTGCCGGCGCTGGAAACCACTTGCACCATCACGCAAAACGGCCGGCATGTGCTGTCTCAAACATTGGTTGCCGCGGTGGATGCCGATAAGGCCTACGTATTTTCCTACGCCGGGCAGGCCGAAGCTTATAAGGCCAGTCAGAATGAAATAGAGGCGGCTCGTAACGGCTTGAAACTTTAGTTGAGGCCTTCAATGGGCACCGATTTCATGTCTGTGCCGACAGCGTTAGATAGCCAAAAGGATTAAGCACAAAGTTGCCGGGAAAGTGCCGGTCAGCCTTGCCTTTAGATGCCATCAATGAAAAAAAAGCCCTGCAGGTGCAGGGCTTGGTTTTTCAGTGCGAGGGTTTAGCCGCGCAGCCAGGAGTCAACGGTAGCGGCACCGTATTGCTCCTTCCAGGCCTTCAGTCCACGGTGGTTGCCGCCCTTGGTTTCAATCAGCTCGCCGGTATGCGGGTTCTGATAAACCTTGACCACGCGGGCGCGGCGGGTCTTTGGAGCGGCCTGTTGCAGACCGGATTTTGCCGGGTTCGGGTCGAGGATGGCGATGATGTCGCGCAGGCTCTTGCCGTAGGTTTTCATCAGCCCCTGGAGCTTTTCTTCGAATTCGATTTCTTTCTTGAGCCCGGCATCGTTCTTCAGGGATTCAAGCTGCTTGAGCTGCTCTTGAAGGGCCTTTTCAGCTGCACGAAATTCAGCGAGTCTGGACAATATCTTTACTCCAATAGTGTGTTTGGCTGATACCAACCGCAAACAAAGCTATAAGCCAAGAGCCTTGAAGCGACTCGGGGATTAGATGGCTCACCTGCCAATCTGATGCAGGCATGAAAAATTGTAGTAGTTAATGGGTCAAGAGTAAATAATGACTTTTTGTTCATGTAACAAGAGTTGTACTTGATTCAAATGGAGGAGTGCGGTGTGTCGTTGAATTGCTGCTAAAGGCCACTAGTTAATCATCACTTAATGCATTAATGAATTCGGCGGCGGGCATCGGCCGACCAAACAGATAACCTTGCAGGTAGTTCACGTTGTGGGCCGCCAGGTAGTCACTTTGCTCCTGGGTTTCCACACCTTCGGCAACCATTGCCAGGTCGAGCTTGGCCGCCAGCTCGATGATGCTTTCCAGAATGTGGCTGGAGAGGGTATCGATGCCGATCATGGCGACGAAGCTCTGGTCGATTTTCAGGAAATCCACGTTGAACTGGCGCAGATAACCGAGGCTTGAGTGGCCGGTGCCGAAGTCGTCGATGGCGATCATCACGCCAAGCTCATGCAGTTGCTCGAACAGTTGAAAGGTGATGGCCGAGGGCTCGATCAGTTTGCGCTCGGTCAATTCCAGCACCAGGTGAATGGAGCCCGGGGCAAAGGCGGCGAGGAATTGCCGGCAATCCTCGACCAGCGCAAGATCCTGGCAATGATTGGCGGTAATATTGATGCCCACATGGAACGGCTCATCGAACGACGCCGACTTCGGTGCCAACAGCCTGGCGGTTTGTTGCATGATCGAGCGCGTCATCGGCACGATCAGCCCGCTGTGTTCGGCAAACGGAATGAACAGATCAGCGCTGACCAAACCTTCCTTGGGATGGTTCCAGCGCATCAGTACCTCGACCCCCGTGCATTTTTTGCTCAGCGCATGCACCACTGGCTGGAAGTACGGAACGAACTCCGCCGCGTCCAGTGCGCGCTGCATCTCAAGGGTTGGCGACGAGGAACGCTTCTGTATGACGTGCCCGATAAAACCGGCAATCACGCCGAAGAACAGCAACAAACTGAACAGTGGCGGATATTCACTGCTCATGTAGCGCCACACTTCGCCTTCGGGGAAACCGGCCGTTACGCTGAAGGGATAACGCGAAGATGCCAACGTGTTTTGTGCGACGGGGAACTCGGGTGGATCGCCTTCGTGAAAACTGCCGTCTGCGGACAACCAGTGCGGCCCGACTTGCAACAACAACAATGTCTGGTGCCCGATCAGGCGCAGGAGATTACTCAGGTGGTACCCGTCCAGCGTGCTCATGGCGCCCCGTTTACCGTCGCTGAGTCGATAAACCAACAACGCGGTGTCGGGCGTCACCGGGTTGCCCTTCATCAGCAACAACTGGCCGTTGGCAAAATCTCCGGAAGCCATTTTTTCGTGATAGTCACCGAACAGGGAACTGCAATAGACAGTGTCGTCCCATAGCAGGTTGGTCGAGCGCACGAATGGACGCCGTGTCACCTGCTCGCGCAACGCCAGGTTGACGTCAATGCAACTCTGGCCAGCCAACGGCAGCAACTCTCGCGCCGCCTGGGCGGTGTTGTCGAGCATCAGTTCGAATTGGCGCGTCGCTTCTTCGGCGGTGTGCTGGCTGCTGAGCCTGAGTACGCGTTCGGCCTGCATGTACAGAATGACGAAACCCAGCAGGATCGGCAGCAGTCCACTCAACAAGGTTACAGCGAGCTTGATGCCTCTGGGGTGGGCGTTGGTTTTCAGTGGCATTCGCGAAACCTGTATCGCTGGAGTGGGGCTCTCAACGCCTGGCGGGAAGTGATGCCTGCCATCGAGCGTTCAAGCAAGAGGCAGGATAGTTGGCCCTCGGCACTTGTGCCGAGGGATCATTCCGGGGGTGATTTTCTTGTGTAACAAAGCCCTTGCGCGCCATGGGGAAAAGGGGATTTGATACAGAAGGCGGACAAATTGATTTACGCTGTGTAGAATCAGGTTACGCATACAATAATAATCGTCTTCTGGCAGCAGAAGCCTCGCCCTCAGAGCCTTGGGTCGACAATGAAGATATTCGGGTTTCAATTGATCTACGGTGATTTCCTCGCCCGCAGCGTGCGGGGCATCTCCTGTGCGCCACCCACCGCTCTCAGCATTGCTAGCAACTAACGCTCGTTAATTTCAGCGGTTAATTCTTAAAGCATGATGAGGCGCCAACCATGGCAGATTTATACGAAAACCCAATGGGCCTGATGGGCTTCGAGTTCATCGAACTTGCATCGCCGACCCCCAATACCCTGGAGCCGATCTTCGAGATCATGGGCTTCACCAAGGTCGCGACCCATCGTTCCAAGGACGTGCACCTGTATCGCCAAGGCGCGATCAATCTGATCCTCAACAACGAACCCCACAGCGTCGCCTCGTATTTTGCCGCCGAGCACGGTCCATCGGTGTGCGGCATGGCGTTTCGCGTCAAGGATTCGCAAAAGGCCTACAAGCGTGCCCTGGAACTCGGCGCCCAGCCGATCCACATCGAGACTGGCCCGATGGAGCTGAACCTGCCGGCGATCAAGGGCATCGGCGGTGCGCCGCTGTACCTGATCGACCGTTTCGGTGAAGGCAGCTCGATCTACGACATCGACTTCGTGTTCCTCGACGGCGTTGACCGTCACCCGGTCGGGGCTGGCCTGAAGATCATCGATCACCTGACCCACAACGTGTACCGCGGTCGCATGGCCTACTGGGCGAACTTCTACGAGAAACTGTTCAACTTCCGCGAAATCCGCTACTTCGACATCAAGGGCGAATACACCGGCCTGACCTCCAAGGCCATGACCGCGCCAGACGGCATGATCCGCATTCCGCTGAACGAAGAATCGTCCAAGGGCGCCGGGCAGATCGAAGAATTCCTGATGCAGTTCAACGGCGAGGGCATCCAGCACGTGGCCTTCCTCAGCGATGACCTGATCAAGACCTGGGATCACCTGAAAAGCATCGGCATGCGCTTCATGACCGCGCCGCCGGACACCTACTACGAAATGCTCGAAGGCCGTCTGCCCAACCACGGGGAGCCGGTAGGCGAGTTGCAGGCGCGCGGCATTCTGCTGGACGGTTCGTCCGAGTCGGGCGACAAGCGCCTGCTGCTGCAGATCTTCTCGGAAACCCTGATGGGGCCGGTGTTCTTCGAATTCATCCAGCGCAAGGGTGATGACGGCTTCGGTGAAGGCAACTTCAAGGCGCTGTTCGAATCGATCGAGCGCGACCAGGTTCGTCGTGGTGTGTTGTCCACTGACTGATTGGTTGTAAAGATCAAAAGATCGCAGCCTGCGGCAGCTCCTACACGGTCCACCTGTAGGAGCTGCCGCAGGCTGCGATCTTTTACTTTCAAGGGCGGCGATGGCGCACCAGGTGCTTGAACCCTTCAAACACCAGCACCAGTACCGCCATCCAGATCGGAATATAGGTCAGCCATTCACCGGGCTTGATGCTTTCCCCCAGCAACAACGCCACGCCCAGCAACAGCACCGGCTCGACGTAGCTCAACAACCCGAACAGGCTGAACGGCAGCAAGCGACTGGCGATGATGTAGACAACCAGCGCCGACGCGCTGATCAAGCCCAGCAGGGGAATCAGCCAGGTCAATGCCGGGTGCTGCTCGAAGACCCCAAAGCCCTGCTCACCACTGCTCACGAACCAGAATGCGATCGGCAGCATCAGGGTCATGTCGACCCACAGTCCGCCGAGGTTGTCAGTCTTCAGCCATTTGCGCACCACGAAATACAGCGGATAACCCACGACCACCACCAAGGTCGCCCAGGAGAAGCCGCCGACCTGGTACAGCTCATTGACCACACCCAAGCTTGCAAAGAACACCGCGATCTTTTGCAAGTACGACAGGCGTTCACCGTAGGCGATGCGCCCTGTCAGCACCATGGCCAGCGGCAACAGGAAGTAGCCCAGCGACACATCGAGGCTGTAGCCGTTGAGTGGTGCCCACATGAACAGCCAAAGCTGGACGCCCAGCAGCGCCGCCGAGACGAACAGGATGCCGATCAATCTGGGTTGGGTGCTGAACCGACGCAACAAGTCGGCCACGCGCCGCCATTCTCCCGACACCAGCATGAACAGGGTCATGCACGGCACGGTCAACAGCATGCGCCAGCCGAAAATCTCCACACCGCTCAACGGCTTGAGCAGTGAAGTGTAGTAATACATGACGGCAAACAGCACCGAGGCTGAAACCGATAAAGCGATACCTTTTGACAAGCTGTCCTCGCGAGGTTGAACGTGAAACGGGGTGCGGAGGATACGTGGTTTTACTGTCGAATATTGTCCAATCGATCAATAAAGATCCCCTGTAGGAGCGAGCATGCTCCGGGCGGCGTTCCGACGATGAACGACTAGACACCGCGGGCATTCAGGCACCCCGCGTTATCGTTGACCACCATCGTCGGAACGCCGCCCGGAGCATGCTCGCTCCTACAGAGGGGTGTGTTCATTCAGTTACGCGTTTTACGGCCGGACACGAAATGGCTCACATCATTGAACCCCGGCGTCGATGCATGTCCCGGCGTAACCAACGAATCGATGAAGGCTTCATCCTCAATGCTGATCTTCACCGCCTGCGCCCTGGTGTAGGCATCCCACTGTTCTTCGGTGCGCGGGCCGACGATGGCCGAGGTCACGGCGCTGTTGTTCAGCACCCAGGCGATGGCGAACTCGACGATGCCCACGCCGCGTTCCTGGGTGTATCGCTGGATCTGCTGGGCGATGCGCAAGGACTCGACACGCCATTCGGTTTCCAGAATGCGTTTGTCGGCACGTCCCGCGCGGCTGTTGGCATCCGGCTTGACGTCCGGCGCGTACTTGCCGCTGAGCACGCCGCGGGCCAACGGACTGTAGGGCACCACACCCAGGCAATAATTCTGCGCGGCAGTGATCTGCTCGGTTTCGGCCTGGCGGTTGACGATGTTGTACAGTGGCTGGCTGATCACCGGCCGGTCGACACCGAGCTTGTCGGCCACGCGAATCACCTCGGCGATACGCCAGCCCCGGTAATTCGACAGGCCCCAATAGCGGATCTTGCCTTGGCGAATCAGGTCGCCAATGGCCGACACCGTGACCTCAAGCGGCGTGTTGTGGTCTTCGCGGTGCAGGTAATAAATATCGATATAGTCAGTGCCCAGGCGCGTAAGGCTGGCATCGATACCGTTGAAGATGTGCTTGCGGCTCAGGCCGCTGCGGTTCGGCACACCGTCCACCGGGCCAAAACCGACCTTGGTCGCCAGTACCCATTCGTGGCGGTTACCGGCAATCGCTTCGCCGACGATTTCTTCAGAACGGCCATTGGTGTAGACGTCGGCGGTGTCGATGAAATTGATGCCCTGGTCCCAGGCCTTGTCGATGATCCGCAGGGAATCTTCGGTGTTGGTCTGCTCGCCAAACATCATGGTGCCCAGGGTCAGGGTCGACACCTGCAGGCCCGAGTGACCCAGCGTGCGGTAGCTCATGAGGAAATCCTTTTGCCGGTGGGAAAGGCTCAATCAAATACCACAATGGCACAGCGGGGCAAAAGCTCTGTGACAGGCAAGTTCGCTTTATCATGATTTCTGGCGATGCAAAGGGTAACGTTGATCGACCTGTGAGTCTCGACCACCCCGTTTCAAGGAACCCCGTTATGTTCGAACTCGATCACGACCTGGCCCAGGACATCGTCGACCGGGCAATGGCCATCCTGCCTTACAACGTCAACGTCATGGACAGCCAGGGCCTGATCCTCGGCAGTGGCGAGCCGGAGCGGGTCAACACCCGGCATGAAGGCGCGCAACTGGTGTTGGCCAACAGCCGCGTGGTGGAGATCGACGCACAGACCGCGATCCACCTCAAGGGCGTGCAGCCGGGCATCAACCTGCCGTTGATGCTCGACCAGCGCTTGATCGGCGTGCTGGGCATCACCGGCGATCCCGAACAATTGCGCACTTACGCGCAGCTTGTGCGCATGACCGCCGAGATGCTGGTGGGCCAGCGCAACCAACAGGCCGAGAAACAGTGGCGCAGCCAGCGTTGCGATGACCTGCTGGCCTTGCTGCTCAGTGATGGCGGCCACTCGCCGCGCTTGATCGACGAAGCGCAACAGCTTGGGCTTAAACCGCAATTGACGCGGGTGCCTTACCTGTTCGAACTGGGCCAGGAGCAGGGGCCGGGGCACTCCGTCGAAGCGCTCAGTGCCTGGCTGACCAGTCGTTACCCGGACAGTTGGTGCGTGAGTTCGGCCAAGTCTTCGTTGCTGTGGTGCCGACCGACGAACCAGGCCGTCGACAACGAGCGATTGCTGGAAAAACTCGACGGCCTGGGCTGGAACATCCTGCGCATGGCCGTGGGCGGGCAGGCGGATGGGCTGACAGGATTGTGCCGCGGCTATCGTCGGGTCGGCGACTTGCTGGCCTATGGGCGCGAGGTGTTGCCTCAATCCCGTTTGCTGACGCTTAACCGCTATCGGCTACCGGTGTTGCTGTGGCGCCATCGCAACGACGATGCACTGGACGAGCTGCTCGACCCGTTGCGTAAAGTCATTGCCAGGGACAACAACGGCCAGTTACTGGCGACCCTGCGCAGTTGGTGCGAACACGATGGCCAGAGCCAGGCCTGCGCCGATGCGCTGGGCATCCATCGCAACAGCCTGCGTTACCGGATGGAGCGGATTGCAGAACTCAGTGGCGTTGATCCGTTGCGCCTGGACGGCATGCTCGCCCTTTACCTGGGCGTACAGCTGCTCTGCGAAACCGCCCCAACTCCCTGACCAAGACCCGCCCCCCTGTAGGAGCTGCCGCAGGCTGCGATCTTTTGACTTTGCTTTTCAAGGTCAAGATCAAAAGATCGCAGCCTGCGGCAGCTCCTACATGGAAAGTATAAGATTTGTGGGAATGAACAATAATCCTCGATGCCCGTTGTGCAGCGGCCCGGCGTTATTGTTCATGCCGGCTGGCAGCATGGATAGCATTGGAACTGGAGAATCCCCATGAAAATCGTCATCGCCCCCGACTCGTTCAAGGACAGCCTCAGCGCTCAAGGCGTGGCCGACGCCATTGCCCTCGGTCTGGCAGAGGTGTGGCCCGATGCGCAATTGATCAAATGCCCGATGGCCGACGGCGGGGAAGGGACGGTCGAGTCGGTGCTTGCCGCGTGTGCTGGCGAGCTGCGTCGCACGACGGTTCGCGGGCCGCTCGGCGTAGCCGTCGATGCTGCCTGGGGCTGGTTGCCCCACAGCCACACGGCGATCATCGAAATGGCCGAAGCCAGTGGTTTGCAGCTGGTTCCGGTCGATCGCCGCGATGCCTGCATCAGCAGCACTTTCGGCACCGGTGAATTGATTCGCGCTGCCCTCGATGCCGGGGCCCAGCGCATCATTCTGGCCATCGGCGGCAGCGCGACCAATGACGCCGGCGCAGGGGCGATGCAAGCCTTGGGTGTGAAGTTGCTGGACACGCAGGGGCAAATCCTCGCTCCGGGCGGCTTGGCACTGGCACGGCTGGCCCGCATCGATATGAGCGATATCGACCCTCGCCTGGCCGAGGTGCGCTTCGACATCGCCGCCGACGTGAACAATCCATTGTGCGGGGCTCACGGCGCGTCGGCCATTTTCGGCCCGCAAAAAGGCGCGACGCCTGCGCAGGTCAAACAACTGGATCTTGCCCTTGGGCACTTTGCCGATCACTGCGCAAGCGCCTTGAACAAAGACGTGCGCGATGAGCCTGGCAGCGGCGCAGCAGGCGGCCTGGGGTTTGCCGCCAAGGCGTTCCTGGGGGCGCAGTTCAAAGCCGGGGTGGAAGTGGTCGCCGAGCTGGTGGGGCTGGCCGATGCGGTTGCCGGTGCTGATCTGGTGATCACTGGCGAAGGCCGCTTCGATGCACAGACATTGCGCGGCAAGACGCCCTTTGGCGTGGCGCGCATTGCTCGTGATCGCGGTGTTCCGGTCATCGTCATTGCCGGCACGTTGGGCGAGGGCTATCAAGCCTTGTATGCCCATGGGATCGACGCCGCGTTTGCCCTGACGAGCGGACCGATGACATTGGCGCAGGCGTGCAGCGAAGCGCCGCGTCTGTTGCGTGAGCGGGCGGGTGATGTGGCGCGGGTTTGGCGGACGGCAACGACGTCTTTATCGTCCTGACCGACTCCGCCTAGAGGTGTCTCCCCATCCCAAAAAATGCGCAACACCTGTCAACTTTGACAGTATCACGTTTTGAGAAACCGGCGCTTAATCTGCCCAGGTCTTTTGACCGGGCAGAACGACAGGGTGCTCTGCAGTGTTGAGCCATGGGTTGGACTGCCAAATAAGTTTTGCAAGCCATGAAGCTGCTCATGGCTTAACTGAAACGGATTTGGAGAGACAAGCAATGGCAAGTTCATACCAGAAGCTGACTGCTGAGCAGGTGCGGGCTCGATACCATCAACGGTTCCTGGCAGACGATCTGCAGCCCCCTCGGATCGTGGATGCCCTTGATGCTGACGGCTTGATACACAGCAGCAAGCGTGATGCACCGTTGAAAGTGCATATTCCATTGTGGGATGGGCGCCCACCATTTCCAGGTGCGGATCCAAATGTACTGAGGATGGAGTGGAGGCCTTCCAGTTCAGAGCAATGGTTGCCTGTCGGTAATCCAGAGGAGGTTCCAGGTCCTGATGGCTTGCCTGATGACCGTTTCCCCCTGGAAAGGGAGATCCCACTTTTGATTTTCCGGGATTATGAAGGGGTATTTGAATTTCGTTACCGTGTGAAAAACTGGAATGACGGGAGCGAAAGAGAATCCCCAGAGGTCCCGGTCACTATCGACAGAACGGGGCCGGTCTGGGTAGATCCGCTAAAAGCCATGATCGATATCGTTGAAAAACCCGTGATCACTGATGCTGTTTTAGCACGCGATAACGGTGTCTTTTGCATCATCCCGGATTTTATAGAAGCGAACAGGCCTGAGGTATCGGTTAGCGTTGTCTGGATGACCAGGCCGCCTTTGCCGACGGAGGATATTACCGATTTTATCGTGTATACCGGTCTGCTTCCCGCAGATCGCGAAGTGCTGGTGCCCGCAGACGTCGTCAGGGGGTATGGCTCGACCACCCAGTACGCGGTGGCCATCCTGTTCGACAAGGCAGGTAACCGTGGTGAAAGGTCGCTACCCGCTACGGTGCCGGTTGCGTTGGGTTCACTGCCTACAGGACTCCATCCTTGCACCGTGCCTCTGGCCGAAGACGCCGAAAGGCTGATTGATCGGGCCGATGCGGCTTTTCCAACCAGGGTACATATCGAGGAATACACCGGGTGGCTCCACAACCATGGCGTCCAGATCCGCTGGGGGGGGCAAATCCTCGCCCGGACGTCCGTCGGCTCACACGGCGGGTTCCCATTAAAAATTGCGGTGCCCTGGCCCCGCATGTCACAAGAGTACGACTTTGATTCGGCCACGCATGTGCAACCTGTCGCTGTCGATTACAAGATTCTGGTAGGCGATTAGGCAAGACGAAATACTCAATCGTGGTTCGCGGTACGGACGTGCCGTCTCAAACGGTCCAAGCGTACATTGCCGTATTTGAAGCTGACGGCTCGGGCAACGACCACTGCCGTATTCCCAGACCTTAAGTCGTTCGATGGCAGGCAGCAGGAAGAGCGTTTCTTCCTGCTGCCTGTGATTGAGTGCGGCCGCACTTCGGATAAGTCCTACAGACGCATCTGCGAATTCTGAATAACGTTGCCACCCCGGTTTGTAGGGCAAAGGCATTAGCCCTGACGAACTCCAGCACAATGACGGTGTGGTCCTTGATGAACGCTAAACGAACCTTTGCCTTACAACCTCTGTCGGCATCCTTGAAATGGATGACGCTGCTGCCGCTGTTGCTGGCCAGTACTCAGTCCCTGGCAAGAATCATCGATGGGGGCCCGCCGGTGGCGATTGACGGCAGCGTAGCTTCCGATGAGTACTTGTTGAGAAATGCCGCGAAGCTGACGGCCAACGGTGCGACCACTTACAACATACGGGCTGAAAGCCGTTTGAGCACGGCCGCAAGTTGCAGGAAGCGGTGACCCTCAATGGTAAAACCACCACGAACCGTGGCGCCCGTTACTCCATACGAAGCCAGTCGCAAATACAGCTATTTCCTTACCAGCGCTGTTGGCGAGCGGGCCTCGCAAACTGTTGTTGACGTGAAGGGAGTCGAAACCATCGCCTACCTGGATGGAAACAATCGGGTCATCCGTGAAATCCGCCGCGATGCCGATGCGCTGGGCGGCGACGCGACCGGGTACCGTGAAATTTATCGTGCGACCTACAACAACCTTGACCAACTGAGTCACGAGACTGTGATCGACTGGGAAAGAGCCAAAGATGTGCCGCTGACCAGCTTGTTCAAATATGACGACTGGGGTGAGTTGTGCAGTGAAGTGCGCCCCGATGGTGTCGAGGAGCATAAAGTCACTGACCCGATCAGCCGCACCGTCAGCCACTGGCTCGAAGGCATGGGTAAAACCGTCACGACCAATAACCTGTTCGACAAGCCCGACCGTATCGTGCGCATCAACCTGGCCGGTGAGACCATCAGCGAACACACCTACTATTACGATGGCATGGGGCGTTTGGTCGAGGAATACGACGCTGCAAACAACCGTACACGCTATGAGTACGACGCTTTCGACCGGATGATAAGGACAATATTGCCGGACGGTAGCGTTGTCGAACGCGAGTACGCGCCGCACAGTAGTGAAGACTTGCCGGTGAAGATCAGTGTCAACGACGCCGTACTGGGCACGCGAAGATACGACGGAATCGATCGCTTGGTCGTGTCGATCACCGGCGGGAGGCAAACTGACTACAGTTACGATCCGGGTCAGAGCCAACCCAGTAAGGTCAAGCGCCCCACGGGGCTGGAAACCGGCTATGTCTACGTGCCCGCCCTGGGCGAAGATCCGCAGAAGCGCATCGCACAGGAAAGCACCGCCATCTTCGATTACGATCCCCAGAACGCGCGTCTGAGCAAAACTGAAGAAGTGGACCCGGACGGTATCATGCATACCCTCAAACGTGAGTATTTCAGTACGGGTGAAATCAAGAGCGAAAGCCGCGGACAGGGTGACGAAGTGCCGCTGGAAATGTTTTATGAATACAGTCGTCAGGCGCGCCTGCTCAGTTACAAAGACGTCCTGAAGCAAGTCCAGGAGTATGAGTACAACGAACGTGCGCAATTGATTTGCACAAGCCTGGGCACAACGCGCTCGACGTTCGCCTATAACGACCAGGCGCAGCTCGAGTCCATTTTAACCATTGATGGATCGCAGCAACTCAAGACCGACCTCGAGTACGATGATTTTGGCCGCGAGATACTGCGTAGGTTCGACCTGGGCAATCAGGTCATTCAAACCTTGGAGCAGACCTATGATGAAGTCGACAGGCTTGTTCAGCGCACGCTGATGCAAGGCGTGCAAACGTTGCGGGACGAACGCTACGGTTACGACGAGCGCGGGCGGCTGGTCGATTACAGCTGCACCGGCAGCCAATGCCCCGAAGACCCTTATGGGAAGATCATCAAGGGGCAGATTTTTGGTTATGACGCGTTTGATAACATGGACTTCGTCGAGACCACGTTCGAGGGGGGGCGACATACCATCTATTTCGAGTATTTGAACGAGCTGGACCCTTGTCAGTTGACGGGCTTGACCAACCATTTGAATCCCGCCCTGCCAGACGATCCACTTTACCCAGCCAGAATCGACTTTTGCTATGACGCCGACGGTAACCTGCTGCGAGACGAAGTCGGTCGGAAGCTGGAGTATGACAGCCTGGGACGACTGATCAGGGTCTGTGCTCCATCCGGCGAATCGGGCACAGACTATCAATATGACTCGCTTGACGAACTGGGCGGGCTCGAAACGTCCAGCGGGAGCGAGCAGCGTTACTATAACCAAGGTAAATTGACCAACCAGATCAAATCCAAATCAGGCGACTCCAGTACGTTCTTCCACGCCGAGGGGATTGCGCTTGCAGAGCTCAAGGAAGGTGCTGGCCCAAAGTCCTGATGCTGGCCAATGATCAACAGAACACGGTGTTGTGTGAGTTGAGCCAGGATGGACGTAAAGAAAGCGCGTATTCAGCGTATGGCCATCGTGCCGATGATGCGGCGATCCATAGTCGGCTTGCTTACAACGGCGAACTACGTGAACCGCAAAACAATTGTTATGTGTTGGGCAATGGCTACCGGGTGTTTAATCCGGTGTTGATGCGGTTTCACAGCGCGGATAGTTGGAGTCCGTTTTGGTTGGGGGGATTGAACGCTTATACCTACTGCCGCGGGAATCCGATCAGCTTCAGGGATGATTCAGGGCATGTCTCATTTTCAAAATTCTTGTTGGTGTTCATGAGCGGCGTCGGTGACGATATGGCTCGGACGGGCATGAATCCGCGTCCTGGTGGATCCGTTGGCTCCTTAGGACGACCTGTTCAGTCCGGTAGCTTGTTTTCGGGAAGCAGAGCACCAGCCAGCGGCGCTATGGAAAATGTCACAGAAAACTTGGGGGCGCTTAAGTTGTCTGGTCGCACTTCAAGGACACCTCCTCGGCAAACGGCAAAACCGCGTGACCCGGCGCCGGACTACAGTTCTGATGAATCTGTCACTGGGGCTTCTGTAAATAAAGCACCTTCTGATGTACCCCGGCGGGCGAAGAGCAAGAAGCCGAGACTGATAGAGAATAACTATGAGCATAATAGGAAACACTTTCCAGAGGCTTATGACCGGGCGCTACAGCAGAGTATTCCAGGCGCAATTATAGAAAAACATAGAGACAAACCAGGAGCGTTCTGGGTGGCAGGTCCTAGGCAAACCGGGGTCGATCCGTTTTTTGGTGTGGCCAAGCGCAACATAATCGTACGTCTGCCTGATAGTCCCAGAGGGCCTAGAGACCGTTTCGGTTATAATGTGTAAAGGATGCTTGATCGACAGAGGCTTGAATGTATCCGCATTTCATGCGGATACATTCTAATCAACTACTTCGCAACCCACTCACCCGCGCAAACTCCACCAACCCACCGTCATGCACGAGCCCCAACTTGTCCATGGCGGTGCGTTTTTGCCTGCTGATGGTTTTTTCGCTGCGGTTCAGTCGCGCGGCAATCTGTCGTCCAGATAGTCCTTGGGCAAACAACCGGACTACTTCGATTTCCCGGTTCGACAGGTTTACTGATGGCGTGTTGGGGCCAAGGGGCGGCAAGGCGTGGGCATCGAGAATCCGGGCAAAAGCCGGGCAGAGGTATCGACGCCCGTTGGCGGTGGAAAAAACCGCCCGTTTCAACTCGCTCAAGGCACTGCGCTTGTCGAACAGACTATCCACACCGATGTTGAGCAAGGCTTGCAACAAGGCAGGGTTGCGCAACATGGTTATCACAATCACTGGCAGGGACGCGAATCGCCGCTTGAGATAACCCATCAATGCCAGCCCATCGGGAAGGCGCCCATAAGGCATCGCGTAGTCGCTGATCACCAGGTCACAGGGCGTGTGGTGCAGATGATGAATCAGCTCATCGGCATTTTCAGCCCTGGCGACAACTGAGCATGTGAAATCGGCGAAGGAGGAGAGAACCATTTCGATACCCGTCAATACGACCGGATGATCGTCGGCAATGATGATTCGCAGCCCTTTGTTTGGTCGGTGCCCATGGGACACTGGCGCATCGTCACAGGCACTGGCGTGGTAGAGGTCAAGCGGTCGTGATCGAGGTACGGGGTCCAAGCTCATGAATAGTCTCAACAGGGGTCAATGAAAGGCCGACCGCTGGAGAGACAGGGTTCAAGGTGACTGGATAAGACCTTGTTCCAGTGCCTTCACCATGGCAAGCCAGCGCGATCTCACGCCAAATTTCTTGCGAATGTTACAAAAGTGATAATTCACACCTGCCTCGCTGCATTGGCAGATTTGCGCGATTTCCCATGACGATTTGCCCATGGCTGTCCACTTCAAGCACTCCTGTTCCCGAGCCGTCAGCTTGATCGCTTCAGGTTGAGGGCACTCCGGCGATTGGAAAGTGGCCTGTGTGGGCGTTGATCGAACTGATCCGGTATTGGCACGGTACATAGTTGAATCTCCCATTCATCATCATTGACGGCGTGGGCGCGGCGGAATCTTCCTACATCTAGATGGCATGGTTCGCGCGGCCGTCCTTCAGGCACCTGATTCAGGGCTGGAGGCTCGACTTCCTTATAGCTCGAATCACCCCACTTGAAACCTGTCACAAATTACAGGTGGTGGACTTTAATCGGACTGCGCCGAGTTGGCTGTCAGCAAAAGAACCCAGTCATGTAGGAAGAGTTGCTGATTTCTGTTGCCTAACCCGTTCGTCGATTTCATCGAGGTAGTGGCGCGTGGCGCGATTTGAGATAGGGTTGACTCAGGAACTCGCGCGATTGGAGAACTACATGCGCTATTCAGGCTTGACCCAACGCATCGCCGGAGATGGCGCTGCGGCCTGGCAGATTCACGACCGCGCACTGCAAATGCGCGAACAAGGCGTCGACGTACTGCTGCTGTCGGTCGGCGACCCGGATTTCGATACACCCAGCCCCATCGTCCAGGCCGCCATCAACAGTTTGCTGGCGGGCGACACCCATTACTCGCAGGTGCGCGGAAGTCGGGGTTTGCGCGACAGCATTGCCCGCCGTCATCAGCGTCGAAGTGGTCAAGTGGTGGATGCCGATCACGTGATCGTGATGCCTGGTGCGCAATGCGCGGTGTACTCCGTCGCGCAGTGCCTGCTCGATCCAGGCGACGAAGTGATCGTTGCCGAGCCGATGTACGTAACGTATGAGGGCGTATTCGGCGCGTGCGGGGCCACCGTGGTGCCGGTAGGGGTGCGTCCGGAGAACGGCTTTCGGGTCGATCCGGCGGATGTGGCGGCCCGCATCACCCCCAAGACCCGCGCGCTGTTGCTCAACAGCCCGAACAACCCTTCCGGAGCCAGTTTGTCGCTGATGATCTGGCAGGAGCTGGCCTTGCTGTGTGTGCGTCACGATCTTTGGTTGATCAGCGATGAGGTCTACGGTGATCTGCTGTACGAGGGCGAACACATCAGTCCGGCCAGCCTGCCGGGCATGGCCGAGCGCACCGCGACCATCGACAGCCTGTCCAAATCCCACGCCATGAGCGGCTGGCGAGTGGGTTGGGTGATCGGGCCGAAAACCTTGAACGACCACCTGGAACATCTTTCGTTGAGCATGCTGTTTGGCATTCCGGAGTTCGTTCAGAAGGCGGCGCAACTGGCGCTGGATGCAGACCTGCCGGAGGTGGCGTTTATGCGCGATGAATATCGCCGGCGCCGCGACCTGGTGTGTACCAGCCTGAACCAATGCCCGGGTATTCGGGCCATTCGCCCGGACGGCGGGATGTTCGTAATGGCCGACGTGCGCCAGACCGGGTTGTCCGCCCAGCATTTCGCCGAGCGACTGCTGGAGGGGTATGGTGTGTCAGTACTGGCGGGTGAGGCGTTCGGACCGAGTGCGGCAGGGCATATTCGTATTGGCCTGGTGGTGGATCAGCGCAAGCTGGCGGATGCCTGTCGGCGGATTGGGCAGTGCGCCATGGACCTTCTGGAGGCGCGGCGGGCCTGACAGTTTTTTGTTGTTCGGGCCGGCCCCTTCGCGGGCAAGCCCGCTCCCACAGAGTATCTGCGGTGGTAAACAGACCCCCTGTGGGAGCGGGCTTGCCCGCGAAGACTGCCTGACTGACAACTAATTTCTCAAGCCTTCCACGCCCGCCCATTCACCAAATTAGCCGGCCGTTCACCCGCCAACGCCGCCAACAGATTATCCACCGCGCACCGCGCCATCGCCTCCCGTGTTTCATGGGTCGCCGAGCCCATGTGCGGCGTTGCCACCACGTTGTCCATCTGCAACAACGGCGAGTCGAGGTGCAGCGGTTCACGCTCGAACACATCCAGCCCCGCCGCGCGAATCTGCCCCGTATGCAATGCCTGAATCAGCGCCGCTTCATCCACCACCTTGCCTCGTGAAATATTGATGAAGATGGTCTCGGGACGCATCAGCGCAAACTGGTCAGCGCCGATGAGCCCTTCAGTATCCGAGGTCAGCGGCAAGGTCAGGCATACGAAATCGGCCTGCTGCAGCAATTCCGGCAGGCTGCGGTACTGAGCGTTGAAGCGCTGTTGCGCTGCCGGTTTCGGCGAGTGGCTGTGATAGATCACCGGCATGCCAAAGCCGAAATGCCCACGCTGGGCCAGTGCCTCGCCGATACGGCCCATGCCAATGATGCCCAGGGTTTTGCCATGCACGTCGCTGCCGAAATGCGCGGGGCCGAGGTTACGGGTCCAACGGCCTTCGCGAACCATATTGGCCAGTTCCACCACGCGTCGAGCGGTGGCGAGAATCAACGCAAAACCGGTATCGGCGGTGGTTTCGGTGAGCACGTCCGGTGTGTTGCTGAGCAGGATGCGGCGCTCGGTCAGGTAGTCGATGTCGTAGTTGTCGACGCCCACCGAGACGCTGGCGATGGCTTCAAGGTCGGGGGCCAGGTCGAGCAGTTCGGCATCCAGCTTCAGACTGGCACCGAGCAGGCCGTGAGCGCGGGGCAGGGCATCGCGCAATCGGGCCAGGCCATCGGCGTCGAGGTTCTCGATGAGCGTCACTTCGGCCTGCTCGTGCAAGCGAGCCATCAGCAGCGGCGAGAGTTTCTTGTACAGAACAACCTGCTTTTTCATTGTCGTCATCCAATTCAGGAATGTGCAGCGGGGCGGGTTAATGCGACCGTGGGCCGTTCCCGGTCGCTGGCGCCGGGCTTGAGGCAAATCGTCAGCACCACCGAGAGCATCAGCGCGCCGCTCATCAACAGGTAAGACGCGCCGGGCGAGCCGGTGGAGCTGTTCAGGTAACCGACCAGGTAGGAGCCGCCAAAGGAACCGAGGGCGCCCATGCTGTTGATCAGCGCCATCGCACCGCCGGCGACGTTGGCTGGGAGGATCTCCGGGATGATCGCGAAGAACGGTCCGTAAGGTGCGTACATGCAGGCCCCGGCAATCACCAGCAAGGTGTAGGACCACCAGAAATGTTCGGCGCCCAAGGCGTAGGAGCCATAGAAAGCGAATGAGGCGATCAGCAGCGGCGGCCAGACGAAGCGCTTGCGTTTTTGCAGTTTGTCCGAGCCCCAGGATACCAGCAGCATGCCGATCACCGCCGCCAGGTAAGGCAGCGCCGACAGCCAGCCGGCTTGCACCATGTCCATCTGCGCACCGGCCTTGAGGATCGACGGCAGCCACAGCACGAAGCCGTAGACGCCGATGCTCCAGCAGAAAAACTGCAGCGCCAGGAGGATGACTTTCGGCGAGCGGAAGGCTTCGGCGTAGTTCTTAACGGCCTTGATGCCTACTTGCTCGGCGGCCAGGGCGCTTTCCAGGTCCTGCTTTTCCTGGTCGTTGAGCCACTTGGCCTGGGACGGACGATCATCAGCCAGGCGCCACCAGATGAATGCCCACAGCACCGCCGGCAAACCTTCGACTATGAACATCCAGCGCCAGCTGTAATGTTGCACCAGATAACCCGAGACCACCGACATCCACAGCATGGTCACCGGGTTGCCGAGGATCAGGAAGGTGTTGGCCCGTGAGCGTTCGGCGCGGGTGAACCAATGGCACAGATAGATCAGCATGGCCGGCATCACTGCGGCCTCGACCACCCCAAGCATGAAGCGGATGACGATCAGCCAGTAGGCGTTGGAGACGATACCGGTCAAGGTTGCCAGACTGCCCCAGAGGATAAGGCTGACGAAAATCAGCTTCTTCACGCTGTGTTTCTGCGCATAGATCGCCCCCGGTACCTGGAAGAAAAAGTAGCCGAGGAAGAACAGCGCACCGAGCATCGACGACAGGCCCGGCGTGATCATCAGGTCGGCCGCCATGCCCGAGGCGGCGGCGAAGCCGTAGTTGGCGCGGTCCAGATACGCCAGGCTGTAGGTGATGAAGACAATGGGCATGATGTACCACCAGCGGCGGGTGGCGAGGGTTGCGGTTTTCATGGGTGGTGCTCCTGAGCTTGTTGTTTTTGTCGCAGCAGGTAACGGTGATCCTTCCCACGCTTCGCGTGGGAATGCCTCTAGGGACGCAGAGCGTCCCCTGTGACGCAGAGCGTCACGGGCTGCATTCCCACGCAGGAGCGTGGGAACGAGCGGTGAAAGGGGGAGGCAGTTCGGCGCGTGTAGGTAACCCCTCCATGTCCCCCCGGCTCTGCACCGCGCGGCTGCCAATCCAGTTGGCCCGCTGCACGGCGTCGGCAAAGCTGTGGTTTTCGAGCAGAGCACTGATCATGCCCACGGCAAATCCATCGCCGGCACCCACCGTATCGATCACTGTTTGCACCGGTACGCCAGCGACAAATCCCTGATCCTCTTGAGTGCGGTAGTAAGCGCCATGCGGACCGAGTTTGATCGCCACCGCCTCGGCGCCCTGATCGAGGTAGAACGCGGCGATGTCGGCCGGATCGTCGCAACCGGTGAGCAAGCGCCCCTCGCTCAGCCCCGGCAACACCCAATGGGCGAGCGCGGCGAGACGGTTAATCTCGCTGATCATCTGTTGCTCGCTGGCCCACAGGCTGGGGCGCAGGTTCGGATCGAACGATACGCTGCGGCCGGCCTCGCGCATGCGGGTCATCAATTCGAACGACATTTGCCGGGCGGTTTGCGACAGTGCTGGCGGGATGCCAGTGGCATGCAGGTGTCGGGCCTTGAGTAATTGGGGCACGATCGAGTGTGGTGACAGGTGACTGGCTGCCGAACCGCGGCGGAAATATTCGACGGCGGGGTCGCTGCCATCTTCGGTGCGCGACTTGAGCTGGAAACCGGTGGGGTGCGCGGTGTCGATGTCGACATGGCGGCAGTCCACGCCTTCCTTTTCCAGGGTATCGATCACGAAGCGGCCCAGTGAATCGGCACCGACCCGACTCAGCCATGCGACCTTGAAGCCCAGGCGCGACAGGCCGATGGCGACGTTGCTGTCCGCGCCGGCGATGCGTTTGTGAAACTGGCCGACGCTGGCCAGATCACCGGCCTGCTCGGCGACGAACATCGCCATGGTTTCGCCGAACGACAGGATATCGATCTCAGACATGTGCGTTCTCCCGCTGCGATTGGCCCAGGTGGGCGAGGGCGGCGACGTGTTCGCGGGTCAACTGCACCAGGTCATCGCCTTGCAACGGGTATTCCGCCGCGCGCATGACACCTTGGGCCATGTGCCGCAGCAGGTGTTCCCACTGTTGCAGGTCGCTGGCGGCGGGCGGGATGGCGACCAGTTTGCCGTCGGCGCGACGGGTCACCGCTTTGCAGTGCACATAGTCCACATGGCGTCCGAGCAATCGAGCAGCGCTCGTTGGCGACTGGTCCTGCCAGTGCCAATTGCCGATATCGAAGGTCATCCTGATCGGCAGGCTGTGCTGCTCGACCTGCGCGAAGAAGCGCTGGAAGGGCTCGATGCGACCACCATGCAGGGTCTGGTCGTTTTCCACCAGCAACTGCACGGCACTCTCGCTCAGCAGCCGGGCGAGGGTTTGCAGATCGCTGTTGTCGGTGAAATAGCCCAGCGACACTTTTAGCCATTTGGCGCCAAAAGCCAGGGCCCGCTGCAGGGCGGCAATCAGTTCAGGGTTGGGTTTGGGTTGACCCGCCAGCCACAGCTCAATCGGCGAGGAATAAACGCTCTCCAGACCCTCGGCTCGAGAAGCCATGGCCAGTAGAGCGGGGACCTCATTGGTCAGTAGCTCTTCGCGCCATTCAATGCGCGAGGCGCCGGCAGCGGCCAGTATTTCAATAAAACTGCCCTGGCCACGTTGGCGCACAAAATCGGCACCGTAGCTGGAGAGGCTGATGGAAACGGCGGGTGTATTCATTGTTTTTCTACCTCTGAAACCGGTTTCATTTTTGTTCAAAAAAAGGTGGTCCTGCTTGCCCGCGATGAGATCGGAACAATCACCGACGATCTCCAAGGGTCGACCCCCGCACAATCAATCGCGCCGAAAAATCCAGCGTCCGCACCGGACCGTCATCCCCGCGCAAACGCTTGAGTAAACATTCAAACGCAGTGGCGCCAATCTCGGTAGTCGGTTGGGCGAGGGCGGTAATGCCACTGCCCACCAGCGGGTACCAATCCAGGTCATCCAGGGCAAGCAGGCCCACGTCCTCGAACAGATTGCACCCAAGCTCACGCAATGAGTGGGTGCTGGCCAACGCCGCAATCCCGTTCGCGCAAAACAGCGCCTTGGGGCCGGGGCCAGGAGTGTCGAGGAAGGTTTTCAGATTCGCCGTCAGCTCGCTGCCGGTTTCGGTGATGGCCCCGCGGAGCGCAGGCCGCTGTTCGATTCGCGTCTTGAAGCTGCTGACCCGTTCGATCCGCGAACTGGTGCCGTCAAAAGGCTCAGTCACCAGCATCAGGTCGCGATAACCACGCTCTTCAAGATGGGCGAGGGCGATGTCGATCGCTGCCGGATTGTCCAGCCCGACCATGTCGCTCTCGAGGTGCTCGACCTTGCGATCCACCAGCACCAGGGGCATTTCCCGATGCAGTTCGTGCAATTGGTCGCGGTGATGGCCGAGGGTGTTCACGATCAGGCCTTCGATGTTGTACGAGCGCAGCAGCGCCAGGTGCTGGCGTTCCTGCTCGTCGTCGCGGTCGGTGTTGCACACCACCAGGCTGTAGCCGTGCTGACGGCAGGCGGTTTCTACCCCGTGCATCACGGCAATCGAATAGGGGTTGCGGATGTCGGCCACCAACATGCCGATCAGGCGCGTGCGGCCGCGCTTCAAGCCACGGGCCATCTGGTTCGGGCGGTAGCCCAGTTCGGCAATCGCCTGCTCGATGCGCAAGGCTATGGCATCGGACAGCAGGGCGCGGTCTTCGCCGATGAAGCGCGACACGCTGGCCTTGGAGACCTTGGCGTGTTCAGCGACATCAAGCATGGTCACGCGGCTACGCTGGGCGGCGGAAAAACTGTTCACGGGGCACGACCTTGTTCTTGGATTTATTGGGAGACAGCGGCTGTGAGATATCGCTGAAACCGGTTTCAGGAAACACCATTACGTAAGGATCGTCAAGAGGCCAGGCGAGATAATACCCCGGTAGCACAGCTGTAGCGTGCCGCCACTATCAGTTCTGTTAGTAGCGGTTGTGGAGAGAGAAGGCTTAAATGGCTTGCCATATGGACGCGGCAATTTTTGACGCTCCACCGCACATTCAAGATGTTCGCCAGTACTTGAGAGGGTATTTAGACCATGGACTCTTCAACTGAAATCGCGACGAGTTTAGACAACACGCAGGTGCGTAATTTGAGTAACCCGGGGCGAACGTTCAACGAGGCGTGGTTGACCTGGGAACCGCCCGTAGACTCCTCCTACCTGGTCGATTATGAGATTACTTGCCCAGGTCGGGACCCCGTTCGTACAGCGGACCTGGAATACACTGCTACGGGGCTGATGCCGGATCTCAACTACCTGTTCCAAGTGCAGCCAAAGCGGTCTCAGGGGGGGCCGGCGTCACCTGCATCGATCAGCATAATCACCCGTGACCGAGTGCCCCCGACTCGACCTCAAGGACTCAAACTTCGGCCGACGTCACCCGGTAAAGTGATGATTAGCTGGCGCGCGTCGCAAGATAACGTTGGCACGTCCCGCTACGAGATTCGCCGTAATGCAGAACCATGGAAGCCACATTATGCAAACGAGTATGCCACTGCCGAATTAGAGGCTACCGAAACCTTTGAAGTGCGGGCGATAGATGCCTCTGGCAACTACTCTGTGACAGCGCTACTACGTGGCAAGGATGAAACAGCGCCTACCCAGCCTACCGAGTTACAGGCTACTGAAATCACTCATGCCTCGGTCACCCTGGAGTGGGCTGCGTCCAGTGATGACAGCAGGGATGTCTTCTATGAAATTTCTTGCGACGACACCCCGATCGACATAGTCAGCGATACCCGGGCTGTCGTTACCGATTTGACCGCCATGAGGACCTATTTTTTCAAGGTGCGTGCTAGGGATGCTACCGGGAATGGTTTTGAATCAGACCCATTGACGGTCACTACACTAGACGAGACCGCACCTTCCAAGCCAATCAAACTCTCAATCGTGACTAATATAGGCAAAAGCGCTCTCCTCTGGCACCAGCCAACTGGTAACGTCGAGCTTAACGGCTATGAGGTTTATCGAAACGGAAATCTACTCGACAAAACCGACGATACGCTTCTTTTCCCTATCGACGTGACCGAACCCTATTCATTCAAAGTCCGCGCACTGGGCACCAATGGAAAAAATGCTGATTCGGACCCGCTGTCATCCGTAGAGAATCACCCCCCCAGCAAACCCGGCATTCCGCGAGCCACGCTCATCACCGACAACTCGGTGACCCTGGAGTGGGCGCCATCCACGGACAATGTGGTTGTGGTTGGATACCGTGTTTTTCTCAACAGCACGATGATGCCCCTGGTCGAAGATACGCGCTTTACCGCCCTCGGGTTGACTGAAGGCACTACGTATAGGTGCAGGGTACGCGCGCTGGATGCAAATGGAAATTATACCGATTCCGACACCCTGCCGGTCACTCCCACCAAACCAGACACGATAGCGCCCTCCAAACCCACTAACTTAAGAGCCACCACCATCACCGGCACCTCTGTCACTCTGGAGTGGACTGCATCCAGTGATAACGTCGGGGTTACCGGCTATGAGATCTTCCGTGGCAACAATAGGATCGACACAGCGAACGGCACCCGCTTCGTTGTCAACGGCTTGAGCCCAGGTACACCCTATGTTTTCAAGGTGCGCGCGATGGATGCCGCCGGCAACGGTACCGACTCCGATCCGCTGCCAGTCACCACCACCAAACCAGACACGACAGCGCCCTCCAAACCCACTAACTTGAGAGTCATCCCATTCAGCGGCAGCTCCGTGTTCCTGGCATGGGATGCCGCCGTTGATGATGTTGGGGTTAAACATTATGAGATCTACCGCAACAATATCTACTACACCACAGAACCCGGCACGCAAGTTCTTGTGATGGATCTGGCGGGGGGGACTACCTACCTATTCGAAGTGCGGGCTGTGGATGCTGCTTCAAACACTGGCGAGTTTGAATGGATTTTGTTTACGAATCCCGGTTCGGATACCTTGCCGCCGAGCAGACCGGGCAACTTAAGAGCCTTCGAGATCACCAGCAACGCCGCTCGCCTTTCGTGGTCCCCTTCGACAGACAACGTTGCGGTGACTGGGTATGAGATATGGCACTTGCAGGAGCGGATTGATACGGTGCCCAACCTGCAATATCTCGTCACCAATCTGAACGCTTCCACCACCTACACCCTCAGGGTGTACGCTGTGGATGCTGCCGGGAACCGCTCGGAACCGAATAGTGTTGAGGTGACCACGCTCGTGAGCAATGGCCCGACCAATCTGACATTTGCGCGGACCGGCAGCACTGTCGGACTTCTCAAATGGGAACCTCCCGTTGATAGTAGCGGCGTCATCGGTTATCAGGTTACACAAGATCGATTCATCCTCGAAGATTCTCCCCATACCTTCTACCCGTTCTTTAATTTGACGCCCGGTGTAACGCACTTCTTCGAGGTGCGAGCGAACCGCAATGGAACGTATTCGGATCCTGTTCACATCAGTGGCTGAACCGCCTCAGCCGAATAACCCCGCCGCGATATTGATCGAAAACCCCAATATCGCGGTGTTGAACACAAAACCAATCAACGACTGCGCCAGTACGATTTTGCGCATTCCCCGCGTTGCAACCCCAACATCGGCGGTTTGAACTGCAACGCCGATGGTGAACGAGAAATACAGGAAGTCCCAATAATTGGGCGTCGTCAAACCTTCGGCAAACCGCAACGCCGGGTCTTTGCCGTTCCAGGTGTAGAACAGGCGCGCGTAGTGCACGCTGAAAATCACCCCGATCAGCAACCATGAACCGATGACAGTCAATGCTGTGAAGCCGTAGTGCAGCAGCTTGCGGGAGGTTTCCAGGTCTTTGCTGCCGGCCAGTTCGAAGGCGATGGTTGCCAGGCTGGCAATCGCTGCGATGCACACCACAAACAGCACCAGCGCGGCGTTTTCGTCTTCGATATCGGCGATGCGTTTCACATCGGTCGCCTTGGAGCGCAAGGTGAGCCAGAACATCAGCAGCAGATAGGTCCAGACCCCGACGTTCCAGCCGATAAGGATTTTGCTGATGATCGAGTCGGCCGGAACCAGGATGCCTACCGCGATGCCGAAGGTGGTGGCGGCGGACAGGCGAGGGTGGGTGTGGGTGAGGTAGGGCATGGAGGCTCACTGTGGCGGGGCGTCAGTGCACCATAGCGCAGGAAATTTGTAGGAGCGAGCATGCTCCGGGCGGCGTTCCGACGATGGTCGTCAAAGATGACGCGGGGAGCCTGATACCCAGAGGCGTTCTTGAGTTCATCGTCGGAACGCCGCGCGGAGCATGCTCGCTCCTACAGGGGGGGTGTCGGTTAACGATCTTTATGGCGTTTGCGCACCCGCTTCATCACCACCACAAAAAACACCGGCACGAAGATCACCGCCAGGGTCGCGGTGATCATTCCGCCGATTACCCCGGTACCGATGGCCTGCTGGCTGGCAGAACTGGCGCCGGTCGCGATCGCCAACGGCACCACGCCGAGGATGAACGCCAGCGAGGTCATGACGATAGGCCGCAGGCGCAAGCGTGCGGCTTGCAGGGAGGCGTCGATCAAGTCGTGGCCTTCGTCGTACAGGCTCTTGGCGAATTCGATGATCAGGATCGCGTTTTTCGCCGACAGGCCGATGATGGTAATCAGCCCGACCTTGAAGAACACATCGTTGGGCATGCCGCGCAGTGTCACCGCGAGCACTGCGCCGAGTACACCCAGCGGCACCACCAGCAACACCGAGGTCGGGATCGACCAGCTCTCGTACAACGCCGCCAGGCACAGGAACACGACCAACAGTGACAAACCGAGCAGGATCGGCGCCTGGCTGCCGGACAAGCGCTCTTGCAACGACAGCCCTGTCCACTCCTGGCCCAATCCGGCCGGTCCTTGCGCCACCAGCCGTTCGATTTCCGCCATGGCCTGGCCGGTGCTGTGACCGGGTGTCGGTTCGCCGGAAATGCTGATCGCCGGATAACCGTTGTAACGGGTCAGTTGCGCCGGGCCCTGGGTCCATTCGGCCTGGGTGAAGGCCGACAAAGGCACCATTTTTCCGTCGTTGTTGCGTACGTGAATCTTCAGCAGATCGGCGACCTGGCTGCGTTGATCGCCCTCAGACTGAACCACCACCCGTTGCATCCGTCCCTGATTGGGAAAGTCATTGATGTACGTCGAACCAATCGCGGTGGAGAGCACGCTGCCGATGTCGGCAAACGACACGCCCAACGCGTTGGCCTGCTGACGGTCGACGACCAACCGCACTTGCGGCGCTTCGGCCAGGGCGCTTTCGCGCACGTTCATCAGCACCGGGCTCTTTTCAGCGGCTGCGAGCAATTCACTGCGTGCCTGCATCAGCGCGGCATGGCCGAGGCCGCCGCGATCCTGTAAGCGAAACTCGAAGCCACTGGACGTGCCCAGGCCATCGACGGGTGGCGGCAGTACCGAAAACGCCATGGCATCCTTGATCTGGCTGAGGGCAGCGTTGGCCCGGTCGGCAATCGCAGCGGCCGAGTCCTTGACGCCTCTATCGGACCAATCCTTCAACGTGCTGAACGCCAGCGCCGCGTTCTGGCCACTGCCGGAGAAGCTGAAACCGAGAATGACCACGCTGTCGCTGATGCCCGGTTCGCCGGCATTGTGCGCTTCGATCTCCTCGACCACCTGCACCGTACGGTGCTTGCTCGCGCCGGGTGGCAATTGAATGTCGGTGATGGTGTAGCCCTGGTCTTCCACCGGCAGGAACGAGGAGGGCAGGCGCATGAAACACACGCCCAGGGCCACCAGTAGTACCGCGTAGATCAACAGGTAACGCCCGGTGCGCTGCAATGCATAGGCAACCCAGCCCTGATAACGCTCGGTAAGTCGCTCGAAGCGGCGGTTGAACCCGCCAAAGAATCCGCTCTTCTCGTGGTGTGCGCCTTGGGCAATCGGTTTGAGCAAGGTTGCGCACAGCGCCGGGGTCAAGGTCAGGGCGAGGAAGGCCGAGAACAGGATCGAGGTGGCCATCGACAGCGAGAACTGTTGGTAGATCACCCCGACCGAACCCGGCATGAAGGCCATCGGAATGAACACCGCCACCAGCACCAGGGTGATGCCGATGATCGCCCCGGTGATCTGCTTCATCGCCTTGCGGGTCGCCTCCCTGGGCGACAGGCCTTCGCTGGCCATGATCCGCTCGACGTTTTCCACCACGACGATCGCGTCATCCACCAGGATACCGATGGCCAGCACCATGCCGAACATGGTCAGCACGTTGATGGAAAACCCCAGGGCCAACATGGTCGCGAAGGTGCCCATCAGCGCCACTGGCACCACCAGCGTGGGTATCAGGGTGTAGCGGATGTTCTGCAGGAACAGGAACATCACCGCGAACACCAGCAGCATCGCCTCGCCGAGGGTGTAGACCACCTTGGTGATCGAGACCTTGACGAAAGGCGAGGTGTCGTAAGGAATCGTGTACTGGACGCCTGCGGGGAAGTACCGCGACAGTTCATCCATCTTGGCCCGCACCAGGGTTGCGGTGTTCAGGGCATTGGCCCCCGGCGACAACTGGACGCCGACGGCGGTTGATGGCTTGCCGTTCAGGCGCGTGGAGAATTGGTAGTCCTGACTGCCGATCTCGACCCGCGCGACATCGCCGATGCGCACCGTGGAACCATCAGGGTTGGCCTTGAGCACGATGGCGGCAAACTCTTCAGGGCTCGACAGCTGGCCTTTGACCAGGATGGTCGCGGTGATTTCCTGAGTCGCGCGGCTCGGCAAGTCGCCAATGCTGCCGGCCGAGACCTGGGCGTTTTGCGCGACGATGGCGGCGTTGACATCCGCCGGGGTCAGGTTGAAACCGATCAACTTGCGCGGGTCGATCCAGATGCGCATGGCGCGCTCGGCGCCATACAACTGCGCCTTGCCGACGCCGTCGAGGCGCTTGATCTCGTTCATCACGTTGCGTGCCAGGTAGTCGCTGAGCGCCACGTCGTCGAGCTTGCCGTCGCTTGAGGTGAGGGCAATCAACAGCAGGAAGCCGGCGGACACTTTTTCCACCTGCAAGCCTTGCTGGTTCACCGCTTGCGGCAGGCGCGACTCCACCACCTTGAGGCGATTCTGCACGTCGACCTGGGCCATTTCCGGATCGGTGCCCGGCTGGAAGGTGGCCTTGATCGTGGCGCTGCCCAGGCTGCTCTGCGATTCGAAGTACAACAGATGGTCGGCGCCATTGAGTTCTTCCTCGATCAGGCTGACCACGCTTTCGTCCACGGTCTGTGCTGACGCACCGGGGTACACGGCATAGATTTCGATTTGCGGCGGTGCGACGTTGGGGTACTGCGCCACCGGCAACTGCGTGATGGCCAGGGCACCGGCCAACAGGATGAACAGGGCGACCACCCAGGCGAACACCGGGCGATCGATAAAGAACTGCGGCATAAACAAGCGTCCTGCTTACTGGCCAGAAACCTGGGCAAGTGGAAGAGGGGTGTCGTCAACCTGCACTTTTTCGCCGGGACGGGCGTGTTGCAGGCCTTCGATGACGATGCGGTCGCCGGGCTTCAAACCGCCCGTGACGACCCAGCGGTCGTTCTGCACCGGCCCCAGTTCGACCGGCTGCTGGCTGACGCGCTGCTCTGCGTCGAGCAGCAATACCTGGGCGATGCCGGCACTGTCACGCTGGATGGCCCGTTGCGGCACGCTGATGCCTTGCTGGTTGACGGCTTGCTCCAGGCGCACGCGCACGAAGCTGCCTGGCAGCAGATCAAGGTCCGGGTTGGGGAATTCGCTGCGCAGGATGACCTGGCCGGTGCCCGGGTCGACGGTGATGTCGGTAAACAGCAGCTTGCCGGGCAACGGGTAGAGGCTGCCATCGTCCTGGATCAGGGTCGCCTTGGCCTGGCCTTGACCCACTTCCTTCAATTGGCCGGAACGGAACGCCCGGCGCAGGTCGTTGAGTTCGCGGGTTGATTGGGTCAGGTCGGCGTGGATCGGATCGAGTTGCTGGATCAGCGCCAATGGTGTGGTCTCGTTTTGCCCGACCAATGCGCCTTCGGTGACCAGCGCGCGGCCGATGCGTCCGGAAATCGGCGCGGTGACAGTGGCGTAGCCAAGGTTCAGCCGGGCGCGTTCAACCGCCGCCTTGCTGGCGGCCACGTCGGCGGCGGTTTGCCGGGCGTTGGCCCGGGCATTGTCGTAGTCCTGGCCGCTGATGGCCTTGTCGTCGATCAACTGGGCGTAGCGCTGCTCTTGCAGTTTCGCCTGGAACGCGTTGGCCTCGGCCTTGCGCAATACCGCCTCGGCGCTATCGAGATCCGCCTTGAGCGGTGCCGGATCGATCCGGAACAGCACCTCGCCCTTTTTCACGTCGCTGCCCTCGCGAAAGGCCCGTTGCAGCACCACGCCGGCGACGCGGGCGCGCACCTCGGCCATGCGCGGCGCGGCAATGCGCCCGGTCAATTCGCTGCTGATCGACAGCGCTCGGGTTTCGACGGTTTCGATGCGAACGCTGGCCAATGGCGGCTGTTCTTCGGCGATCGAAGCCTTGTCGCACGCGCTCAGCGTCAACGCCAGTGCAATCAGGCTGAGCCCGGCAAGCAGTTTCTTTGACATGGATGACCCCAATAGTGACCCCCAGCATCCTACTGGGCGACGGCGATGGTAGCGGTGAAGCTTTGTTGGTGCTGTGTGAAATTGTGTAAGGGTTTTGCTCAGGTGTGTGTGAGGGCGTATATCCTTCAGGCCATGAATTTTATTGCGCCTGTCAGATCGTCTTCGCGAGCAGGCTCGCTCCCACAGTTGAAATGCATTCCCTGTGGGAGCGAGCCTGCTCGCGAAAGCGGCCTGACCGGCACCACAGCATTTCTGGAAACACCCATGCCCAACATCCTCCTGGTCGAAGACGACACCGCACTCGCCGAGCTGATCGCCAGCTACCTGGAACGCAACGGTTACTCCGTCAATGTGATCGGTCGAGGCGATCAGGTGCGCGAACGCGCGCGGCTCACACCGCCGGACCTGGTGATCCTCGACTTGATGCTGCCCGGTCTCGATGGCTTGCAAGTCTGCCGCCTGCTGCGCGCCGATTCAGCGAGCTTGCCGATCCTCATGCTCACCGCCCGCGACGACAGCCACGATCAGGTGCTGGGCCTGGAGATGGGCGCCGACGACTATGTCACCAAACCCTGCGAACCCCGGGTGCTGCTGGCCCGGGTGCGTACCTTGCTACGGCGCAGCAGCCTCGCCGAGCCATTGGCGGCCAATGACCGCATCCTCATGGGCAACCTGTGCATCGACTTGTCCGAGCGCACGGTGACCTGGCGCGGGCAGCCGGTGGAAATGTCCAGCGGCGAGTACAACTTGCTGGTGGTGCTGGCCCGACATGCTGGCGAAGTGTTGAGCCGCGACCAGATCCTGCAACGCCTGCGTGGCATCGAGTTCAACGGCACCGACCGTTCGGTGGATGTGGCCATCTCCAAGCTGCGGCGCAAGTTCGACGACAATGCCGGCGAGGCTCGCAAGATCAAGACCGTGTGGGGCAAGGGTTACCTGTTCAGTCGATCCGAGTGGGAATGCTGAGACGATGTTCAGAATCCTCTTTCGCCTGTACCTGGTGACCATCGTTTCGTTCAGCGCCGCGATCTACCTGGTGCCGGACCTGGTGATCAAGGTCTTCCACGAGCGCTTCCTCACCTACAACCTGGATTACTCGCGCGGTTTGCAAACCCTCATGGTCAGGCAGTTCAAGGCCGTCCCGAGCGAACAATGGCCAGCCCTTGCCGCGCAAATGGACAAGGAATTCGAACCGCTGCATATCGTGCTCAGCGCCATTGACGATGCCAGCTTGTCGAGCGAAGAACAGCAGCGTTTGCAGCGCGGCGAAAACGTCGTGCGCGTTGGCGACTGGGGCTGGCGTACCCTGGCGGTGGCACCGCTGAACGAGCACACCGTGGTGCAAATGGTCGTACCCCCAGACCCGATGGACGTCAGCCTGTTGTACTGGAGCATCAACGTGCTGATCGGCGCCACCATGCTTGCCTGTCTGCTGCTGTGGCTGCGCCCGCACTGGCGTGACCTGGAACGTCTCAAGAGCGCGGCGGAACGCTTCGGCAAGGGGCACTTGAGCGAGCGTACGCAGATTGCCGCCAGCTCCAACATCGGCAGCCTGGCCAACGTTTTCGACACGATGGCTGGCGACATCGAGAACCTGCTGAATCAACAGCGGGACCTGCTCAATGCCGTATCCCACGAATTGCGCACGCCATTGACCCGCCTGGATTTTGGCCTGGCCCTGGCCCTTTCCGATGATTTGCCCGCCACCAGCCGCGAGCGTTTGCAGGGATTGGTCAATCACATTCGTGAGCTCGACGAACTGGTGCTGGAATTGCTGTCGTACAGCCGCCTGCAAAACCCCGCACGTTTACCGGAGCCTATCGAAGTGTCGCTGGATGAATTCATCGACAGCATCCTGGGCAGCGTCGACGAAGAACAATCGCCGGATATCGTCATCGACGTGTTGCTGCACGGCCAGCTCGAACGCTTTAGCCTCGACCCACGCCTGACCGCCCGCGCCCTGCAAAACCTGTTGCGCAATGCCATGCGCTACTGCGAAAGGCGCATTCAGGTCGGTGTACAGGTGTGCCCCAAAGGCTGTGAGATCTGGGTGGACGACGATGGGATCGGTATCCCGGATGACGAGCGCGAGCGGATATTCGAACCGTTCTATCGACTCGATCGCAGCCGGGATCGGGCCACCGGCGGGTTTGGCCTGGGGTTGGCAATCAGCCGTCGGGCATTGGAAGCCCAGGGTGGAACGTTGACGGTGCAAGCGTCGCCGTTGGGTGGGGCAAGGTTTCGGCTGTGGTTGCCGACAGCGCCCTGATCCATCATCACCCGGTAGGAGCTGCCGCAGGCTGCGATCTTTTGATCTTGCTTCTTCCAATATCAAGATCAAAAGATCGCAGCCTGCGGAAGCTCCTACAAGGGTCAGGTGCTGATCCGAGTGCGTAATTGCGTGGCCATCTCCTCAAGATCCACCAGCGAATTACGCCCGATCAGCATCCACGCATGCTCCATATCCGACCAATACACGATGTTCATCCCGTGCCGTCGCTCATTGGCAAAATGCCGGCTGCCGCTGTTGGAGCGCGTGACGCACAGCGCCATCGGCCCATGAACCGGGTCCAGGTAAGTGATCTGGGCGATAGCCACGCCGTCGTATTCAAGGATTTGTGCGCGCTTGAATTGGGCGCGTGGCAAGGCCAGTTTTGCCGGCAGCAGATTGAGTCCCAATCGCGCGTCGATGGTGCGCAACTGCGCCTGTTGCGTCGCTTCGTCGCTGGGCAAATGGTCGAGGGTTTCCGGCACGTAGAGCACCATGTAGTCGGCGACGAGCCCGCGCCAGTTGTGGGTCTGCTGACTGGTTTGCCAACCGAGGAACAGACGGTCCGCCAGCACCCCGCCGGCCAGCAATCCGGCGGCGGCCGCGAGGAACCAGCGCCGACTCAGTGCAGGGCGAGTCGGGGCGGGCAGGGTATCGAGCATGGCTTGCAGGCGCTCGACCGGGGCTTGTCGAGTCACTTCGTCGTAAGCTGACTTGAACGGCATGCTGCTGCGGTCCAGCCATTGCAGGCGCAAGCCGAGCATCGGGTCTTCGGCGAGGGCGGCATCGATGCGGCTGCGTTGTTCGGCATCGAGCTGGTTGTCCAGGTAGGCCACCAGTTGCTCATCCGACAGTTTCGCGTTCATCGACGTTCTCCGGTGGAAGGGTTCGGCACCGTGTGCAGGGGCGGATACTCGGCGAGTTTCAGCCGGGCGGCGGCCAGTCGACTCATCACGGTGCCGATGGGGACTTGCAGGACATCGGCCACCTCGCGGTAGGACAAGCCTTCGACGTAGGCCAGAAACACCGTTTCGCGCTGGGCCTCGGGCAACGCCTCTACGCGCCGGATCACCTGCGCGGCGCGAACATGGGTCTGTGCCGCTTGTTCGCCATCGAACGACAGGGCTTGATCGGCATCCACCACGCCCTGGCCCTGCTGCACTCGGCGGGCTCGCACTTCATTGATCCAGATTGAATGCAGAATGCTCATCAGCCAACGGTCCATGCGCGTGCCCGATTCAAATTGCCCGCCGCGTTCGAGCGCCCGCACGCAGGTGGCCTGCACCAAGTCCTCGGCGACATGCCGTTGTCGGGACAACAGCAAGCCGTAACGCCACAGACGCGCCAGGTGCTGTCCCAGTTCTGCCCTAATTTCCTGATCGCTGGCGATAGCGACCTCCCTCCAATCGGGTTGTCAGGTTTTCGATGACGCGTTGATGGCTTCGGCGAGGTCCTGGTATTGCTCGCAGGTGGTGTTGCCGCAGATCGATTTGATCTGCTGCAACTGTTCCCGGGCGAGGTCCAGCCGGCCCTTGATCACATAGGCTTCGCCAAGGTACTCGCGAACCAGCGCATATTGCGGATCAAGCGTGACCGACTGCAGGTAATAACCGATGCCTTCATCGGTCCGTCCCAGTTTACGCGTAGCGTAGCCCCGATAGTTCAAGGCCTTGGCGGTGTTGGGTTGCTTGAGCGTATCGAGCAGGGCCAGGGCTTCTTCGTAACGCCCGTCCTTGGCCAGCTGATAGGCGTAGTCGGTACGGTCGGCGTCCGGCAAGAGCATGCTGGTTTGCTTGACGCACCTTTGTGCCTTGCTGTCGAACACCTGCCCTCGAGGGCACTGCGGTTTGGCAGGAGTATCTTCCTCGCCGTTGGCCCATGCCAGGGAGCTGGACAGCGCGACGGCAAGCACCAGTGGTGCAGTAACAATCGAGAGACGGCGATTCATGGGCAATGCTCCGAACGGGCCGAAAACGTTGAGAAGGGCTGATGACCCTTCATGCGAAACATAAACACCTCGGCCTGAACATTTATTCATTTTTCTTGGGCGATTTTTTGCAACAAAAGCCCCAGCTTACCGGGGGCTGTCAATTCAGTAGACGAATCGGTTTTTCCGCCGCCCAGGCCTGGATGTCCTCGATCATCTGCGCAAAAAATAGATGGTAATTTTGCTGGCTGACGTACCCGACATGGGGCGTTGCCAGCACGTTGTCCAGGGTTCTGAATGGATGATGCGCGGGTAGGGGCTCTTGCTCGAACACGTCCAGCGCCGCGCCTCCCAGGCGTTGTTTCTGCAGGGCCTTGATCAGCGCCGCTTCATCGACAATCGGCCCGCGGGCGGTGTTGACCAGTAGCGCCGTGGGCTTCATCCATGCCAACGCCTGGGCGTCCACCATGCCACGGCTGCGCTCACTGAGTACCAGGTGCACCGACAACACGTCGGCCTGCTCGAACAATTGCTGCTTGCTGACGTAGGTCACGTCGAACTCGGCGGCGCGTTCGGCGCTGAGGTTTTCACTCCAGGCGATGACCCGCATGCCGAACGCCTGGCCGAAGCGGGCGACCCGTTGGCCAATGCTGCCCAGGCCCAGGATTGCCAGGGTCTTGCCATGCAGGTCGCCACCGAGGCCTTGTTGCCACTTTCCGGCGCGCAAGGCGTTGGCTTCGACCACCAGGTTGCGGGTGGCGGCCATGATCAAGGCCCAGGTCAGCTCCGGCGCGGCATGTTTATAGCTGTCGGTGCCACAGACCTGAATGCCGAGCGCAGCAGCGGCCTTGAGATCGAGGGCGGCATTGCGCATGCCACCGGTCACCAGCAGCTTGAGATTGGGCAAGCGGCGCAGCAGGTCTTCGTCGAAGCGCGTGCGCTCGCGCATCACGCAGATCACTTCAAACTCGCCCAGGCGCGTGGCCAGGGTCGGGTTGTCAGCGGGGTAGTCGTGGATGAACGCGACCTGGCCGATGGTCTCCAGCGCCGACCAGTCCACCACGTCGCGGGCCACATCCTGCCAATCATCGATCACTGCAATCTGTACCGCCATCAGCCTTACCTCATCAAGGAACGGGGTTGGTTTTGTCCAGCCAGCCAAGCAAGGCCTTGTGAAACTGCGCCGGCTCTTCCATCTGCGGCGCGTGGCCCATGCCGGGGAATTCGACGAGGGTCGATTGGGGAATCAGTTTCGCCACCTGCTTGCCGAGCGCATTGTAATCACCGATTTTCGCCTTGACCTCGGGGGGCGCGATGTCTTTGTTGATCGCCGTGGTGTCGGCGGTGCCGATCAGCAGCAAGGTCGGCACCTTCAGGTCCTTGAACTCGTAGTAGACCGGCTGGGTGAAAATCATGTCGTAGATCAAAGCCGAGTTCCAGGCGACCTGGTTTTTACCAGGGCCCTTGGCCATGCCGGCGTACATGTCTACCCAGCGGTCGAATTCGGGTTTCCAGCGGCCATCATAATAGGTGTTGCGCTGGTAGTCGTGGATGCCTTCGGCTGTCACCTTCAGTTCGCGCTCATACCATTGATCGACGGTGCGATAAGGCACGCCGAGGGCTTTCCAGTCCTCCAGGCCGATCGGGTTCACCATCGCAAGCTGGTCGACCTGTTCGGGATATTGCAGCGCATAGCGGGTGGCGAGCATGCCGCCGGTGGAATGTCCGAGCAAGCTGGCTTTCTGGATGCCGAGGGCCTTGAGCAGTTGCTGGGTGTTGCTCGCCAGTTGCTGGAAGGTGTACTGATAATGGTCCGGTTTGCTGGACGTGCAGAAACCGATCTGGTCCGGGGCAATGACCCGATAGCCGGCATCGCTCAGCGCCTTGATCGAGGTCTCCCAGGTGGCGCCGCAGAAGTTCTTGCCATGCATCAGCACCACGTTGCGGCCGTTGGCCTTGCCATGGGCTGCCACGTCCATGTAGCCCATTTGCAGGGATTTGCCCTGGGACTCGAACGCAAAATGCTTGACGGTGTAGGGGTATTCGAAGCCTTGCAGCTCGGGGCCGTAGACCGGGCCCTCGGCAGCGATGGCGGGCATGGCGGCGGTCAGCAGCAGGCCGGGCAGCCAGCTTGAGCGGGTAAGGGGCATGGATGAACTCCGTTGAAAATCCGCCGATGCTGGATCGGCACGATTAGGGCGACATTAAACAGGCAATCGCCGCGGCACTTGGTTCAACTCATCCACCCCAGGGTGGCCAACGCCACTGCGCCATAACGGGCGCCTTTGGCCAGGGTCACGATCAACAGGAAACGCCCCAGCGGCTCGCGCATGACGCCGGCCACCAGGGTCAGTGGGTCGCCGATTACCGGCAGCCAACTGAGCAGTAACGACCAGTGGCCGTAACGTTGATAGTGACGACGGGCGTTTTCCAGGTGTCTGGCGCTGACCGGGAACCAGCGCCGGTCCCGAAAGCGCTCGATGGCGCGTCCCAGCAACCAGTTCACCACTGAACCGAGGACGTTGCCCAGCGTGGCGACAGCCAGCAGCAACCACAGCCAGTACCGATCGCTGAGTATCAGCCCGACCAGCACCGCTTCGGACTGCAGCGGCAGTAAAGTCGCGGCACCGAACGCCGCCAGGAACAAGCCGAAGCAGGCAGTGAAAATCAATGGGCGGGGTAATCCGCCACCACGACATCCGTACCGTCCTTTTTCAGGCCGATCACCTGATAGGCATCGCTCATGCCGTCCATTTCCATGCCCGGCGAGCCCATGGGCATGCCAGGGGCGGCAACACCGAGCAGGTCATCGCGCTTGCTCAGGGCCAGCACTTGATCGGCTGGCACATGGCCTTCCACGAATTTGCCGTTGATCAAGCCGGTATGGCACGAGGCCAGGCGCGGAGGTACTCCGTGTTGTTGCTTGAACTCGCTCATGTTGCTTTCGACATGGTCTTCTACCTTGAAACCATTGGCTTCGAGATGGCTGATCCATTTCTTGCAGCAACCGCAATTGGCATCACGATGGACCTCGATCGGGATCAGGTCGGCGGCTTGGGCCAGGGAGGAAATGAACAGGGCGCCCAAGGCAGCCAGACGTAAATGGGTTCGCATGGGGGAAGGGGTCTCGGGTAGCGGGCGAAAATCATATTTTGAAGGTTTTTAGCGGGTAGGCGTTCCGAGTTTGTTTCGAATTGCTACCGAGTTGCTTGGCCTTATTATCGTAGATCAAAGTTGTCAGGCGGATGAGGGGAAGATGACAAGTTTGTCAGGTGGGCGGCCGCACCCGTTGCACACGGCTCACGTCATGCGTTGTCAGCGGAACGCGGAGCGTCCCTGGCGGCATTTCCGCGCAGAGCATGGGAACGATCATACATGGGCGGCTGTCAGGCGGCCTTCGCCGCGATAAAGCTAAAAATCTTCATCGGCTGTAACATAAGCCCCCGTCTGATGGATGCACAGCGGATACATATTTCAGCTTCAGGAATTACCAATGACTCAATCGCAACGTTTGAAATACTCGATTCTGATCTCCCTCGTGGTACTGGGAATCATGTTTGGCCTTTCGTATTTGCAGAACACCGGCGTCATCAGTGAAAAACTGTTCCAGTACATCGCCATCGGCGTGGCGGTGGTCGTGGTGGTCGTCAACGGCGTGATGCGCCGCAAGGTCAAGCCCTGAGCGGCGCGCCGGGCCTGGCTCGATCAGTCGTGGCTCAGCAGGGCGGCGGCGCGTGGGTGGAGGCTGTAGCTCTTGTCCGCATTGAGGACAATCACGCCTTCGGTGCACAGGCGTTTCAACACCTCGCGCACACTCAGGAACGATAAGGGAATATCCAGTTCCAGCAAGTGCGTGTGCACGCCGCGCACGCCCAGGCTGCGGTCGTTCTCGGCGGCCGACAGCAAGGCGTCGATGACTTTCAGGCGAATCAGACTGGTTCGCAGGCCAAAGCTCTTGAGCAGGATACGGATGCGCTCGTTGCCGTGGCGCTCGGTACGCTGGTCGAAAACACCGACCCCAATGGAAGTGCCCTTTGGCGCTTTGCTACCGTCCGTTGGCAGTTGCGAGTTGTACATTGCAAAAACTCCTTTTCAGAGCCTGATCGGGAAAAATTGGGCGCTCTTGCCTTACAGACGCATGAGCGACCCAAATCATGAAGACTTAAATGTAGAAATTTCGTCGTCATGATGTGACCACTGTGTAAGGTGGCGTTGAAATGCGGTCCGCGACCGCCATCCAGTCTCCTAAATTTTCGTCGTTTGCTTCGTCCCTAACAGGATGCGCAGTCTGTACGCAGAACTGTGACCATCGGTTTTCGATCAGGAGCGAGTGTGATTATTTCCAGCCAGTTAGCCAGGATCAGCCTGGCGGGTGTATTTCTCGGGCTGAGCGTTGCGGCGAGTGCACACAACCCGCCTGGTCAGGCGAGTGCCGATATCCGCCGGACCGGTTTCGGTGTGCCACATATTCGAGCCGAGAACGAGCGGGGGCTCGGTTACGGCATCGGCTATGCCTACGCTCAGGATAACCTGTGTTTGCTGGCCAACGAGATCGCCACGGTGAACGGTCAACGCTCACGCTTGTTCGGCCCCGACCCGTTCACCGTCGAAGGTCGGGAAAACCGCCTCAGCGATCTGTTTTTCATCTGGTTGAACACCCCGCAGGCGGTCGATGCTTTCTGGCAGGCGCAACCCCCTGAAGTTCGGCAGCTGATGGAAGGTTATGTGGCCGGTTACAACCGTTTCCTGGGCGAGCGTCGGGCGCGTGGCCTGCCGCCGCAGTGCCAGGGCGATTGGGTGCGGGACATTACCGCGATGGATCTGGTCAAGCTGACCCGGCGCTTGCTGGTCGAAGGCGGCGTCGGGCAGTTCGCCGAAGCTCTGGCGGGTGCGACGCCGCCGGCCGCGGTCGCCGCCACTGGCCATGAGCAGGCTTCGTTCCAGGTGGCCGCTTTACGCTTGCAGCGCTTTGCCCTCGATCGTGGCAGCAACGCGGTGGCGGTGGGCAGCGAGCGTTCCTTCAACGGACGCGGCATGTTGCTGGCCAACCCGCATTTTCCGTGGGTCGGCGGGATGCGTTTCTACCAGATGCACCTGACCATCCCTGGCAAGCTGGACGTCATGGGCGCCGCATTGCCTGGATTGCCGTTGATCAATATCGGTTTCAACCAGCACCTGGCCTGGACCCACACGGTGGATTCGTCCAAACACTTCACGCTGTATCGACTGCAGCTCGATCCTAAGGATCCGACCCGTTACCTGCTCGATGGCCAATCCCTGCCAATGCACAAACAGACGCTGACGGTTGACCTCAAGCAGCGGGATGGCACGGTCAAAGCGGTGTCCCACGTGGTGTACAGCTCGCAATTCGGTCCGATTGTGCAATGGCCGGGCAAGCTGGATTGGGATAGGCAGTTCGCCTACAGCTTGCGCGATGCCAACCTGGACAATGACCGGGTGTTGCAGCAGTGGTACGCCATGAACCGTGCCGGCAGCCTCAAGGAGTTCCAGGCTTCGGTCCATGAAATCCAGGGCATCCCGTGGGTCAACACCCTGGCGGCGGACGATCAGGGCCAGACGCTGTACATGAACCTGTCGGTGGTGCCGAACGTGAGCAGCGAAAAACTCGCGCAGTGCAGTGATCCACGAATCGGCTTGCAGATGATCATCCTCGACGGTTCAAACAGCGCCTGCGCCTGGGACATCGACCCGCACGCCGCACAAAAAGGCATTTTTGCCGCGAGCCTATTGCCGCAACTGCTACGCAAGGACTTCGTGCAGCATTCCAATGATTCGGCCTGGCTGGCCAACCCGGCGCAGCCGCTCACCGGGTTCTCGCCATTGATCAGCCAGGACGGCCAACCCTTGGGGCTGCGCGCGCGGTTCGCCCTGGATCGCCTGGGTTCACTGGCCAGGTCCGGGCCGATCGCGGCGGCGGATCTGCAACAGATGGTGCTGGATGACCAGGTGTATCAGGCGACGCAAGTGATGCCGGACCTGTTGCAATTCTGCGCGGCCGACCTGGGGGCCGATGCGCAGGCGCTGGCGCCGCTGTGTGCCAGCCTCAAGGCCTGGGATCGCAAGGCCAACCTCGACAGCGGCATGGGCTTCGTGCATTTCCAGAATGTCATGGAGGCGCTGGATCAGCTGCCCGATGCCTGGCGCGTGGCGTTCGATCCGCTGGACCCGCAACACACGCCGCGAGGCCTGGCGATTGATCGTCCACAAGTGGCGCAGGCGTTGCGCCAAGCGATGCTGGCATCGGTAGAGCAGGTCCAGGCGTCAGGGCTCAGGAAAGATGCCCGCTGGGGCGATGTCCAAGTGGTCAGCAGCGGTGGGGAGCAAACGCCGATCCATGGCGGGCCAGGTACGTTGGGCGTCTACAACGCCATCCAGAGCGTGCCCAGGAGCGACGGCAAACGCGAAGTGGTCAGCGGTACCAGCTACCTGCAAGTGGTGACGTTCGATGAACAGGGCCCGCAGGCCAAGGGGCTTCTGGCATTTTCGCTGTCGAGCGATCCAGCCTCGAAATACTCGCGGGACCAGACGCTGGCTTTTTCGAAGAAGCAGCTCAGTGTGTTGCCATTCACCGAGCAACAGATCCTGGCGGACCCGGACTATCAGGCCCAGACCATCCACGAACACAACGCCAGGGGGGGTACCCAGTAAGCTGAAGGCGGGTTGATTGAGGCGTGAAGCCCGCAGCCGCGTGGGCGGCGGCCTTCAGCTTTTCGGGGCTTGCTGCGGAATGGAGTTGAGGACCGGGTTGCCGTCCTTGTTGCGGGTCAGGTAGACCGGCAGCACCTTGGGCAGGGACGTCACCAGGGTATCAAGCTCCTTGATGTTGTAGATGCCGCCGATGCGGATCGCGCCGGTGCTGTTGTCGGCGACCATCAAGGGGTTTTCGAGGTAGCGGTTGATCAATGGCAGGGCATCGCTGAGCGTCAGGTCGTCGAGCACCAGTTTGCCGTTGCGCCAGGCCAGCGAGTTGTCGTTGTCGTAGGTCTGGCTGATCCGCGGAATGTGGTCGCCATGGCGATAGCTCGCTTGCATCGAAGGGCCGAGCCTCAAGCCATCCCTCGACAGGTCATCGTTGCTGCTGACCAGTACCGAGCCTTCGACCAGGTTTACCTTCACCTGGTCTTCATACATCCAGACGTTGAATTTTGTCCCGGTGACCCGGATTCGGCCTTCGGACGCCTTGACGACGAATGGGTGCGACGCGTCGTGGCTGACGCTGAAGAACGCCTCGCCTTTTCCCAGGGTGACCTGGCGTCGATCCTTGTAGTTGCTGTAGGTCAACTCGCTGCCCAGGTTCAGTTCCACCTGGCTGCCGTCGTTCAAGGTGACCTGACGCACACTGTCGGTCGCCTCGAAGTGTTGATACGAATTGGGCAGCCAGCCCAGGTTCCAGCCGCTGTACGCCGCCAACGGCAACGCCAATGCACAAACGGCCGCCGCCATGCCGACAGTGCGCCAGGACGCCCGGGTGCGGCGCACCATTGGCGCAACGCTGGAGTCTGGTCGCGGAAGATCGCCTGCAACTTCCCAGATTTCCAGCATGGCCTCGTATTCGACCAGATGCAGTGGATGAACATCCAGCCACTGCTCGAATGCCTGGCGCTCTTCAACGGTGCAGTCGGGTTCATGCAGGCGCATGCACCAATGCGCGGCGGCTTCGGTAATGGCGTCAAACTGGGCTTGCGGGAGAGGGGTGTCGGTCATTGACTCATCCTGATTTCCCGCATTCTAACCTTGAGGGCAGCTTGCGAAAACAGCCGTCATGGCATTTACCCATCAAACGGCTGTTTATTTTCTGAATCAAGGCGTGTGGGTGTGTAACACCCGTCCGAGCTGACTGATTAACCAGGCCACGCTATCCGCGTTGCCAAGTTGTACCGCCAGCCGGACCAGTGAGTTTCTCTTGAAGGTCTCGCGAGCACCGCTCAGGTTTTCTGCGCCGGTCAACGCCAGGATATGCGCTTTGACCCGATCGGTATCTGCAAGAGTAGAACTTCCCGGATCTTCCCACTCGCCAGTGTCGGGATCCTGGGTCATGAACAGTTGTGTGTAGGGTGTCTTGATCGACAACGCGGTGTCCTGAACACTGGTCAAAGCATTTTTGAGCTGCCTGGCGGTCCCACTGGCAGTGCCGATCAGATCGGCGAAAGGTCTACCAGGATCCATGTAGGAAATGTCCTCGGAGTCACAAACGATGTGTGAAAGTTCATGCAGGAGAGTCGTCGCCCGTGCATGCGTACTGATCGGGAAGGCCTTGTCGGTAAGGTGTTGGCGGTAATGCTCGTAACTGGAGTCAAAGAACTTTTCTCCCAGGTAGATTTTCTTTTTTATGTCCTTCGGAACGACAAAACCGAATGTACTCTCGGCGCCTTCGATTACCCTGCCGACGACAAAACGATCGGACTTGGCCTTTCTGAGCGAAGGGTCCAACAAGGCGGCAAACATGTCGCCCACGACTTTTTCCAGCTTTTCCACATGTGCGGGCAGTACTTCTGGCACGTCGATGAAACGCTTGATGAGTTCGTGCACGGGGGTGGTCGTGTCGTTGGCGTTCTTCAGCAACTGCAGGTTTTGAAAACTGTTCCAGGCATAGCTCGTCGCCAGGTCCAGCGCTTCGTCGATTTGCCGGGCCTTTAGCGGGAAAAGGCGTCGTATTTGCGCCATTCCATGGGCGTCGATGTTCATGCCGTCCCAGGCCGCTGCCAGCGCATCCAGTCGGCGGATGAGGCCAAATTGCGGTGCGGATGCAGCCCGGTCGAGCACCCATTGTTTCGATTCGTTTTGCCGTAGATAAGGGCCGAGCGCCTGTGTGCCAGCGATGCGCCAGCGGGTGCCGCGTTTGGCCACCGCAAATACCTTGCCTTCCACCGGCCCGTAAACTTGCCGGGTCGCCGGGTGCGCGTAGAGCCCGAGCGTTGAGTCGGGCTTGAGCGAAGCCAGGTCGACGTGCAGGCTTTCATGATGCTTCAGGCCAGTGCGTTCGGGGGCGGTAACCTTGATGTCTTGCCATTTGCAGGCGGCTTCAGGTTTTTCTTGCAGCGCATCGGTCGGCCTGGAAGTCGGCGGTGCGGGAATGTCCAGCGATTGGCGCAACGAAGCGAGTTGAGCAATGCCGCTGATGAACCTCTTGATGGCCGACGACCATTTATGCGTTTGCAGGTCTTCGGCGGATTGCTTGATGTCACGGTAGCTGGAGTACACCGTGACAGGGTAGGCGAGCTTGCCCATGAAAAACGAATAGGCCTCGTGCAGGTCTTCACCCAGAACGTGCTTGATGGTTGCCCATTCACCCTGCTTTCCGTCATCGGACTGACAACCGAGCAATCGGCTCAACAACGCGGCATTGTCATGGAACAATTGACCGAACAGGTGCCCCTTGATGGGGTTGGATGCCAGCGTGACGTCGGCTCTGGTATTGCCCGAGGCCACCGGCACGGCTCTTGTCGTCCGGTTGCTGGACGTTGCCATCCGCGTCTCCAGCAAGATCCGCTCGGGGTTCTCCAGGTTCATGAGTATCCAATCGAGCAATGGGCCGCGTGTCTTCAGTTCGGCCAACAACTGGGCTTCGCTTGCGTATTCCTTCATCCCGTGCTGAGGACTGTGAGGGGCCAACAGCACCTGCGGCGCTGTGTCATCTGCCGATGAACCGATCAGGTAGATGCCAGGCACCTTTACGGTTTGGCCGCTCCTGACACCGAGGAACTCCAAAGGCCGGATGATGGCGTGGGCACCTTCGACGGCGGCTCGGGCGATGGCGTCCGGCATGTCCATGACTTGGCGGACAAGGTCAAAACCGGTTTCGCTCAAGCGCTCCTGCAGTTTTTCTTCATGGGCGTAGTGCATCAGTTGCCAGGGCAGTTGCGTGTAGAAACGCTGCCGGCGAACCCTGTTTGCCTCGGTGTCGGCGAGGGCTGCGCTGAGGATTTTCCGCTGATGCTCACCCGGTTTCAGATTGCGTATCAGGTCTTTGATGTAGCGTTCGTCGAAGCCTTGCGCAATGACCGTGGTGTCCAGGGGCGTCAGTTCGAGGCGGATGGTGTCGAGGTCCTTGAGGTGAGCCAACGCAAATTCGGTCAGCGTCTGGCTGCTGGATGCAGACCTGGGACCCGCGCTGATCTCGACCTGGACCTTGTCGGGGTCGATGTTGAAGTTGTCTGCCTTGAGTTGTTTTTCCAGTTCATGGTGGGCAGTGCGCTGCAATGAGCGGATGCCGGTGAGGTAATCCTGGTCGTCCTTTACGTTTTTCAGGTATTGCTCAAGCAGCTCGCCATGCAGGATCAGCTCATTGATCGACGCCTTGGCCAGCCAGGCTGGCAGTTTTTGCTGGGTGGTCAGGGACTGGGCGATGTCGGTCGCGCGACTGAGCCCGGTCATCGGCTCACGCAGGGCTACCAGATTCAACAGGTTGGCCAGCGGCGCGGGGGAGAGAGGGGTGGTCAGCGCACGGGTGACGAAGGCTTGGTCCAGATCAACGAAGGGCTTTTGCACATGTTCGAGGAAATGCCCATGAATCCGTTGCAGCGGCGCCAGCGTGTAGACTTTGCCGGGCGACCGCTCGCTGCGGCCGAGGTTTTCCAAGAGCATAAAACGATGATTTTCGTTTTCAAGGCGCCGTTCGAGCTCGTCCTTTAGTGGCGTCAGTGACTTGAAGGCTTCAAATCCCAGTGCCGGCGTCCACAGAATGGCTTTGCCCGAGTGCACCGGATCCAGGCCACCCCGTTCAGTCAAGACAAAACAACTGGCCAGTTTCAGCGGGGTTGCAGTGGCTCCAGCCTTCAACGCCAGGGCAAAGACTTCCGGTAAAAAGCCGTTCAATGCTGCTCGCTGCCAGTGTATGGGCGTATCGAGCACGGTCTTGATGATCGCCCGTTCTGACGCACCCAGAGTGCGCGAGACGGTGCGCAGCTTCAGTTCACTGCGCAGGGCCGTTGACAGGGTATGGGTAAAACTCGATTGCAAACCCTCCAGTGACAGGTTGACCAGGCTTCGCGCATCGGTGAACGTGCGGGTCTGCGGGGGAATGGCCGGGTGTTTTTCAAGGAGTTGATCGAGCGCCTGTTCGACCGAATTGAGCAGCGACAGCTCCTGTTTGGCCGACTCGGCGCGCACGGTGGCCGGTCGCGCGTTAATGCCGCGGTCCGGCCGTGTGCTCCAGCGTCCCTGGGCTTCAGCCAGCAGCAAGCGTTGATCGATCAACCCCCGAACGTCCAAGGCGTTGTCGAGCAAGGCATGAGGGTCCAGCATGCCTTCGCTTTCACGGTAACGGCTCAAGGCATGGCTGAGGTTTTGCCGCTGTTTATCCACGATGTCATGCATCAAGCGAGTAAACACCGAGCCGACGATGGGCTCACCGATGATCAGCCGTTCGTTCGGTTCCAGCCCCAGAAAGGTACTGCGTTCGTCCAATGACATGAAATTGAGCAACGTGTCTTCATGCCCCTCGCTTTCGAGCATCTGCAGGACGATTTTTTTCACCGCGGGCAGGTCGCTTGAGGCCTCGATGCCTCGGGACGGGCTGTACAGGAAACCCAACGAGTTGGCGCCGCCAATCATCAAGGTCGAGGCAAGTTCCGCAAAATGTTTGAAGGGGGCGGTGACCCGTACTTTTTCTATGCGAAGAGGGTCGGTCGAGGCGGGAGCGAGGCTGACAGTCAACAGTCGCTGGTATTGCTCTGTGGTCAATGTGCCCTGTTGACGCTGGTGTAACAGTCTCGCGTGAAAAATGCCACGCAAGCACTCGGCGAAAAACGCCTGTCGCGACAAGCCATTGGCCATGGGCGTGTTCCAGAACGTCGCAAGCAGACTGTGCAGGTGCGGGGTGAGACTCTGCGCGATTTCTTTTATCGCGCTTTCCCAGGCATGGTTGTCAGCATCGCTGCTGATGACGTGCTCGGGGTGGGCAAACACCCTGGAGTCGCCCCTTGGCCACTGGTTCGTCAGGTAAAAAACCAGCAGCGCGTTGCTCAATGGCATCGAGGCAACCGTATGAGTCGTTTCGCCGTCATCAAACACAGAACCTGTACTGACAAAGCTTTTCAGCTGCGTCAGGCGCTGGTCGAGTTTGGGGAACGACTTGTACAGCGAGTGCTTGAGGGTGTCGTCCAGCATTGATTGCAAGGAGGGCATCTTGACCAATTCGTCGATCATCGCCTTCAGGTTGTGTTCCTGCTGTTGCTTGAGCGTGAGTTCCTGATCTTCAAACACGGCACCGTCGATCTCGCGGGTGGAGATATCGAGTGCTGCGGCGGCGGCCATGCGTTGTTCGATGGAGAGGAAACGCAACAGTTCACGTTGTCCAGTGGCCTGCGCCAACCACGCTTTGAGTGTGCTTTTGAGGACGACCATGTCCGCGAATTTGATCAAGCCTTTCCACGGTGTGTAGAGCGTGACCTCGCCATTGCCGGGTCGGCTCATGGCAAAGCTGCCGGCCAATGGGATGTCGGCCTTGTCGCTCAAAGACAACAACAGATGGAAGACCTGCATCGGTTTTCCATGGCTTTTGCGGGCTGCCTGGGTCGGCAGGTAAACCGTCTTCAGCCAACTCAGATCGTCCAGGGTAAAGCCCAGCGCATTTTCCCGCTCGCCGGGTTCCCTGGCAGTGGACGCGCGCTCAGCCTCGTCAAAAAAATACGGTAATGCAGGTATTGTCATGATGCTTCCTTGTTGGACTGCGACACTGCTCGGCGCAGGTCATTGAATCAAGGGGTGACAATAGGGAGCGGGATCAGCTTGGGTGCGGTACATATTGCTTGCGCGAGAGACTTGACAGGACGCCGGTAAGAAAGCGCTTAATCGACATGTCGCCCGCCTCTAACAATAAAACTGGAGCTTCAGATGACCGCTTCGCCTGAAATGGCAATCAGTTCGGCCAACTCAACCCTGGATTTTGATTCTCTCGTCCTGTTGCTCGAACGTATTTTCGTTCGGCATGGCACCTCCAATGAGGTCGCCAGGACACTGGCCCTCAACTGCGCCGGTGCCGAGCGCGACGGTGCCCACAGTCATGGCGTGTTCCGCATGCCCGGTTATGTGTCCACGCTCAAGAGCGGCTGGGTCAATGGCCAGGCCGTGCCTGTGGTCGAGGACGTGGCCTCGGGTTTTGTCCGGGTGGATGCCGGCAATGGTTTCGCCCAACCGGCGCTCGCCGCCGCACGCGCCTTGCTGGTGGAAAAGGCTCGCAGTGCCGGCATTGCGGTGTTGGCGATTCGTAACTCCCATCACTTCGCGGCGTTGTGGCCGGACGTCGAGCCGTTCGCCTATGAAGGGCTGGTGGCGTTGAGCGTGGTCAACAGCATGACCTGCGTGGTGCCGCACGGCGCCGATCGCCCACTGTTCGGCACCAACCCGATTGCCTTCGCCGCCCCGCGGGCAGACGGTGAGCCGATTGTCTTCGACCTCGCCACCAGCGCGATTGCCCATGGCGATGTGCAGATCGCCGCGCGCAAGGGCGAACGTTTGCCGCAGGGCATGGGCGTCGACAGCCTTGGCCAGCCGACCCAGGACCCGCAGGCAATTCTGGAGGGAGGCGCGTTGCTGCCGTTTGGTGGCCATAAAGGTTCGGCGCTGTCGATGATGGTGGAGCTCTTGGCGGCGGCGTTGACCGGCGGCAACTTCTCGTTCGAGTTCGACTGGAAGAACCACCCGGGGGCCAAGACTCCGTGGACCGGCCAACTGTTGATCGTGATCGATCCGGCCAAGGCGGCCGGGCAGAGCTTTGCCGAGCGCAGCCAGGAGTTGGTGCGGCAAATGCACGGTGTGGGGCTCAAGCGGTTACCGGGTGATCGGCGTCATCATCAGCGCGCCAAGTCCAATGCTGATGGAATTCAGTTGGATGCGGGTACGCTGGCGAATCTTCGGGAGTTGGCTGGCGCCTAGATATTTAAAAGTGGACCTGTGGGAGCGGGCTTGCCCGCTCCCACAAGGAATGCATTTCATTTTGAGGTTATTTGACGGCAGTGCTTACCGTCGTCCCAACAACAAGCCCACGACCAACCCAAAACCTGCGGAAATGGCCACGGTCTGCCATGGGTGCCCACCTATGTAGGTTTGTGTGGCTTCGACCGCCGGCAGGGTCCGAGAACGGACGCTGGTAACCGAGTCCCGTGCCTGTTGGAGTTTCTGGGAGATTTGTCCACGAAGCGTGTCCGCTTCTTCACCGACCAGTGACGCACTGCTCTTGAGCAGTTTTTCCGACTCTTCGATCAGCGACTGAAGTTCGCTGAAAGCCTGGTCCTTGATCTGGTCTTCGGCAGCTTGTGCGGCGGTTTTGCGGGCCATTGGGTGACTCCTTGCAGGTAATGGACAGTGAACAATGGAGTCTGCCGCGATAGAAAAAGTTGCAGTGACTTTGCGTGCGGACGCCATCCTGTAGAAAAATCCAGCGCAGGACATTTCTTCCTACAGTGTAAGATGTAGCCTATTTACGCAGCAGGTAATTTCCCATGAGTTTCAATCTGGCCGACAAACCCCTTGCCGAGCGCGCAGCGCTGGAAGACGAGAAATCCCGTCTGTTCGAACTCTGGCAAAACAACCTGGGCAAGGCCAAGGGCGAAGCCGCACGTCTGTTCGGTGAGCGCGCCAAGCGCAAGGGAAAATGGGCCGAGTGGGTGCGCGCCGAGCTGGATGGCATGTCGCCACCGGAGTTCTCGAACATGGTGCGAAGTGAAGTCAATCGGCTGATGGCGGCCAAATAATCGCTCGCGGCTGTTCCGATCTACTGTAGGAGCGAGCAAGCTCGCGATGGACGTCAACGATAACGAGGGCTTTGCGGGTGACCACGCTGTCCAGACGTTTTTCGCGAGCATGCTCGCTCCTACAGGAAGCTGGCGACAATCGCTTCACGCACCTTCATGACCAGGGAATCGAGCTGGGTGCTGGTGCGCCAGCCCAGTTCGATCGGGTAGCGCGGCAACGCCAGGGGGCAGGGCAGCAGTGCCAGGCCGCTGAGCGTGGCGATGCTTCGGGCGGCATGGGCCGGAATGGTCGCCACCGCCTGGCTGCCCTTGAGCAGATGCGGCAATGCGGCGAAATGCGTGGTCGAAGCGCATACCCGGCGGCTAAGGCCAAGTGCGGCCAATCCTTCGTCAGTGATCCCGATAAAGCCACCCGATGACACCAGGATATGTTCACGGGTGACGAACTCTTCAAGCTCGATGGTTTGCTGTCCCGCGGCAAGACTCATCGGGTCGACCAGGCACAGGTAATCGCCTTCACCCAATACCTGGCGACTGAGCAACCGCTCGGCAAACCCGCCGGCCGTGATGGCCAGATCGATGCTGCGTTCCATCAAGGCGTGGGCGACGATCTGACTGTGGGTCTGGCGGAAGATCAGCCTCAGTTTCGGCGCGCAACGGGCGATTTCCTCGATCAAACGGCGTCCGTAGGCGATTTCGAAATCATCCGACATGCCCACTGTGACCGAGCGCCCTTCGTAGTGATGGGCCGCCGGGTCGACCATCGCCAGGCTTTGCCGGCATTTGTTCAGCGCGTCGCTGACCACCGGTTTCAACTGATTAGCCTTGAGCGTCGGCGCCAGGCCGCGGCCGGTGCGCACAAACAACTGATCGCCATATAGCTCGCGCAGCCGGCGCAATGCCGCGCTTACCGCCGACTGCGTGACGCCCAGGCGCAACGCCGCGCGGCTGGCGCTGGACTCTTCGTGCAAGGCTTCGAAAACTTTGAGTAAGTTGAGGTCGACGGTGGCGATATTCATCAGGTTCATATCATTCAGCAGTAAACAGGGCTTTATTCCCGCATCGCAATAATTACCGGAATTTTAGCCACCGGACTTTCTGTGAAAATCCCGCTTGAAAATGTCCTGGCAGGTATTTTAATTACTGATGCGGCTTTTTTAATTGATGTTTAATAATTTTTTCGCATAAAAAGTCCATCAAGAAATTGAATGGCTTCGACTTAAATAGTGGACATTTCGTCGTACTACCGGAACTACTGGACTTTATGTCGTTGCGCTAAAGGTGAATTTGAAAGAGTTGGCCCAACGGGCCATTGAGATTTTGTAAAATTTTCAATCTGTTAGGGAAGAAATTTCACTTGATTTGCGATAGGTGTTCTCTATTGGTGTGGCGTTTCTATTTGAGAAATTCCATTATGAACTTTATCAAATGGCTGACTATGATATTCGAATAGTGTTTCGCGTAGGACAGCCCCCATCAGAGGATAAGGCGGATCTTACTTTCCAAAGAATTTACTTCTTGGAGGTAAGGTATGCCTTTTTTTTGTGGGGTTTTGTCATATAAAGTTAAAAAATCACTTGAGCTGAAAAGGCGTGCCGAGAGTGTCTTGCCCAATGGTCGGCTTCTGGCTTTCTGTACCCCGCAGAAATCATCTGTATTAATAGTCAATTCAAGCCAAGTTCAGTTTTTTGTTTTTTGTAGTAGTGCTAATTTTTATATTGCTACTATCCTTTCAATTACCTCGGGGCCTTCCATCGAAGCGTTGCCTTCAGTTGTATTGCGCTACTTCATCTTCTTGATTTCGGTATGCCTCTTTTGCCTTGGCTCGGCAGGGGGTAACCGTGAACATTGAAATGCCGAATGATTCTTTATCACCACTACAATCGATAAAGCGTCCAAGGAACAGTCATCTGATTCGGGTATTTAGCATAACCAATCGTTGTTCGCTTGAGTTTTACTATAGGGCCCAATTGTCGGAGTGGACGAGGCTAGAATTTGATTCGCAGATAGTGGATTTTGAATCTATTAATAAAGCATTTTGCTGGGAGGGAAAATCCTTATTTGTTGCTTTTCGGGTTAGGTATCTTCATTCGGACTGCTTTATATATATAGATCATTCGGGTCAAGATACTCTCGTAAGAGCTTTTGAAGACTATTGTTCTGTCGTAGGTGGTGTATGTAAGCCGCTGCTGGCAGAAACTTTAGTCGGGGCGAGGTTTGAAGTTTGGAATCGACTAAAGATGCTTTCAGTTATTTCAAGATGGCAGAATGAAATAACTTCGGACAATATCAGGCGATTCATAGCGGAGCTCAATGGTTTTCCGTTTTACTCGCTTAGCGAGATAGAAAAGCTCGAAGCGTTCTCCAATGGTCGGGGACATGCGTATGCATTTGAATTGGTCCGAATCGGAAAGTTTCGAATAGATAGCCTTGCTAATGAAATGATTACAGGTCGGACGTTAATTAAATTAAAGCCTGAAGGTGTTTAAATGGACAAGCCAAAGGAGCGTTTTTCCCGGTCTGGTTTACGTTCGTCGGGAATTGATATCTCTGTATGGAAAGCTCCAGATTTAAGGGCGTTTTCTACCGATAAGAGAGAGCTAATAGAAAGGCGACTGTCAGCTTTGAATGCTTTTTTGACTCAAGGGGCGACATGTCGAGAAATCGAACAGAACTACAGTGTTCCCAAGTCAACTCTGTATGACATGATTGGCAAGGCGCTTCAGTTAGGTGAGGATGGTCATTATGTTGGGTATCGAGCTTGCCTGCTAAATTTTCGCCTGCAGAAAAATTTTCGCACGGCAGAGTTACAACCAAAAGCAGTTGGTGTAGATAATCTGCCGGGAGACGCGGGGCTATTCTCGCAGTTGTTGCGTAAATACCCGAAGCTTGAAACATTGCTTAGGCGTTACGCAATAATCTACAAATCGCGTAAGTCTGGGGGGATCAAAAAACTAATAGATTTTCACTCGGACTTTCTCAAGGAGTGTGAAAAGCTCGAAATTCGAGCTCCACAATATCCGTTTGCCCGAAGCGATCGAGCGGTAAGAAGTTTTGAAAGGTATCTGCATAACTTTAAACGAGAATACGCTGAAAACCAACGCGATAGAGAACTTGGAGTAGACGCTCTGGCCATATTACCCACCACCGAACCACTGCAAGAGGTACAGTTGGATGGACATAATCTGGATATACGTATTACCGTGCAGGAGACTGATACTTATGGACTGAAATTCGTGCACGAGATACTTACGGTGTGGGTAATCCTGGTTATTGATGTCTATACTCGCTGTGTGCTCGGTTACAACTTGGCGCTGGGAAAGAATTATGATCAAACCGACCTGCTTACCGCGATCTATAACTCAATCGCCCCACATGTTAGGCCAAGGTCCGTTATTCAAGGTTTAACGTACAAAGCTCAAGGGGGATTTCCAAGTGAAAAAATATCGGATCTTGGTTGGTCTTGCGGAATTATTTATAAATTAGATAACGCAATGGCCCATAAAGCAAAATTTGCGGAGCAGACGCTGCGTAGGGTAGTTGGCTGCTTTGATGATTTTGGTCCCCCACATGCACCGAATGATCGAGCCATTGTCGAAACTTTTTTCAGATATCTGGTGGATAATTTTTCTCATCGCATAATTGGCACTACAGGGTCTCAGCCAAAAGATGAAATCATCAGGCGACTTGCGCCGAAAGGCGGTGATTTAACAATTCTTCTAACTATTGAGGAGTTGCATCAGGCTTTAGATATCGTTATATCTGACTATAATGGTCGCCCTCATAAAGGGATCCCTCCACATTCACCACTCGAACTATTTGTTCGTACTGTTCGTGAGCGAGATGCAATTTTCCCTCGGCTCCGTTCGGAGCATCGGGATATTCGTCATTTTACTCAGAAAACTGATTTCACTAAGGTTCGAAGTGATGGGCAGTACAGCGCATTTATTAACTTTAAAGGTGCTCGTTACAGGAATTTACCTGTTTTAAGTCATTCTGTGGGAGATGAAGTAATGATTGAATGGGATCCTTTAAATATTTCATATCTGCGAGTTTATGATCTGCAAGGGCGATATCTTGGTGAAGTATTTCCGCCGCAGCCTTGGGTTTCACCGCACAGTGAGAAGCTCCGCGAGCGACTTCTGAAGAGCCTAAGGAATAAGCAAATTTCTTATCGTGAAGGTGATTCGGTTGCCGATTTGATTAGGGCGCTTCAGCAGACTGAGAATTGGAAGTCGCGAGATGTCGCCACATATAATCTAAAACATACTGGTTCAGTAACCCTTTCCGTTAATTCGGGGGGGCATGTAGCTCCTCCGTCGGAGCCTGTAGAGCGTTTAACAAAAGGCTATATCTTCTCTCGGCGAGATAAAAAATGACTGAATCTGAGTATTCTACTATCCGGCCATGCGCGTTTGAAGAGCATCCGCTCAATCATCAGGACTATCTTTTGCCTACAGACTCCATTTCTTTTGCCTGGGGAGAATTGGATAAAGTTTTGCGACGAAGGTCAGGCGGATTCATCATGTGGGGATATTCACGAATTGGTAAGTCATCTGCGATAACCTACCTAATGTGTCAAGCGCAAGCCAAATACAAAGGGCTATACGCGGCTTTAATGGATGGAACAATGAAGACGTACATTTCCGAGCGGGATTTTTTCTCGACGCTCTGCGAAAGCCTAGGCTGCGCTACCGGTGGGGCTGCGGTGGAATGCCGGCGGCGAGCCATCAAGACCTTGGTGAGTCGGGGAGGGCGCAATGTGAAACGATTATTCCTACTTTTCATCGATGAGCCCCAAAAGTGGACCGATATTCACATGCAGTGGATTTGTGAAGTATACGATAAGTTGGAAGAAAACAACATTCGCTTAATAACGGTGTTGGTCGGGCAGCCGGCACTGACGTCATTTCGCGAAACTTACATTGAGAGAAAAAATATTGTGATCGTGGATCGCTTGATGAAATCTGCAATCCAGTTTCGTGGGATTCAAAGTCCTGATCAATTAAGGTATGTCTTAAGCGGCTACGATACATTGGCGCATGATGTCCCTGAGTGGCCGTTTACACGTTTTTTCTTTCCAGAAGCATTTGCGAGCGGGTTCCGACTAGAGCAGTATTATGAACCAATATGGGATGGATTTGCGGCGGTGATCGATTTGCATGGGAAGTTCATCGAGTATTGGTTGCCGATGAAACATATTACCGCGATGATTGAGTTGTTGTTTTTAGAGTATCATCATCTTGATGCAGTTGATTTTGTAATCGACCGCGGACTTGTCGATGAGTTGGTTCGAGAAGTTGAATTTTTACTGTATCTCGAGATGATTGATTCTTCCGTGGAGGGCGAGGCAAGCGGGCGAAGATAGACGCAGAATGTAAGCTAACGGACTACAGCTGGAGGTAACTATATTGCAATACTTTCCAGGCGGTGTGATTGATCGTTTTGAATCCGTGTACGCCGTTCTTGGGCGCTTTCAGGCAGACAATGCGCTGTCGGGGTCAGCATTTAGACGCCTGTTTAGAACAAAATCGTATACGAAAAATTGGCTGAGCTTTGGCTTGGAGGATCTGAGGTCCGTCAATTATTGTTCGCTGCAGCGAATCATTGGTCTGAGCCGATCGCAATTGCTGGAGATGTTCTTAGTTCCCTGTTATTTACTTGGCGCATCATTAATATGCCCTTACCTGCGCTTCTGTCCTATCTGCATAGGTGCACGTAGGCACTACGCTATTTTTCAGCTGGAACAATTGGCCGCATGCCCCTTTCATTCAGTGCAGCTACGTACGACTTGTGCAGTCTGCAATAATGTCGCTATTTATGATTGGACGGGAAAGCTATTCGACGTGCCATTTTGCTGCGCGCATTGCGAGGTGCCGTTGGGGGCTAAGCAGGGGCGAGTTTGTTTTTTTGATGTGTATACTGCGGCTAGATCATATCGAATCGATCGGGTGTACGCTGCGTTAAAGGGCGTTGTCCCGATTCGGTACAAGGGTAGTAGCGGTGGCCATGAGGCGTGCGTTGGATTTCTGGTGTACGGTTTGAATGGCTCAGCTTTTGAACAATGGCAATCGATGGTCGAATTGCCGCTACAGGGATTGGGTCCGTCGGACGTTGACTGGCTTCACTCGCTGGGCTACGTCCAGATAAGAGGTCCTTCCCCAGGTGTTTTTGCGCAGGATACTGGCGAACTGTCCAGCGTGCGGGTGGAGCTAGTCGCTCGGCTTAAAAACTGCCTCAAATCGATTCTGCGGAACTTGCGCCAGAGTTGGGGTCTTAGGCGGCAGTGCTCAAGTTTAACTCCTGCCGAGCGCGAATTGCAGCGCTTTCGGAAGCAAGCTTACCGGCTGTTGCAGCAACATTGGTGGGGATTTTCGAATGAGTCAGTTTACCGCGGAGGCGGACCTCATCATAAACGCGTGATGTCAAACATCGATGCCTTTGTGGGGCGCCATTGGGCAGCCGATTGCCGAATTCCTTGTCCTGCGGCGGTGCAGGCATGGCTGATGACTCATAGGTTTTGTGGGCAGGTGATAGATTGGATTGGAGTTTTGTCCCAATTGACCGATTGCTTGCCTGGAATTTCCGATGACTTATTGTTGGAGAAAATCGCGATGGTAAATAAACCGCTATGGTTGGTAGCGCTTATCACACCGAATACGGCTCCATCTTATCGCGTAGTTCGACATTATAAATTTCCAGCGTGCTTGTGGTCATTGGACCTGTGGGGGGGGAGCTAAATCGAAAAATTTGAATAGGGAGATTCAGAGGCGCGAAATGAACCGTTGATCCATTAAATCCAGTAAGGTGTGTTCTATTTCCGGGGATTTATTGGAAGTGCCCGTTTCCCTGCGGGTGTCCCTAAGATTGAGAATTCTGTCATGACCATGATTCATGAGCGTACTCGCAGTGTTGTACAAACCGAGAAGTTCTTGCGCGATATAATAAAGGATAAGACCCTGCCCGAAGCCTTGCGCCTTCAAGCAGAGGGTCTTTTGCGGCATTACCCAACAGCGGATGATATCTGGCTCGCTGGCAAGCTAGAGGCACGGCGCAGAACTCTGCTGCTCCTACTAGAGGAGCAGCTAGGTTCTCTGCCGCCGGAACTAAGTCTTTGGTTAGTGCAGGAGCCTCTGTTTTGTGATGCCCGCCAAGACACTGGTACGGCCAGCAAAGAAACGCCGAAGCAATAATTGCGGAGTATTCACACCTAACGTGCAACTCATGGTGGGACGCTTTGCACTAAGTGAAACTTTCCGCAGTCCCGGTTTCTGTGGAGCAGCGCCTTTCCCTCCCTTAAGGGCAAGAGCTCAGCAAGCCATTGCGGAGGATTGGCCCCTAGTCTCAGTTTTAACCAAGCGCTCAGCCGACAAGTCCCTTCGTTTCGGAGGGGCATTAGGTGAAAGTTTCCGCAATTTCGGTTTTTGTGGGAAGCAGGGTTTGACCTTTACCCCAAAAAAAGACTGGGAAAATCATTGCGGAGGATTCGCACCTAGTCCCAACCGGGTCGCGGACACTCAGTCGATAAGTCCGGTCCTTTACCTTGTGCGGAACAAGCACTAGGTGAAATGCTCCGCAAGTCCGGTTTCCCAAGGTTGTAAGAGTTATAAAAGGTCGTCGAAAGCTGAAAACAGCAAAGTGGCCCTTGATCGCTCAGTTCAAAGCTGAGGCTCTGGAGGTTCTACGCAAGGGTGCGCACGCGCAGAAAAAATGTCTCCGCACGGCCGCTGAAAAAGGAAGGGATCAGGAACCAACAGAAGGGTTTGCCGGCCCCCGCGTTGAGCCACAATGCCGAGTCGTCATCCGAAAAGCACAGCTTGCAGTTCCAGTGATCTGCGTTGGTGGGCGTCCCGCTCTGATTATTGCCGTATCGTCGCTTCGTAGTGACGCAGGCGCACGTGATCGCCGGCAGGATCGCGTCGGGCTTCACTGTGGCTGAATGCCACCGGTGAGGCCTTCAGCGGTTGCCCCCTTAAGTGCGGTGCGTCGCTGGAGGTTGTTCAGGTCGACGGTGTTCGAGGCGAGTGAATAACCGGGGCCCAGTTTTCGCGCAATGGCTGCCGGTGCAGCAACGACGCTGGGGATGAGGAGATGCTCATAGGCCAAGCGGATTTGCGCAAATGTGGCTAATGGCTCCGGCAGTCTCCTGATCACCTGTCGTTTTGTTCGGCGTAAGCTGAGCGTTGCCCGGCCATTGATTGAGCGTGCGCTGCTTCAGGGCTCGTCCAGTAGATGCGTGGCTTTGCTGTTAAGGAGGGTGCCCGCCTGAAAGTAACCCATCACCGTCGTCACGCTGCGGTGTTCGGTCATGGCCATCACTTCTCCGAGCGGCACACCCTGACGCCCGGCCTCAGTAACGAAGCCCGACCTTAAACTGTGCGCGGCCCAGTCTCCATCCAGTCCGGCCAATTGGGCTCGACGTTGGACGATGCGCGCCACCTGATCAGCCGACAAGCCTGCCGTGCCGACCTTGCCGCCTTTATATATTCGCCGAAACAACGGGCCGCTGTCGGCGGGCGCGGCGGCCAACCAAGCTGCAAGGGCGTCTGCTGCCGCTCCGCGCAGTGGTTTTTCGCGGCGCACGCCACCGGTATCTGTCTTGGTCGCGCCCAGGGCGTACAGCCAGGTGTCGGCATCCAGTTGGCGCACATCGCCGACCTGCAAGCCCACCACTTCCGAGCGGCGCCGTCCGCCACCGCTCCAGGCGAGCAGGAGCAGGGCGCGATCGCGAACGCCGCGCACGCCATCGCTACAGGTGGCCAGCAACGCCTGCAACGGTTCGAGCACCGCCGCAGTTTTCTTGCGCACATTCAGGCCCTGGCGTGCTTGCGCCTTGCGCGCTTCCCGCAGCAGGGTCTTCAACGCCGATGCTTCCGTGGGGCTGTCCCAGTCATTGATCCGGTGCCATTTACCCAAGACGGCCAGGCGGTGGCTGACCGTATTAAACGCCAGCGGCCCTGGCTTGGCTTTGACCCGCGCTGCCACCAAGGCGGTGTCGATCGACGGCGGCAGCAGGTGCACCCAGCTACCGTTGTCCAACAGTCGGGCCAGATGATCGAGGACGAACTGCAGCGCCACCGCCGGCGGCAGCGGCGCATCGCCGAGCGCCTGTCCATAACGCAGTTGCAGCCAGGCCGACCAGTAGGTCAGGGCGTTGCGATAGCTGCGCACGGTATTGGCCGCGGTGCCGGCAGCGAGAAAGGCCGCCGCCGCTTCCTGGGCGTTGATTGCTAGGGAATACAGCTTTAGCGGGGTTTCGTCGACCAAAGATAATTGGTCTGTAATATTTAATACGTTCAACGTATGATAATTCCGTTATTCAAAAAATTACGTCGGATAATCTTCTTTTATCAGACCTAATATACGCGGAGGTGAGGCATGGCAGTAGGGGTGCCGGAAAATGAGGTGTTTGCTGCCGCGGATGCGGTACTGGCGCGTGGCGAACGGCCAACGGTTGAGCGCGTGCGCCTGGAATTGGGGCGCGGCAGTCCGGCCCGGGTTGGTGGTTTGCTCGATCAATGGTGGGCACGCCTGGCCGAGCGGCTGAGCGGCGAGACTCGTCTACCAGCGTTGCCCGGCGAGGTCTCGCAAGCGTTTGTCGCGGTGTGGCAGCAGGCGATTCACCTCGCGCAGGGTGTCGCCGAGCAAGGGTTGGCCGAACAACGCAAGGTACTGATCGCTGAGCGCGAGCGGGTCGCCGAGATTGAGGATCAGGCGCGTCAGGACGCGGCACAGTTTCGCCAGCAGGCGGCAGAGGCGTTGGTCGGACGCCAGGCCGTGGAGTTGCGTCTGGCCGATCTGGAGCTGCTGTTGTCGCAACGGCAGACGCAGATCGAGGACCTGCAACAGCAGCGTGAAGGTTTGTTGCATGAGCGCCGCGAAGCTAAGCAGCAATACCAGGCGTTACAGCAGGATCTGCAGGCGCTGCGGCTCAAGGCCGAGCAGGATCTACAGTCTCTGCGGGTAAAGGCCGAGCAGGAGCGTGTGGCGCAGGAGAGCTACGTGCGCGGAGTCGAGGATCGCGCACACCGCGAGGTCGACCGCGCGCGGGAGGAGGGCAAGGCTGTGACGGCCAACTTCAAGGAGGCCGGGCGTCAGGTCGAGCAGTTGCAACGGCGACTGGAGTCGATCCAGGCCGAGCTCAGTCAAACCCAGCAACGTGCTGCAGCGCAGCAGGCTCGTGCCGATACGTTGGAGCAACAACTGACGCAATTACGCCAGACTACCGCTACCAAGCGTAAGCCAAGATCCCGAAAGCCCGCGGCGGCAATGTCCGATCCCTGAAGGCGAAGTTGGCATCCGCACGTCGATATGGCGCAAGTCGATACAGCAGGTTGTACTTATTCCATCCAAGGCAGCAATCGGCCAAAAGCTGCTGGCGGCAAAGGGCAGAAAACGGCCAAAAGCGGACAATCCACTATTATTTTTACTTGCAATCCTGTCCAGTTGCTCTGGAGTATAGGTAAATGGCTCAGATGAATACTTGACGAGCTAAGTCCCTGCTGAACCTGGCCGTAAGTCTGTCATCCATCTACACAACGAGAATATTTCGTCGTTTTGACGTTGGAGAATACGTCTCGTTTTTGAGAGGCTCGCCACGTTGGTGGTGCTACCGAGAGTTAGTTGTATGCAGGGTACAAAGATTCCATTCGGTGAGCGTGAGGGCAAATTTTTCCGGGCCTTTGAGGTCGAGAATGGCGTTGCTTGTGGCTGTATCTGCCCGGGTTGCCGCAATCCGTTGAATGCTGCGAATGGTGGCCAGAAAGTCATCCCGCATTTTCGCCACGTCCATTCTGAATATTGTGATAGCGGCTACACAGCTGGTGTGCGACGCGCGGCTGTAGCTCTAATTGCTGCACAGCGATGCCTTATTCTTCCAGCTTTCCATTGTCGGCTAAGCGCCATGACTGACTCTGGGCGCACCCTGTCTCGCGACGTAGTTTTCCCAGAAACGTTAGCTACTGCTGAAAAGGTCGAACGATTTGTAGACCTTGGTGACGTCTTAGCCCATGCGGTTCTTACTACCGGCAAACGCCAGTTGTTCGTAAGGATTAAAGTATCCGCCCGGACAGAGAGTAAGCGGTACGAGCGCCTCTCTAACATCGAAGCTTCATCAGTTGAGATTGACCTCACCGAGCTCGATTTGAGCCAGATCAACGATCCGACAACATTTGAACAAGCCGTTCTACACGATCCCACCATCAGGTCATGGATTCGATCGATTCGGGGGGAAATGCTGATCAAGCGTGCTGAAATAGAACTCGCGGCCGAAGTTGCTCGCTGTAATGACCAATGGCAAAGGGAGCAGGGTCCCCTTCGGGCGATCGAACAAGCGAAGCGAGCTGCGCAAGCAGTCAAGGCGGCCGAGCATGCCGTCGCGTTAGCACTTCATAGGCAAGTCCAATGTGAGATTGCTGAGGCACAGCGTACTGCGGGGATCCTAACGAAAGATGAGCCGCCCGATCCCAAGCGGCGAGAGGAGTTGATCGCTAACCAGTGGCTCCGAGCAGCCCGAGAGTGGGGTGGCCAGGCCGTACAATGCTCCGCCTGCTGGTTGCTTAGCCCACCTGGGAATCAGTTCTGTCTTTTCTGCGCTAGTGAGACCAGCACGACTCCCATTCAGGTACCGAAGGATGTTGCAACTACCATCCGCAATCGAATGCGTAGCTCGGCAAAGCCTGATCAATCGTTACAGAAAGCGCCGACTCTACTGGTTCAACCCGATCCTTTCACTTGAAACTCATTTTGCAGCGAAATTACTCGCGCCAAACTGTAGTGGTCTAATGAAACCGGACACCCATTTAGCCGAACGAGATTCCGAAGAGCATCTTCATTGATGCTCCAATGCCGATCGCTGGCGCTGCTGGAAAGCCCAAGGCCCAAGGTCAGGATTAATTGTCTATGCCAGCTCGAGTTGCGTGTGCTGACGGGACCCAACCCACTCTGCCCCCGCAAGGCAGACGTCGCTGGTTGTCTTCTTACTGGACAGGGAACCCACGTCCCTATAGCGTGAGCCGCAATGGCCTTACGCCACACCAGTCGCCGCTACTTCATAAGGATTTGAAACGTGCTCATAGAATCGCTACGCCTGATCAACTTCAAAAAATTCAAGGATCAGACTTTTGACTTCAACGAAGATGTAAATATTTTCGTGGGTGATAACAATGCAGGCAAAAGCACGATTCTGGAGGCTTTGGAGATCGTTCTCAATTTTCAGTATCGCGGTCGGCCATTCAATAGCGAGTTCTCGCCGGACCTTTTCAACGCCGAGACAGTCGCCGCGTTCCGCGCCTCGCGAAAATCGCCTGCGGACTTACCGATCCTCGTGATCGAGGCGTATATGAAAGACGTGCCCGACTATCGCGGTGCGAACAACAGCCTGAAGAAAGATGCTCAGGGGGTTCAGATCAAAGTCAGCTTTGATCCAGACTTTACTGATGCCTATAACGATTACCTAGCCTCCGGTGCCGCGGTAACCAGCATCCCAGTGGAGTTCTACCAAGTCGAATGGATGGATTTTGCTTGGAATGTTATCAAGCCGATGACCAAGCAATTCAGAGCGCTCTACATCGACCCCACTCGTATTCATCCCACCTTCGGCAAAAATCAGTACATTTCGAATGTTCTAAGTACCGCACTCAGAAAAGACGAAGAGTACCGTCTGAGCTTGCACTACCGTGAGACCCTTCAATCCTTCAACAACACTGACGAGGTCACCACCGTCAACAAGGATCTGGATTCCGATAACAGGATCACGGAAAAGAAGCTGACCATCGCCGCCAACACCATGCCCGCTGGCGCTATCCAGAACGGACTGCAACTTGAAGTAAATGCCGTGCCGTTCCACATGATCGGCAAGGGTGAGCAGAGCAAGGTGCAAATCAAGCTGGCCCTGCACAACAAGTCAAAAGATATCGACCTGGTAATGATGGAGGAGCCGGAAAATCACCTGTCGCATGTCGAGCTAAGCAAGTTGGTGCAAGACATTGAGGACCAGCGAGACGGCAAGCAGCTATTCCTGACCACCCACAGTTCTTATGTGTTGAACAAACTGAGCATTGATAAAATTTGCTTGCTGCATGACACGTACAAGCGACTGCACCTCTTGGACAAGGGGGTGGTAAAGACGCTGAAGCGGCTGCCAGGCTACGACACGCTGCGTGTTGCGCTATCCAGGAAGGTGGTATTGGTAGAAGGCCCCTCAGATGAGTTGATTCTCAAAAAGATCTACAAAGACACCCATAAGGAGCGTCTGCCAGAGCAAGACGGAATCGATATCATTGTGGTGCGCGGCGTCGGGTTCAAGACGTTCATTGCGATTGGCAAAGAAATCGGTACCGCGATTAATGTCTTGCGAGATAACGATGGCGATTACGAAAATAACGTCGTTGAAGCACGTAAGGATTACAAAGATTTCCCAAATATAAAGCTGGTCTCTTCAACAAATAACAAGGAGTTTTCGCTGGAGCCAGCGATGATTCTGGCCAATGCGGATTCGGAAAAAGAGTTGCAGGCATTTGCAGAAATTGTCCTATCAACCAAAACCATCAAGTTGTTCACTGCCAAACCTACCTTTGCTGAAAAGCTCGAATTTATCGTGGAGTGGTTCAGAAGCGGTGACGGCGACGGCAAAGGCAAAAAGAAGGTCGACACCGCGATTCGAATTTTCGAAACTGATGAGCCGTTCAAATATCCAGCCTTCCTCGCTGAGGTGCTGAACTTTGCCTAATAAACTCTGCATGGCGGGTGCCGGCTCAGGCAAGACTCACAAGGTCATTACCGAATCAATCACCGAAATCGAGCGCGGAGGAAAGGTTCTGGTGGTGACCTATACGACCAGTAATCAGCAGGAACTGAGACGTCGATTTCTGGAGGTCTTTGGTACGCACAGTGATCGGTTCGTGGTCAAAGGTCTGTTCTCTTTTTACCTGGAAGACATGGTGAGACCTTATCAGCAGGCATTGTTCTCGCGGCGGATCGATGGCATCTGCTTCGACCAGCGCAATCCTCATATGAGGCCAGACTCAACGTTTATGCTGCCGGGGCGCGCCGAGCAGCTGGACGATAAGAGCTACAACCCAAAACACTTCCTGACTCCATGCGAGACCAAGGCTCATACCGGCTTTCTCGCAAAACTGGCGAGCCGGATAATGAAGGCCACGAAAAACTCTGCTGCAGTACGACTAGGGGAGATTTATGCTCAGGTGTTCTTTGATGAGGTTCAAGATCTGGTTGGGTGGGACTACGAGGTGCTCAAGGGGCTGAGCAAAGTGATGCCGACACCCATCACCTGCGTGGGAGATTTCCGGCAGACGGTGTACGAGACGACGTTTGGCCAAAAAGCGCCTAAAACGGCCGCTGAGAAGATCGCAGCCTTCAGGTCCATGGGCTTTGAGGATGAGTCGTTGACGCTTAATCGGCGTTGTATTCAACCGATCTGTGACGTCGCCGATGCTGTACACAATGGTACTTATGAAGCGACGGAGTCGGCGGTGAAGGAGGTTCCACCTGAATTTGCCCATCACCTCGGTACATTCATCGTTAAGGAGTCAGACGTCGCCGCGTACATCAAGGTTTTTGACCCAATGGTGCTGCGCTGGAGCGTAACGTCAGGAGTGAGGCTTCTTCCCACCGAGGCGCGCTGCTACAACTTTGGCGGAAGCAAAGGTCTGGGTTTTGATCGGGTGCTGGTGCTACCGACTGAAAACCAGTTGCATTTCGTCTTGGATGGCCGAAAGCCGTTTCCCGCAAAGGACGAAACAGCTCAGAACAAGATGTACGTCGCCATCACGCGCGCGCGATACAGTTTGGGGTTCATCGTGCCAGACAAGAAGGCCGCTGGCTTACGGTTCCCGCTCTGGGCAAAAGCTCCTACTTGACGGAAGTTAATGACTCCACGCAGGGATGACTATCCTGGATAGCGTTTCTGATTAGCGCGGCAATTTTTGGTTAGGGCTCACGTACTCTCTGAGGAATGGGGCATCAGATTGACACTTTCCACAAGCATCCGCGAACGTTTGACCGTCCGCTTTTGGCCGATTCTGTTGAAAAAGTCGGATTTTCAGCTGGCCTGAAGTCAGGCAGGACCACCATCGGAGAACCTACTTGCCACATTGAGTGGTTCCTCGGCTCTTCGTTGACCTTTGCTGCTCTGTCATTGGGTTAATTTGAGGTTTTTTGCTTCGTGCAGGCGCACCTATCCCGTGGCAGGTGGCGATAGCCGTGGGCATACAGACGCCTCAAGGCCAGTATGCGATCGATGTTGTCGGCCCGGTTTGGCGAATTGAACAGGCGAAGGAAACGATAGAGGCTGCGCTCCTGAAATGTAAGGAAGACCTCATCAACGGCTTGCGCAGTATCGATTAGTACAGCTTATGCGTGACGCACAAAAGCGGATGTCAGTTAAGCGCGAGGGACAGAGAAGCAGCCACAGCTGTATGGGGCACAAGTTTTTTTGATTATCATTCTGATAGTAGAATTAAATACTGTATAAAGAATGAAGTTGAATAAGCCGCCTGCTCAGGCATGCCCCATAAAAACAAAAACGGTAACCCCCATGTCATTTCTCAAACGCCTCTCCATCGGCGCCAAGCTCCTCGTGCTGCCCGGAATATTTGTGCTCGCGCTATTGATCGTCTCGGGTCTGGCCTACCACGGGCTGGCCAGGCAACAAGCAGTGATCGAGGAAATCGACCAGTTGCGTTTCCAGCAGTATCGCCAGGTCCTGGAAACCGCGTCTGCCTCGCAGGCGGCGATGGTCGGGGCCTATGCCATAGGCGCGCGCATCCTTGAATCCAATGGGCAGGCTTCTGCCGAGGAGTTGGAGTCCTATCTGGAAGACATGCAGGCCAGTGTCGACGACATGCGAGCGGGGCTGGACAAGGTGGCTCGCGAGACGCGTCTGGGTGAGGAGGAGAAAGAACTCTACCGCGCCGTGCAGGAGCAGGCCGCCGTGGTTGGCGAAGGCCTTGCCGATTTCAAGCGCGCGGCCTTGAGCGACCAGATACAGGCGGCCTCGCTGCTGGGCAGGGTGCGCGCCGACAACAATGGTCTGCAAGGTCAGTTCAACCGTTTGCTGGGGCTGCAGGCGCAGCTGACCTCCGGCGCCTTTGCCGAGGCCGGTGCCATGCAACGGCAGGTGTCACGGATGCTGGTCGCGGTATTGCTCGGCGCCAGCGTACTGGCCGTCATGGTCAGTCTTTTGTTGCGCGCCCAGATCATCCGGCCTATCCGGGAAATCGAACAGGCGTCGATCGAGTTGCGCGATGGCGACCTGACCCGACGCGTGCGGGTCATGGGCCGAGACGAGATTGCCCACACGGCCCAGGCATTCAACGAACTCATTGATAGCTTTCAGCAGGCCATGCGCCAGGTTGCCAGTGTCGCGGCATCGGTGGGCGCGTCGGCGGAGGAACTGGTGGGTGCGTCGGCGCGTGTGGCGCAAAGCTCCACGGCGCAGGCCGGTGCGGTGGGGGCGGTGTCGATGACCATCGAGCAGATGAGCGACGGGATTGCGGCAATCTCCAGTCATGCTCAAAGCCTGCGCAGCTGCGCCGAAGCCAGTTTGCGCGGTGCGCAGGATGGACACTTGGCCTTGTCACGACTGCTCGAGAAAATCGACAGCGTGCGCCAAGCCTTCTCCGCCATCCGCGGCTCGGTGGGCGATTTTGTCGAAAGCACGACAGCGATCACCGCCAGCATCGGTCAGGTCAAGGACCTCTCCGCGCAGACCAGCATGCTGGCGCTCAATGCGGCGATCGAGGCCGCGAGGGCCGGAGAGAGCGGGCGCGGCTTCAGCGTGGTCGCCGACGAGGTGCGAAACCTGGCACAACGCTCTGCGCTGGCGGCCAACTCGATCAACCAGTTGACGTTGAAGCTGGAGAGCCAATCAGGGATCGTCGACGAAGCATTGAACGCGGGTACTGTGGCCCTGGAAGACAGTGGCCGGTTGCTGGGGGAGTTGGAAAGCACCCTGCAACAGGCGACGGAACTGGTCGGGGACTCCACGCGCGGGGTAGACCGGATTGCCGATGCGGTGAGCGTGCAGAGCGAAGGAGGGCGGGGCATCGTGGCAAACGTCGAGCACATCGCACGCATGGCCGGCGAGGGTGATGCGATCACCCATCAGGTATCCGGAGCCGTGGTGTCTTTGCGCGAACTGTCCGATGAGCTGAATGTGGCGGTCGGACGTTTTCGCTACGAGGCCTGATTGGCTTGAGACTTCGCCGTCCTGAATATCAGCAGCAGCGGTATGACGCCAATGGATAACCACATCAGCAGCTTGAAGTCATCCAGGTAAGCCACCCAGCTGGCTTGCACCGTGATCAAGCCATCCAGGGCTGCACGCCCGCTGGCGGTCAATGGATTGAGTTGATTGTTGACAGGCCAGGCATCGAACAGGCGGTTGAACGGCGTCACGTAGGCGCCGATTTCGGCATGATTGATCTGGGTGTTTTGCGCCAGCAGCACCGTGACGATCGATATGCCAACGCTCGAACCGACATTGCGTGACAGGTTGTACAGGCCCGTGGCTTCGCCACGCAGATGCGGGGGCAGGGTGGTAAAGGCAATGGTGGTCAGGGGGACGAACAACAGGCCCAGGCTCGCGCCCTGTATGAAGCCGACGTAGACGATGGTGTCGATGGACACGGCCGGCGTCCAGCCGGTCATCATGTACATCGACCAGGCGGACAACACCAGGCCGCAAAACAGTATCCAGCGAATATCGACCTTGCCGATGATCTTCCCGGCAAGGAACATGCTGAGCATCGTCCCCAGGCCGCGTGGCCCCATGACCATGCCAGCGGTGAGTACCGGGTAGCCCATCAGGGTTTGCAGGTAGGGTGTCATCAGTGCAAGCGAGGCCAGGTAGGTGATGCCGATGATGAAGATAAACACCACCGCCACCGAGTAATTGCGATCCTTGAACAGCTTCAGGCTGATAAAGGGCTTGTTGTGGGTGAAGGTGTGGACGATGAAAATGTACGAAGCGATCGTGGCCACCAGCGCTTCCAGGATGATTTCCCCGGAGTCGAACCAGCCCAGTTGTTCGCCGCGGTCGAGGAACAGTTGAATCGACATGATGGCCACGCTGAGCGAGCCAAAGCCCAGCCAGTCAAGGCGTGCGGTTCTGTCGGCCGGGGTTTCCCGAATGAAGCGGGTCATGCCGATGAAGGCCAGCAAGCCGATAGGCAAGTTGATGAAGAACACCCAGCGCCAGCTGAGGTGTTCCGTCAGCCAGCCGCCGAGCATCGGCCCCAGTACCGGACCGACCATGACCGAAACTCCGAACAGGGCCACTGCCGACCCTCGTTCTTTCTGAGGGTAAATATCCAGCAGGATGCCTTGCGATAACGGCACCAATGCCGCCCCGGCCACCCCTTGCAGCAGGCGGAACAGGATGATTTCTTCCAGGGAGCGGGCGATGCCACAGAGCACCGAGGCCAATACAAAGCCGAAGATCGACCACAGCAACACGCGCTTGCGCCCGAAGCGCCGGGCAAGAAATGCCGAGGGCGGGGTCATGATGGCGGTGGCGACGATGTACGAGGTCAGCACCCAGTTAATCTGATCGGCGCTGGCCGATACGCTGCCCTGCATATAGGGCAGGGCGACGTTGGCGATGGTGGTGTCCAGCGCCTGCATGACCACCGCCAGCACCACACACAAGGTGATCAGTACCCGCAACGGCGATGGCGGAAGTGGTCCGGATACTTCACTCATGATGGCGTGCGAACAGGTTTGCCAGCGGCTTCGGCACGCCTCGGGCGGTGCCGGTGTCGATATCGACCACGGCGCTCATGCCGTGGCGCAGCGCCGGTTTGCCGGCAGCATCGTCGATATGGATCCGCACCGGAATGCGCTGCACAACCTTCACCCAGTTGCCCGTGGTGTTCTGGGCTGGCAACAGGGAGAAGCTCGAGCTGGACGCCGGGCTGATGCTTTCCACGGTGCCATGCCAGGTGACACCCGGATAAGTGTCTACCTCAATGGTAACGCCCTGGCCGATCCGGGCGTTGGTCAGCTCGGTTTCTTTGGGCGACGCAGCGACCCACAGCTGCTCGCTGGAGACCAGGCTGAAACCCGATTGCGGTGGTTGCAGGTACGCGCCCACTTGCAGTGAGTCAACATTGGTGACGACGCCGTCGAACGGGGCCATGACCACGGAGTTGCGCAGGTTGCGTTCGGCTTCATTCAGTGCCGCCAGCGCTTGCAAGTAGGAAGGATGCTGCTCAAGAGGTCTGTCGAGGCGCCCACCGAGTTGGGCCAGCGCCGCGGCAGCCTGGGCCTTGGCGACCGCCACTTGCTGACGGGTATTGTCGAGGTCCTGGTGGGCGTCGTCGTAGAGAGTCCTGGAAACGGCGGCAACGCTGACCAGCTTTTCCAGGCGTTGCAGATTGGTCTGGTAAAAAGGCAACTTGGCTTCAGCCTGGGCGATCTCGGCCAGCGATTGGTTGTAGCTGGCCTTGAGGTAAAGGATCTGGTTGCGCGCGTTTTCCAGCTGCGCCTTGGCACTGGCCACGGCGATTTCAAAAGGCTCGGGCTTGAGACGGAACAGCACCTGGCCTTTGCTCACGGTCTGGTTGTCACTGACTTCAATGGCAGCGACGATCCCGGCGACATCGGTGGAAACCCCCACCCGCTCGGCCTGGATATAAGCGTTGTCGGTGCTCACGACCTGGCCACCCAACACATACCAGGCGGCGCAGGCCACGACACTGATAGGTGCCAGCAAAAACAGGCCGATGCGCCAGCGTTGGCGTGCCGTATCAGCCGGTTCTTGACCATGGTCGTCAAGGGCCGAAGCCTCGGGCGCCTGCATCTGGGGTTTTTCCGCTGGCTCGAGCGGTCGGGCTTCAGCGTGCACGGCCGGGCGCTGCAATGTCGGCTCAGCCATGCTTCACCTCGCTCGCTGCACAGCCAGTGGGCTCATCCACGGGCTGGCCACAGGCTGTCAGCAAGTGTTCACGCATACGTTCGAGGTACTGCAGCAATTGGTCGTGCTCCTGAGTGGAGAAATCCGCCATGGTTTCTTGTCGGGTTTGTTCGCCGATGGTGCGCATGAACTGCAGTAGCGGATGGGCGGCCGGGGTGAGAAACAGCAAGGAGTAACGGCGGTCGGTGGGGTGGTTACGGCGTTCGATCAAGCCGCGCTCCTGCATCTTGTCCAGCAAGCGCACCAGGGTGACCGATTCGATTTCCAACAGGTCTGCCAGGCCTTTCTGGTGGATGCCCTCATGAATCGACAGCTTGGCCAGGACTTGCCATTGCGAGCGTGTGAGGCCGGCTGAGCGAGCCCATTGTTCAAAGCGCTTGCGCATCAGGCGGGCAACGTCATGGAGGACAAAGCCGAGGGTGGATTGGGTCATCGTCAGCACACCTTGGAGTCAATGAGCAAGCTAATGGTAATCAGGCTTATGGATTGCTTGCTAGCTATTTTTCATTAAAACATGATCACTAAAAGAAAAAATGTCCATTTGTAGGTCGCATAAAAGGCTGAAATATGCTCGTTAAGCTGAGATGTTCCGGATTTAGGCTGGAAATGGTCGTTTTCTTTGGTTATTAAAAAAATAGACAGAAAATAAAAAACTGTTGAATTATGTTTGCTCTCTCCACCACGAAGCACTAACGTTAGCGCTGACTGCGTTCAACGCAATTGCCCAAGACCAATAACAAAGAGGCAGCCCGATGATGACCCCAGGCTGGTGGGCCATGGCGCTTTGCGAGGCCGTTAATGATCAAGTGCCATTGGCTGTGGCCTTTGCCGGCGAGGAGCTGGTGCTGTTTCGAAACGCAGCCGGCCAGGCCTTTGCCCTGGAAGACCGTTGCCCACATCGGCGGGTGCCGCTGGCGTTGGGGCGAGTCGTCGAGTCCGGCCTGCAATGCGGTTATCACGGCTGGACCTTTGATGGCGCCAGTGGTGGCTGTACGCAGATCCCCAACCTGCATGCCGATGAGCGCGTGCCTGCGCGTTATGCCGCGCGTGCCTTTGCGGTGCGCGAGGCAAATGGGTTTGTCCATGTGTGGTTGGGTGAGGGGGCACCGCAAGGGCAGTTACCCAGCAGCGATTACCAACCGAGCGGACGCGAATTTACCGGTTCCACCATCGTCAACATGAGTCACGACCAGTACCTGGATGCGATGCTCGACGGCCCGGAATGCTTGCTCGGGTTTGCCCATGTGCGGCTTACCGATTTTTTCCTTGGCGATCTGCGCAGCGAGCAGGGGCGTGTGGTTCTGGAACGAGGTGCGGTATGGAGCACACAAATCCTGCCTTCGCAGTTTGTGGTGGATTACCCCTTGATTGTGCGCACCGCCGTCCCCGTGAACGGCGGTACTGTTCGGGTGGATCTGCAGAGCGAAGATGAATTGCCGCTGGTGACGCTGATGATCGCGACCGGTGCCAACCGGCGTGGCACAACCAGTTTGTGCTGGCGTGGTTTTGTGCATGAGCAGGTACGCCTCAGGGCCCCCCTGCGTTGGCGTCTGGCCCGCCTGCGCAAACAGGCGCCGTTCCAGGTGAAAAGCCTGATCGATGGCGCAGCCATCGCGGCCTTGTTGCAAGCCTCATCCCGCGAACTGCGTGAGTTGCGCCAACCGCGCTTGATTCCCGTCAGCGCAGTCGTCTGAGCACAGGAGTTCCCACCATGCATGCCGTGCCTTCCTCCACCGACACGATCCCTGGCAAAGTGCGGGGTGACTGGACGCCGATCAACTACGACCTGCGTGACACCTGGTTCCCGGTGTCCCATAGCCGCGACCTGAGTGCGCGGCCCATTCGCCGGATCATTCATGCCCAGCCCTATTACCTGTGGCGCGACAACGGGCGCGCGGTGGCGGCCGAGTTTCACCCGCATTTTCCCCAGAAAGAGCTGACACTCACAGCGTTCACCGGGGGACGGGGCTTTTATCCGCTGGTCGAGCGTTATGGCTACATCTGGGTCTGGTACGGCAACCCGGACGCTGCCGACGTGCAGGTGCTCCCGCATATTCCGTTTCTACCCCAGGACGGCAGTCTTCCCGGTTACACCCAGCGTACCGTGCGCTTTGATGCGACCTCGGCGCTGTCGGTGGAAAACCTGATTGACCTGACCCATGCCGATTTCCTGCATGCCAATACCATTGGCGATGGTGTAAGCGAGTCGGACGTGGTGGAGGTGCAGTGGACCTCCGAGACCGTGACCCGCACCCGCACCGTGGCGCAAAAGTCGGTGGCGCCCATCATGCGCTGGGTAGGCGGCGTGCGCGCCAGGTATCAGGATTTTCGCGCCGTGTTGCACATTCATCTACGCAGCAACGTGTGCATCTCCTATCCGCGCTTTCGCCCCGGGTATGACGTGCCCAACCTGCAACCGTTCCTGCCGGTGGGCAAGCATCGATCGCGGTGTGACGTGACCTTCAACACCACTGCTGCACCCGCACCTTTCCGTTATGTGATGCCACGCATCAACTACATCATCCAGCCCCAGGACAACTCGGTGGTGCGCCCGCAGAATCAACGTTATTTCGAAGTCGACCAACGTCGCGACCTGCACTCGCGCTTCGATACGCCGGGTACCCGTTATCGCTACCAGATGGAGCAGTTGGTCGAGCGCCAGCGCGCCGGCCAATTCGCCTACGGCAGCGACGCTGAACCCGGTCGCGACATCACGGCCTTGCTCGGCATGAACGACTGACGCCAACAAGCGAGGAGTGCTGCAATGGATCTGGGTATTGGTGGGCGTATTGCGCTGGTGTGCGCATCCTCTCGAGGACTTGGCAAAGCCTGTGCGCAAGCATTGGCGCAGGAGGGCTGCGAGGTGCTGATCAACGGCCGCGATGCCGAGAGCCTGGCCCACACCGCGCAAGATATCTTGCGCAGCACGGGCCGGCTGCCGCGCACCGTGGTGGCCGACCTGTCCACCGCAACCGGACGACAGGCGCTGCTGGACGCCTGCCCGGTGGTGGATATTCTGGTGACCAACAACGGAGGCCCTGAGCCGGGCCGGCTGGAGGACTGGGACCATGCCGCCTGGCTGGCGGCCATTGAGGCCAATATGCTTTCCGGCATCTTGCTGATTCAGGCGCTGGTCGGCGGGATGCGCGAGCGGAGATTTGGCCGCATCGTCAATGTCACTTCGGCGATGGTCAAGTCGCCACGATTGCCCCTGGGATTGTCCACGGCGGCGCGTGCAGGGCTCACGGCTTTCTGCAAAGCCCTGTCCGTCGAGGTCGCGCGGGATAACGTGACCATCAATAACCTGCTGCCCGAGCGTATTGAAACCGACCGCCTGCGCTTCATGACCGAGCAGTTGGCCAAGCATCGACATCTCAGTGTCGAGCAGGCGCGGGTGGAAATGCTCAAGCCGATAGCGGCGCGCCGATTTGGCCAGCCGAGTGAATTTGCAGCGGCCTGTGCATTTCTTTGTTCGGCTCAGGCCGGCTACATCACCGGGCAAAACCTGCAGGTCGACGGCGGCAGCTACTCCGGGTTGATCTAGCCGGCCCGGCGTTCTTTCCAATCGGCTGGCGGCTCTTCGCTGGCGTCAAAGTCGAGTTCGACTTCAACCCCGTTGGGGTCCTGCATGAACAGCTGCCAGGTGCGTTGCGAGCCTGGCGCACGAATGATCTTGAAGCGCACGCCATGCTCGATCAGGCGCGTGCACATCGTCTGCAAACCACTGGCATGAAAGGCCATATGGTCGAGCACGCCACGTCGCGGTTCCGGCATTTGCGCTACGCCCACGACATGCAGCACTGGCTGGTTCCGGGTGTAAAGCCAGAGCCCGGGAACCGGGAAGGGCGGGCGTGGCCCCTCAACCAGACCTAGCACCTCAACATAGAAATCCCGTGTCGCCTGCAGTTGGTCAGAGACAATAGTGAAGTGGTCCATGCGCAGGATCATGTCGAGGCCCTTGATTGTGTTGTTGAACTGATTATTAACTATTGTTCATATTCACGCTTATGATTCTATATTCGGAATACTAATCTATATATGAAATTAATTTTCGATGGCTTAGGGTAACGCCATGGATGCGATCTGCAGCTTTGCTGCAGATCGCTTTGAGCAGAACAAGCCATTGAAAGGTGCTGTATGAACCAGGCAATCCTCGAAGGCATTCGCGTCATCAGCCTGTGTTCCGGCATTGCCGGTTCCGCCGCCGGCCTGCAACTGTGTGAAGCGGGTGCCGAAGTGGTCATGGTTGAGTCACCTGGCAACGCGGCCAGAGATCACCAGGCGCTCTTTGCGGTGCTCAATCGCGGCAAGCGCAGTGTCACCCTTGACCTGGAAAATCCTGCCGATCGCCAACAGTTGCGGTTGCTATTGGCCAGCGCCGATGTGCTGTTGCACGACTTCACCCCGGTAGTGGCGCAGGCCCATGGTCTGGCAGACGCACAGCTCGCTGCAGACTTCCCGCGATTGGTTATCTCTGCGATCGGCGGCTGGCCGCAACGGCATGCGCTGGCGAATGCCATTCCCCGGGAAACACTGATCCTGGCGCGCCTGGGCCTGCTGGACGAGCAGCCCGCGCATCGCCCCGGGCCGGTGTTTGTGCGCATGCCCTTTGCCAATTGGCTGGCCTGCTGGCTGTGCGTGGTCGGGGTGATGGCGCGGCTGCTGGCGCGCGACCGCGACGGTGGTGGCGGCATCGCGCATACGAGTCTGGCCCAGGCGGCCCTGGTGCCTATGACCATGCATTGGAACCGGGCGCAAACGCCAACCCCGGCCTTTGCCAAGGGGCTGGATAAACACATTCCAATTCCATTGCACCAGTGCGCCGATGGCCGCTGGCTGCATGTGCACTACTCGCCGGACAAATCGCCGTGGATGGCCGCAGCGCTCAGCGAACTGGGCGCAACCGAAGTGGCTCGGCTCAATGCGCTATGGCCACCCAGTCATGTGGCGCCTAACTTCGGCGCCAACAAGGCCATTATTGCCACACGACCGGCGCAGGACTGGGTCGAGCATTTCTGGCAGCACGATGTGGCCGCGCAAATTGCCGGTGCCTTTGGCGATATCTACTTCGACGAGCAGGCGCGTCTCAATGGCTATGTGGTTGAAGTCGACGATGTACAACTGGGCAAGACCCTGCAACCGGGCCCGGCCTGGCAGGTGCAGCCACCTGCGCGAGTCGGCGGCAGTGCGCCACTGGCGGGTGAGTGGAACGCATCACTGCCGGACGCTGATGCATTGCTCCCAGCGCATGGACGTCAGCCAGGTCCTGCTCCACTGCCACCGCTGCATGGCCTGAAAGTCCTGGATCTGGGCGCCTACCTGGCCGGGCCGTTTGCCTGCATGCTGCTGGCGGACCTCGGCGCCGAAGTCATTAAGATCGAGGCGCCCAAGGGGGATGCCATGCGCCGCCTGGAGCGGATTTTCAGTGGGACCCAGCGGGGCAAATTGGGAGTTGCGCTGCAATTGGGTGATCCGCAAACCGAGCCCGTGGTCGAGGCACTGGCACGCTGGGCTGATGTGGTGCACCACAACATGCGGCTGCCGGCCGCACGCAAGCTCAAGGTTGACTACGAGCACCTCAAGGCGCTTAACCCGCAACTGGTCTATTGCCATGTCAGCGCCTACGGGCCGACCGGTCCGCGAGCGGATTGGCCAGGCTTTGACCAACTGATGCAGGCCTCCTGCGGATGGGAGGTCGAGCAGGGCGGCCAAGGGCAAGCGCCAATGTGGCTGCGCTTCGGCGTGGGGGATTTTTTTGCTGGATTGTCCTCGCTTTATGCCTTGCTACTGGGGTTGTACGCGCGCAATCGCAGCGGCGTCGGGCAAATGGTCAGTTCCTCATTGTTGGGCGCCACGTTGCTGTCGATGAGCGAAGCGGTGGTGCTGGAGGACGGCAGTCTCACGCCTGTCGCCCATATGGATGCGCAACAGACGGGGCTCAATGACGCACACCGTCTCTATCTGTGCAGCGATGCCTGGCTGGTGGTGGCAGCGCTGCAGCCTGATGAAATTCAGCGTTTCACCGCACTGGCGGGCAGCCGGCCCGAGGATTATTTCGCCAACCTCACTCGGCAAGCGGCACTCGCAGCACTGGCTGGCGTGCAGGTTCCTGCGCAGGCCGTGCTGGAGGCGCAGATGGATGCGTTTCTCGACAGCCCCGAACACGCTGCCGCCGGCCTGCACGCCCATTATCCCCATGCGGTGTACGGCGACCTGCAACAGATCGGCGCGTTCTGGGATTTCGGTAACTTGCCGTTGTCGCTCAATCGCCCACCACCGGCCCTGGGCCAACACACCCGGCAAGTCCTGGCAGAGCTCGGCTTCACCAGCAGCGAAGTTGAGCGCATGGCTTCGTCGGGGCTGGTGGCGCTGTAAAAAGCGTGGCTATTGCTCGGCAGTATTCATCGACAAGCAAAAGGAACACCCATGTACGAGTTGGATTTCAGCGGTAAAACAGTGCTGGTGATCGGCGGTTCCAGTGGCATCGGCAATGGCATTGCGCAGAACTTTCGCCAGCGCGGTGCCGAGGTGCACGTCTGGGGCACACGAGCATCGGCAGCATCTTATGAAGATTCACCTGACTCTAATCTTGAGGGCCTGCACTACGCCCAGGTCGACGTCGCGGATGCGGCGTTGATTGAAGCCGCCAGCGTACCCTTCACCCGCCTGGATGTGCTGGTGCAAGCACAAGGCACGGTGCTCTACGACCGGCAGGAATTTCTCACCGAGGGCTTCAAGCACGTACTCGATGTCAATCTCACCAGCCTGATGGTATGCGCGCAGAAGTTTCACCCGCTGTTGATGCAGGCCAAGGGATCGATGATCACCGTCAGTTCCGCTGCCGCCTTCCACTCCACGCGTGGCAATCCGGCCTACAACGCCTCGAAAACCGGTGCTTTTGGACTGACTCGCACCCTGGCCGAAGCCTGGGCGCGTGACGGCATCCGGGTCAACGGCATTGCCCCCGGGCTGGTGGAAACCAAGCTGACGCGGGTGACCACCAGCAACCCCAAGCGCCTGGAAGGTGCGCTGCGGGCCATTCCTCAAGGGCGCCTGGGCACGCCCCAGGACATGGCCAACGTGGCCCTGTTCCTTGCCTCGCCGCTGGCCAGCTATGTGCTCGGCCAAACCCTGTTGGTCGACGGCGGCATGCTGCTGGCCTGATCGCTATTTGTTAGGAGACACACCATGGCCTGGGACTTTCAGACCGACCCCGAGATACAAGCGGAACTGGATTGGATCGAGCAATTCGTACGTGAGGAAGTCGAACCCCTCGATCATGTGTTGGGCAGCCCGTGGAATATCCACGATCCATTGTTCAAGCAACTGGTCAAGCCGCTGCAAGCGCAGGTGAAGGCACGCAAATTGTGGGCCTGTCACCTGGGGCCGGAGCTGGGCGGGGCAGGGTATGGCCAGGTGCGCCTGGCGTTGATCAATGAAATTCTCGGCCGTTCACTGTTTGGCCCGATCGTGTTTGGCTGCCAGGCCCCCGATTCCGGTAACGGGGAAATCCTCGCCCATTACGGCACCCCGGCGCAGAAGCAGCGCTACCTGCAACCCTTGCTCGATGGCGATATCGTGTCCTGCTTCGCCATGACCGAGCCGCAGGGTGGCGCCGATCCCGCCGTGTTCACCACCGAAGCGGTGCGCGATGGCGATGACTGGCTGCTGAGCGGCGAAAAATGGTTCGCCTCCAATGCCCGCTACGCCGCGTTCTATATCGTGATGGCGGTCACCGATAAAAGCGTATCGGTGTATGAAGGCATGTCGATGTTCATCGTCGCCGCTAACGCGCCGGGGGTGAGCATTATCCGTAACGTCGGTATCGCCGATGATCCGGCTGCCACCCATGCTTATCTGTCATTCGACAAGGTGCGAGTGCCTGCCGGCGACATGCTCGGTGCGCCCGGCCAGGCATTCGTCGTGGCTCAGGTGCGGCTCGGTGGTGGCCGTGTGCACCACGCCATGCGGGTGATCGGCCAGGCGCAAAAAGCCCTTGATGCACTCTGTGAGCGGTCCCTGTCGCGCAGTACCCAGGGCAGCCGCCTGGCGGACAAGCAAATGATCCAGGAAAAAATTGCCGATTCATGGGTCGAGCTGGAGCAATTTCGCTTGCTGGTGATGCGTACGGCGTGGCGCATCGACCAGTACCAGGACTACAAGCGGGTGCGCAAGGATATCGCCGCGGTGAAGGCTGTCATGCCCAAGGTGCTGCATGACATCGCCGCCCGCGCCTTGCATGTGCATGGTTCGCTGGGCGTCAGTGAAGAAATGCCCTTTACCGGCTACATCGTGCGCTCGTTCCAGATGGGACTGGCCGATGGGCCTACCGAGGTGCACAAAGTCACGGTTGCCAAACAGTTGCTGCGCGACTATCAACCCTGCGACGAGTTGTTCCCTGATTACCATCGGCCCACCGCCGCCGCCCGCGCCCGGGAAAAATACGCCGACGTGCTGGCCAGCCTTGGCGAGCGTAACCCATGAACGACTGGCAGGATCTGGTCGACCTCGCGCGCCTGGCCAACTGGATGGATAGTCAGAACCTGGAGCGCGGCCCCATCGAGGCCCCGATGCGCCTGACCGGAGGCACGCAAAATCTGTTGCTGCGTTTTCGGCGCGGTACGCGTGAATTCGTCCTGCGTCGGCCTTCCAGGGAATTGCGCGAAGTCGGCGGCAAGACGATTGCCCGCGAAGCACGTTTACTCAAGGCATTGGCGGGGTCGCAAGTGCCCCATGCCGGTTTGATCGCCGACTGTGCTGACCCAGGCGTTTTGGGCGCCAGTTTCTACTTGATGGAGCCGGTACAGGGTTTCAATCCCAATTGCGCGGCCGGTTTGCCGGCGCCTCATGCGCAACAGCCGCAAATGCGCCGGCGCATGGGGTTGGCCATGGTCGATGCGCTATTGCGCCTGGGCGAAATTGACTACCAGGCGGTGGGACTGGCGGATTTTGGCCGGCCTGAGGGTTTTCACCAGCGGCAGGTCTCCCGCTGGCTGGCGCAGCTGGACAGTGTCAAAGACTATCCCGGTTGGCCCGGCGCCAAGGGGCTGCCGGGGCTCGAACGCTTGGCCCATTGGTTAAGCGAGCATTGTCCGCAGCAGTTCCAGGCCGGTATCCAGCACGGCGACTTTCACCTGTCCAATGTCATGTTCCGGCACGACTGTGGCGAACTGGCCGCGGTAGTCGATTGGGAGCTCGCCACCCTTGGTGATCCGTTGCTCGATCTGGCCTGGCTGGTGGTGACCTGGCCCGATGCCGAGGGTCGTGGCGCCGGCACCATCGAGGTGCATCCCTGGGATGGCTTTTGCAGCAGCGATGAATTGGTCGCCCATTACCGCGCCGGCAGTTCACGCTCGTTGGCTGACTTCACCTGGTACCTGGTGTTGGCCGGTTTCAAGCTGGGCATCTTTCTCGAGGTCAGCCATGCACGCGCCTGTGCGGGTAAAGCCTGCAGGGTCACCGGTGAAAAACACCACGCCTCGGCGCTGCGCCTGTTCGCTACGGCGTTGCAACGCATCGAGCAACCATCCTGATAAATCCACACAAGAGGAACAGCCCATGCAACTGGCCGGTAAGCGGATAATCGTCACGGGAGGCGCCAGGGGTATCGGCGCGGCAGTGGTCAAGGCGTTTGTGCAGGAGGGTGCCCATGTCGTTAGTCTCGACTTGGGCGAAGTCGCCTCGATAACGGGTGACGGGGGTGGTTGGGCGCACTCACGAGTCTGTGACATCGCTGACAGCCAATCGGTGGAAGCGGCCTTTGCCTGGGCCAGCGAACAGCTCAACGGCCTGGATGTGCTGGTACATGCCGCAGGCATCGCACCCAACGCCAGCGCCGACAGTATCACCCTGGACGAATGGGAAAGGGTCTTTGCGGTGAATACCCGTGGCACTTTCCTGACCAACCGAGCGGCCTATGAACGGCTCAAGGGCAGCGGTGGGCGGATCATCAATTTCGCCTCGGCTGCCGGTGTGGTTGGCCAGCCCGGGAAAGCCCATTACGCCGCCAGCAAAGGCGCCGTGCTGGCCTGGACGCGCACGGTGGCACGGGAATGGGGCCCATTGGGCATTACCGTCAACGCAATCGCCCCGGCGATGTGGACGCCGATGTACGACGCCACCCGCGCCAGCATGAGCACCGAGCAATTGCAGCAGCACGATGCGTACATGGCCAGCCAGATACCCCTCGGCGGGAAGCTGGGCGAGCCGGCCCGGGACCTGGCCCCGGTGCTGGTGTTTCTTGCCGGCGACGGTTCACGGTTTGTCACCGGTCAGACGCTGATGATTGATGGCGGGATGTTGATGCTCAGTTGAATGGCAGGCGGTGTGCCTGGGCGACCCCGGCACACGTGCCTAGCGACCGCGGATCAACTGCAAAAACTCCTGGCGAGTGTTGTACGACTCGCGGAACGCACCGAGCATCACCGAGGTGCTCATCACGGAGTTCTGCTTTTCCACTCCGCGCATCATCATGCACATGTGTTTTGCCTCGATCACCACCGCCACCCCGGCGGCATCGGTCACCTGGGCAATGGCGTCGGCAATCTGGCGTGTCAGGTTTTCCTGGATCTGCAAACGGCGAGCGAACATATCGACAATCCGCGCGATTTTCGACAACCCGAGCACTTTGCCCGTCGGTATGTAGGCGACATGGGCCTTGCCAATGAACGGCAGCAAATGGTGTTCGCACAGGGAGTAAAGTTCGATGTCACGGACGATGACCATTTCATCGTTGTCCGATTCAAATAAGGCACCATTGACGATTTGTTCGAGGCTTTGCTGGTAGCCATGACAGAGGTACTGCATGGCTTTTGCTGCGCGCTTTGGCGTGTCCAGCAAGCCTTCACGTTCTGGATTTTCACCTACGCCGTGGAGAATCTCACGGTAATTGCTGGCCAGTTCTTCGTTCATGCTTTGACCTTGTTGAATTAACCCACATCCCGGGCTGCACAGTGTGCAGCCCGGGCGAGGCTTACAATTGAGTGACGGCGATTTTGCTGTTGCTCTGGCTGGCATCATGGAACTGGCCGCTCGAGCCATTACGCCACTGCACCAGCAACTGCGCCTGACGCTGTTGCGCGTGGTCGAGGAACCGCTCCTTCACCGGACCATAGCCGCGAACGCTTTCCGGCAGCTCTACCAGCTCCTGGGCCACGCCCAGTTTTTCGGTGGTCAAGCCCGCCAGCACTTCATCGAGGATCTGTTCGTAGCTGGCTAGCCAATTGCGCTCCACCTTGCGTTCATGGGTACGACCGAACGGATCAAGCCAGGTGTTGCGCAGGAACTTGAGCTTGGCCAGCAGCTTGAAGCCTTGCAGCATCCACGGACCGAAACTGCGTTTTTTAGGTTCACGGCCGGAGCCGTTATCGTTCAGCAGCGGCGGGGCGAGGTGGAAGCGCAGGCGATAATCACCTTCGAATCCAGCCTGGATTTTTTCCAGGAACTGGCCATCGGTGAACAGACGGGCCACTTCATATTCATCCTTGATCGCCAGCACTTTGAAGTAGTAACGGGCGACACTCGCCGACAGCTTGCCGGGTTGTCCGAGCAGTGCGGTTTCCGCCTTGATGAATTGCTCGACACGATAGCGGTAACGTTGGGCATAGGCGTAGTTCTGGTAGGCCGTGAGAAACTCCATGCGCCGTGCCAGCGTTTCTTCCAGGCTTTGCGACAGTAAGCGGTCCGGGCTTTGCACCTTGGCGGCTTGCAGTTTGCGTAAAACCCGTGGCAGGTCATGGGCGCTGCGCCGGCCCCAGTCAAAGGCCGAGAGGTTAAAGGGCACCGCCGTGCCGTTCAGTTCGATGGCCTGCAGCAACGCGGCCTTGCCCACCGGCAACCAGCCTTTCTGGTAGGCATAGCCAAGCATGAAGGTGTTGGTCGCAATCGAATCACCCATCAGGGCCGTGGCGATTTTGCTTGCGTCGATAAAATCCGCCTGCTCAGTGCCCACCGCGTCGGCAATTTGCGCCGACATGTTGCCGGTCTGGAAGGTCGGGTCCGGGTGTTTCAGCAAGTCACCCGTTTCCGCCTGCTGGGCGAAGGTGCGCACAAAGGCGCTGGTGATGCTTTCCTCGCTGTTGACCACGGCATGGGTGATGCCGTGACGCAACTTGGACAGGGTTTCGGTGTTGGCACTGACCACCAGGTCGCAACCGAGCAGCAGAGCGGCTTCACCTTCGGCAATCCTCGGTGCGAACAGCTGTTCCTGGTGCGCGGCGATGCGAATGTGCGACCACACCGCGCCGCCTTTTTGCGCCATGCCGGCCATATCGAGATTGAGCGTGCCTTTGCCTTCGATGAACGCCGCCATCCCCAGCAGGGCGCCGATGGTCACCACGCCCGTACCGCCCACGCCAGTGATCAGGATACTGTAAGGCTCATCCAGCGCGACAGTCGCGGGCGTCGGCAAATCCCACACGTCATCCTTCGCGGCCGCCAGGGCTTTGGGTTTGCGCAAGGTGCCACCTTCGACCGTGACAAAACTCGGGCAAAAGCCATTGAGGCAGGTGAAGTCTTTATTGCACGAGGACTGGTCGATTTCCCGCTTGCGGCCGTACTCGGTTTCCACCGCCACCACCGACATGCAGTTGGACTTGCTGCTGCAATCGCCACAGCCTTCACACACCGCTTCGTTGATCACGACCCGACGTGCCGGGTCCGGGAACTTGCCGCGTTTACGGCGCCGGCGCTTTTCCGCGGCGCAGGTCTGGTCATAGATGATTGCCGATACACCCTGGAACTGACGCAACTGGTCCTGCACTTCGTCCATTTTGTCGCGCCGCAGTACCGGCACGCCGTCGGCCAGATCACGGATGTGCTGGTATTTCTCGACATCGTCGCTGACGACCACAATCCGCTGCACACCTTCGGCCGCGAGTTGCCGACTGATCTGCGCGACGCTGAGGCTGCCGTCCACAGGTTGTCCGCCGGTCATGGCGACAGCATCGTTGTAGAGAATCTTGTAGGTGATCTGCACCTTCGCCGCGACGGCAGCCCGAATCGCGAGGATTCCGGAGTGGAAATAGGTGCCGTCGCCCAGGTTGGCGAAGACGTGTTGGGTCTTGGTGAAAGGCGCCTGGCCGATCCATGCCACCCCTTCGCCGCCCATCTGGCTGAAGGTCTGGGTCTGCGGGTAGATCCAGGCCGCCATGTAGTGGCAACCGATACCGGCCAGCGCCCGGCTGCCCTGCGGGACCTTGGTCGAAGTGTTGTGCGGGCAACCGGAGCAGTAGTGGGGGACGCGTTCCATCAGGTTGCTGAATTGGCCTTTGCTGGCCAGTTGCGCGTCCAGCACCGCCAGGCGCACTTGCAGGGGGCCATTTTGATGCAAGCGCAAAATACGCTTGGCCAGTGCACGGGCAATCATCGCCGGGGTCAGGTCGTTGATGGCGGGCAGCAACCAGTCGGTGTGTGGCAGGCTCCATTCACCCTTGTCGTCAAACTTGCCGACGATGCGCGGGCGTACGTCTTCACGCCAGTTGTAGAGTTCTTCCTTGAGCTGGTACTCGATCATGTGGCGTTTTTCTTCAACCACCACGATTTCTTCCAGGCCCTCGGCAAACTGGCGCACGCCTTCGGCTTCCAGCGGCCAGACCATACCGACCTTATACACGCGCAGGCCGATCTGCTGTGCGAGGGTTTCATCGATACCCAGGATTTTCAGCGCCTGGCATACGTCGAGGTACGACTTGCCGGAAGTGATGATGCCGATGCGCGCTTTCGCTGAGTCCATCACGATACGGTCGAGACGGTTGACCCGGGCGTAGGCGAGGGCGGCATATAGCTTGTGTTCCAGCAGGCGTTGTTCTTGCGCCAGGGGCGGGTCAGGCCAACGGATATTCAAGCCGCCTACGGGCAGTGGAATATCCGGAATGATGGGTTGTACGCGATGAATGTCGATGTCGACCACGGCCGCGCTTTCCACGGTATCGGCCACCGCCTTGAGCGCAACCCAGCAGCCGGAGTACCGCGACATGGCCCAGCCGTGCATGCCGTAGTCGAGGTATTCCTGTACGCCCGATGGCGCCAGTACCGGCATCATGACCGCTTTGAAAATGTGCTCGGTCTGATGCGGCAGCGAGGAGGAGCGGGCGCCATGGTCATCGCCGGCAATCGCCAGTACACCGCCGAACTTTGAGGTGCCGGCAGCGTTGGCGTGACGGAATACGTCACCACAACGGTCCACGCCCGGGCCCTTGCCGTACCACAGGCCAAACACGCCGTCGTAGGTCGCCCCTTCGAAAATATTGACCTGTTGCGTACCCCAGATCGAGGTGGCGGCGAGATCTTCGTTCATGCCCGGATGGAACACCGTGTGGTGCTCCTTGAGATAGTCGCGGGCCTTCCAAAGGGCCTGGTCAAAACCACCCAGCGGCGAGCCGCGGTAGCCGGAAATGAACCCGGCGGTATTCAGACCATTGGCCAGGTCGCGCTGGCGCTGCATCAGAGGCAGGCGCACCAGCGCCTGAATCCCGGTGAGTAAAACTTTTCCGCTGTGCTGGATGTATTTGTCATCCAGGGACGGGGACGCACTCATGCTCATCCTCCAGGCTTTATTGTCATGGCGGCGCCAGGAGAGCGGCGTTGCCTAGTTATTGGCTGGAGTCTAGGGAGGGGAGGCGTGGATCGTAAAATCACAAAAACAGCGGGGTGGTATTGGATATTTGAATACCGGAATGTTCTTTGGGTATAGCTCACGCAGCGGCCAATGGCGCTGGAGCATTTGAGCAATATCGAATGCATTTCAGCAATGCTCCCAATCGTTGTGCCCAAACCTCCCTGTCCCGTTTACTTCAGCCATACCGAATGCCCTCAGGCCAGCGCTCATCGGCGTAGTTGAAAAGGCGCGATGGATACGGCCCGGCGCTTCGGCTGCCAATAACAAAAAGAATGGGAAGGGAGTGTTGATGATCAACGCAAAACCAAAGCCGTTAAGCCTGGCCATCTGGCTCAGTGTGATCGGATGTGCCTTGTCCTTTGGCCACAGTCAGGCTGCCGAGTTTGATACCGGTAATCCGGACCTGACTGCGCGCTGGGACAACACTGTTCGCTACAACCTCGGCCTGCGGGCCGAAGGCCGCGACAATGCCTTGGCCAACAACGCCACCTACGACGAGTCCGATGCCAAGTTCCGTGACAAGGGCGATGTAGTGACCAACCGGGTCGACCTGATGAGCGAAGTAGAGGTGGCCTACAAGAAATACAACGGCTTTCGCATCAGCGGCGCTGCCTGGTACGACCAGGCGTACGAAGACACCGATGTCGAGACCAGCGCTGGCAATGTCTTCTACCCCGGCGCATTTCCAGGGACCAGTACGCCGAGCTATACCAACGGCCATTACTCCAGCTTTACCAAGCGCTACCACCGCGGGCCCAGCGGCGAATTGCTGGACGCCTTTGCGTTTACCCGCTTCGACCTTGGTGACATTCCGGTCAGCGTGCGTGCCGGCCGGCACACCGTGTACTGGGGCAACGGCTTGCTGATTGCCGGGCATGCCATTTCCTACTCACAAGCACCCCTGGATGGGCGCAAGGCGGTGAGCAACCCCGGCACCGAGACGCGCGAGATCTTCCTGCCGTTGACGCAAATTTCCACCCAGGCCCAGGTCACTGACCAGTTGTCTTTGGCGGCGCAATATTTCTTCGAATGGGACACTACGCGTGCGCCTGAGGGCGGCACTTATCTGGCCTCCGCCGACATCGCACTGGAAGGCCCGGACCGCTTGCCGTTGTTCAGTGGTTTCACCCGGCCATTGATCGACCCGCTCAAGCCCAAGGACTCGGGCAACTGGGGCGTGATGGGGACCTACAGCTTCGACTATCTGCACTCCGAGGTCAGCCTCTACTACCGCGAGTTCGATGACTACAACCCATGGGGCCTGCAAGTGGCGCCGACCTTCGCCCGTTATGTCTACGCCGAGAACGTCAAGCTCTACGGCCTGGGTTACTCCGCAGGGCCGGTACTGGGTGGCGGCTCCGTGGGGGTAGACCTGTCCTATCGCCAGAACACCTCCCTGATCTCCAGCAACATCAGCACCGTCGACAACGAGGGCGCCCGAGGTGATACCTGGCACCTGGTGGTCAACAGCCTTTGGTTGCTGCCGCGTACCCATTACTTCGACACCGGCAGCCTGATTACCGAAATGGCCTTCAGTCACGTGGAAAAGGTGACAGAGCATGAAGAGCTGTTCAAGGGCGAAGGCTACCGCGGCTGCCCGGCGGGGCAGGACAAACACTTCGGTTGCGCCACCGACAACTATGTTGGCCTTGCCGTCAGCTTTGCACCGCAGTGGCTGGGGGTGTTCCCCGGCTGGAATATTTCCACCCCGATGAGTGTGGATTACGGGGTCAGTGGCGTTGCCGCCACCGGGGGCGGCAACGAAGGCAAATACACCTGGAAGGCCGGCGTCAAGGGCACCTACGACGAGCGCCTGGACGTGACTTTGTCTTATATCGGCTACGGCAGCGAACGCCATTACGCAGACGTCGCCGGCGTCGGCAAGACCGTCATCGGCGGCTCCGGTGACGTCGGCCTGACCGACCGCAACTGGGTCTCACTGACCGTCAGCACAGCGTTCTGAACCGCCCCTGAAATGCACCGCAGTGGTCGCCGGACTCGGCGATCCCATCTGAATGGAGATTGGTCATGAAGATTAATTCTTGTGCGATAGGCCTCGTGGCCATCGCTTTGGCAGGGTCGGCTGTGGCCGAGGAGAGCTTTACCCCGGCCGATCTGGGCGGCAAGCTCACGGCGTTCGGTTCGATTGTCGCCGGCAACGCGGCAGGCACTATTCCGGCTTACGACGGTGGTCTGAAAGTCCCTGCCGGCATGGTGCCTGGCGATGGGACCTGGCCCAACCCGTTTGCCAATGAAAAGCCACGCTTGCGCATTACGGCAAGCAACGCGGACCAGTACGCTGACCAACTGACGGCCGGGCAGATGAATCTGCTCAAAAAGTACCCGGATACCTATTACCTTGAGGTGTACCCCACTCACCGCACGGCGACCTTTCCGGCAAACTTCCTGGCCGCTACCCAGCGCAATGCCACCCGCAAGGACTGCAAGACCGAGAACGAGGGTCTGTCGATCAGCGAGGCTTGCCGTGGCGGTCTGCCATTCCCGCTGCCGCGCGATGGTCGCGAGGTGATGTGGAACTACATCCTCAACTATCAGGGTGTGAATGGCTGGGACTGGAACCACAGTGCCTATGTGGTCAATGAGGGCCACGTCACGCTGACCAACACCAACCGTTCCACCGGGGAAAAACCTTTCTATCAACTGGATGTGCCAGGGCGTGATCCGAAAATCGCCCAGCGCATCTGGTCGCACGTCGTCGCGCCGGCCCGTACGGCCGGGCAGGCATCCGGGTATTGGGACTATCTCGATCCGGTCACCGACTCCCGTTACGCCTGGAGCTACAGCACCGGCCAGCGGCGCGTGCGCAAGGCCCCGGAGTTCAACTATGACACCCCCAACTCGGCGTTCGGCGGGGTGGCCTTCTACGACGAAATCTTCCTGTTCTCCGGAAAGATGGACCGTTTCGACTGGAAACTGGTGGGCAAGAAGGAAATGTTGATTCCCTACAGCAACTACAAGTTGAAATGGGGCTGTGACATGGACACCAAACTCATGCCCAAACACATCAACCCCGCTTGTGAGCGCTGGGAGTTGCACCGTGTCTGGGTAGTGGAAGCGACCCGCAAGGACGGCGTTCGCCACGCGCAGAAAAAACGTCGCTACTACATCGACGAGGACACCTTCGGTGCTGCGGTCTACGACGCCTGGGACGACAGCGGCGCGCTGTTCCGTACCGGCTCGCAGTACAACATCGAGGCCTACGGCATTCCCAACAATCCGCAACAGGATTCCTACTCGCTGTACGACTTCACCCGTGACCAGTACGGCATGTTCGGCAACGGCCCTACACGCTACCGCCAGGAGCCGGTCGCCGAACGTGAAGCCAATCCGCAGACCATCGCTGGTGGTCAAACCCGCTGACATCGTGCGCCTTTTCGGCGTTCGTTACGGACGCCGATTTTTTTCTTCGTACCCGAGACCCCTTTATGAGCGAGATCCTGAAACGCCTGGACGGCAAAGTCTGTGTGATCACCGGCGCGGGCAGCGGCATTGGCCGCGCTTCGGCACTGCGTTTTGCCAGGGAGGGCGCCAGCGTGGTGGTCACCGATCTTTTCGCCGAATCGGCGCAGGCCGTGGCGGCTGAAATCGGCGCCAATGCCCTGGCATTGCAAGTGGATGTCGGCCAGGAAGACGCCCTGCGGGAGATGGTTGAACAGACCGTCCAAACCTTCGGCCGTATCGACGTACTGTTCAATAATGCGGTGTATCGCAACCCGGCCACCACCCGCGATATCGACTTCATCAACTTCAACACCGAGCTGTTCCACAACTGCATGCGTGTCAATGTGCTGGGCGGTGTGTTGGCGTGCAAATACGCCTTGCCGCACATGCTCGCCCAGGGCAGCGGCTCGATTCTGTTCACCTCATCCACCAGCTCGATTGCCGGCGAAATCTCCCAGTTCAGCTACGGCGCTTCCAAGGCTGCGCTCAATTGGTACGTGCAAACCATTGCCGCCACCTTTGGTAAACGCGGCATTCGTTGCAACGGCATTTTGCCGGGGGTGATTCGCACACCGGCGATGGAAAGCTGGGCCAACGAGGCCATGAAAAGCGCTTTTCTCGACCTGCAAAACGTACCGCAACTGGGCGAGCCGGAAGACATCGCCGCCATGGCCGCATTTCTTGCCAGCGACGACGCCGCCTATGTCAACGGCACTTTGATGCGCGTAGACGGCGGCATGAGCTGCGGTACGCCGATGGTGCCGGTGGTGCGCAATTTTCTGCTGCCCAAAGCCTCGATCTGATCCCGATCAATTCACTGCACTGGAGCCCGTTTCATGGCACTCGAACAGGAACGCTTCATCCTCGACATGCTGGCCGCCTGGGGCGATGGCAGCGACGGCAGTCGCCCGGATATCGACCGCATCATGGCCACTTTCGCCGACGACGCTGTCTGGCAATTGTGGGTCCCCGGTGGTCCGGTGATCCGCGGTCGCGACGCGCTGCGCAAAGAGATAGAGCGGCAGATGAGTTATGTCACGCATAACCGCTGCAACACGCGCCACATTGTCTCTTCCGAGCGCGTGGTAATGACCGAGCGCGACGATTACTGCGTAAACAACGGTGTGCCCATGCCGCACTCGATGGTGGCGGTCTATGAGCTGGACGAGCAGGGCCTTATCTGTGCCTGGCGCGAATACCTGGACACCGCCGACCTTGCGAAGAAAAAGGGCGTGCCGCTGGAGCTTGTGGGCGGGCCGAACGCTGGTGTTGTCAGCAGCCATTGATAGCGGCGCTGGACATCAGCGCCTGGAGGAGACCCCTATGTCAACAACACATGTGACCTGTGATCCGGTCGAAGAAAAACTGCGGTCCTTTGTCGAAGGGCTACTGGGTGGGAAGGTCACGGCCATGCAGCGCCTGCTGCGCTGGCGCCCGGCCTGGAACCTTGAGTTGCAACGCGATGGCGAAACCCTTCAGTTGCATATTCGGGGTGAGCGCGGTGGGGATGTCAGTCCATTCCCGGATCTGCGCCGGGAGGCGGATATTCTCTCCCTGCTCGGTCAGCAAGGCGTGCCCGTACCGCATATCTATGGCTTTTGCGAAGACCCGCAAGCCATCCTGATGCAGTTGGTGCCGGGTAGCCGTGACGTCAGCACCGCGAACAGTGATGCCGAACGTCATGGGGTTGCACGCCAGTGGGTCGATGCCATGGCGCGCATGCACCAGCTGCCGTTGCAACCCTTCATCGATCAGGGTATCAGCCTGCCCAAGAGTGCCGAGGACATTACCCTGGCGGGTCTGGAAGCCTATTACCCGCTGTATGCGCGTAATAAAACCAAGCCACAGCCTCTGGCCGAATTCGCCCTCGGTTGGCTGCGGCGCAACGTGCCACAGCACCGAACCCGGCCGGCTTTCGTTCAGTACGATTCGGGGCAGTTTCTGTTCGAGAATGGAAAGGTACATGGCCTCTACGATTTTGAGTTCGCCATGATCGGTGATCCTTTGGCCGACCTCGCTTCGGCGCGCATGCGCGACAACTACGAACCGCTCGGGGACAGTTTTGCGGACCTGTATCGTTATTATCAGCAAGTGACCGGCGAACCTGCAGAGCCTGATGTGGTGCGCTACCACACCGCGCTCTTCGCCACGGTCAGCACCATGCAATTCTCGGCATCGGTGGCCACGCCACAACCGGGCGACCCGCATGACACCTATACCGAGTTCGATATCGCCCTGCGTCGGGTAGTGGTGCATGCGTTGGCCGAGGCCATGGGTGTTCCCCTGCAAAAACCGGATCTGGACATGGTCGGCCCAGGCCCCAATGCACAACTGCTGACCATGCTGACCGATGCCTTGGCCCAGGTTGAGGTGGCCAGCGATTTCCAGAAAACCAAACTGCGCGCAGTGAGCAAGCTGGTGGAATACCTGGGCCGTGGCGATGCCATGGAATTGCACTTGCGCAAGCTGGAGCAACAGGACGCGCAAGCGTTGCTGGACCGTACCTTCAGCGACTACAGCGAGATCGATGCAGCGCTGGAAACCTTTGTCAAAAACGCCGGGCCGGAATACGACGAACCCTTGCTGCACCTGTTCATGGCGCAAATCGAGCGGCGCGTGCTGGTCTATGGCAGCACCGCCATTGGCGCCTCCGCCAGCCACATCGACCTGCCGCCAGTGGTCTGACGCGGTGAAGCCTTCCTCGCCCGGTGGCTGGCCGCCGGGCCTTTGTTTACGGAGTGTTTATGTCTGTTGCTGATAATGCCTTCCAGCATCGGTATGGCCCGTGGGCTGTGATTGCCGGTGCATCCCATGGGGTGGGCGCCGCTTTTGCCCATGCACTCGCCGAGCGGGGCCTCAACTGTGTGCTGGTGGCGCGCCGTGGCGAAGCCCTGGCACAGTTGAAAAATGATCTGGAGCGACGCTACGACGTTGAGGTGTTGGTGCTCATCCAGGACCTGTCCCATCCCGATGCCTGTGAGCACTTGCTGGCCGCTGTCGGGAAGCGGCAAGTCGGCCTGTTTATCTACAACGCAGGTGGCGACCCCTACATCACGCGTTTTCTCGATACGTCGGCCGATGACTGGGGCACCTTGCTGCGCCTCAACTGCCTGACGGTGATGCAATGCAGCCATGCCTTCGGTGCCGCGATGCTGGAACGCGGGCGAGGGGGCCTGCTGCTGGTGGGGTCCCAGGCCGCCTTGGGCGGGATTCGAAAACTGGCGATGTACACCGCCACCAAAGGGTTTGCGCTGAACCTCGGCGAGTCGTTATGGGCGGAGTGGAAAGATCGTGGTGTGGATGTGCTCAACCTGCTCATCGGCACCGTGGACACCCCAACCATGCGCGATGCCATGGTCAAGCTGAACATCCCCGACGCCCTTACCATGACGCTGCCCAAGGCTGAAGACCTGGCACTGCTGGCGCTTCAGGAACTGGGCAATGGGCCGACGCTGATACACCCCGAAGACACCTTCGAACCGCTCGCCAATGCACCTGGCCCGGCACGCCGTGCACAGGTACTGAGCCAGAGCGCGCAAGCGGCTGTGTTTATCGGCAACGACTGAGGTCACCTACCATGAAAGGCTTTGATAACGCAGAATTCAAACGCGGTTGGAGGGTGCTGATTCTGGCTCTCGTGGGTGTCGCCACCAGTTCCAGTTCGTTGCTGCTGTACAGCTTCAGCTCCCTGGTGATTCCCCTGGAACAAGCCATGGGCTGGGGCAGGGCGGAGTTGCAGGCGGCGATCACCGCATTGTCGCTGGGCACCATTGTCGCGTCGCAATTGGCCGGCTGGCTCAATTTGCGCTTTGGCCTGCGCCTTATCACGTTGCTGTCGCTGTTGGCGTTGTCCCTGAGCGTTTTCCTCCTGACCTGTATCGGTGGCTCGATCTGGACCCTCTACCTGGGTTTTTTCCTGGTGCCGCTGGCCGGGCTGGGTACGTTGCAGGTGACCTGGTCGCACCTGGTCAACCTGTGGTTTGAGGAAAACCGAGGCCTGGCGTTGGCGATCATCCTCAGTGGCTCCGGGCTCGCGGCCATCATGCTGCCGTTGATCACCGCCTGGGCGATCGGCCGCTGGAATTGGCAGGCGGGTTTTATCGCACTGGGCGTGTTGCCGGTGCTGCTGGCATTGCCGCTGGCGTTACGCTGGTTAATGCCGACCGCTGTTGACAGCCACGGCACACCACCACCACTTGCGGTCGCCAGCGAAGGAGCCGGCGGATTGCTGTTGCGCGAGGCACTGCGTTCCTGGCGCTTCTGGGTGTGCAACCTGTCGATGACGCTGGTGGTGTCCTGCGTGGTGGGCATGGTCACCAATATCGTGCCATTGCTGCAGGATCGAGGCTTGAGCGCCCTGCAGGCCAGCCAGGTTTTCAGCAGCTTTGGCGTGTCGCTGATTCTCGGCCGGTTGCTGGTGGGTTACCTGATTGACCGGTTGTGGGCCCCGGGTGTCGCTTCCCTGGCGCTGTTGATGCCGGCATTTGCCTGCGGCATTTTTGCCTATGGCGATTCCAGCATTGCCCTGTACTTCCTCGCCACATTGCTGGTGGGCGTTGGTGCGGGGGCCGAGTTCGATATCGCGGCATTCCTGATCGCCCGCTACTTCGGCATGCGCGACTACGGGCGCTTGTTCGGTGCCCATCTGGGCCTGATTACCGCCGGTGCCGCGATCTCGCCATTGCTGTTTGCGGGGCTGTTCAAACTGACCGGTGGCTACTCGGCCATGCTGTTGTTCAGTTTCGTCTGCTTTGTCGTCGGCCCCTTGCTGCTCCTGACGCTGGGTGGGTATCCGCGTTATCAGGCCGTGTCATTGGCGAGCCGATAGCGGAATTTTTATGCAAATATATGGACAAATAACTGATTTCTGTTCAACTATTGCTCAAAGTGCAGCCTTAAAATAAAACAGACAAGGAGAATGCCATGCGTGCAGCAATCATTTCCGAGCGCAATGCGCTGCCGGTAGTCGACGAGTTTCGTGAGCCCAAGCCGCAAGACGGCGCGGTACTGATCGATGTCGATACCGCTGGCCTGGGGGGCTGGGATGTACTCGGCGCCTACCGTCTCGGCGTGGAATACCCCTGTGTCATTCGCGGCGAAGGCGTAGGCCGTGCGCCCGATGGCCGTCGGGTGTATTTCGGCGAACGCTCGGTATTGCCCTTTGGGGCCTGGGCAGAGCGCACCCTGGTGCCGCAAGCCGAAGTGTGGAATGTGCCGGACGACGTGGACGATAAAACCGCAATCAGCATGGGCATTGCGGCGACCGGTGCCATCGTTCCACTGGAGAAAGCCGGGATTCAGAAGGGTGAAAAAGTCCTGATCCTGGGTGCGACCGGTACGCTCGGCCAGATCGCCTTGCAACTGGCGCGCGGCATGGGCGCGGGCAAGGTGGTCGGGGCTGCGCGCTCGGGCGAAGCATTGGGCCGTCTGAAGTCACGAGGTCTTGCCGACGAGGTGGTGACGCTAGGCGGTAGCGATGATGTCGCAGCGCTCAAGGACGCGGCCGATGGTGGCTTTGACGTGGTGCTGGACCTGGTGTGCGGTCAACCCATGTTGACGTCTCTGAAAGCCACCAACTGGGGCGCCCGTATCGTGACCATTGGCACGGGGGCCGGACGCCAGCTCAATCTGGATATTGCCGATCTGTTGTTCCGCAATTTGTCGTGCATCGGCACCGGCCAGCGCCCCCCAGCAGACCGTGAACAAATCTGGCGGCGTCTGCTGAAGATCGCCAAAGAGCAGCAGATCCAGGTGGATTACCTTGACTTCACCCTGGACCAGGCGGCTGAAGCCTGGACCGCGCAGGTCAATGGGCCACACGCAAAAATCACTGCCACGATTCGTCGTTGAGACCCCGGTCGCTAAAAGGTGCCCGTGTTCGGGGGCCTTTTAGCGCTGGCGCTGATGGCGAAACTCTTCGGGGGTAACGCCGAGTTCTTTGCGGAATGCGGCACTGAAAGCTGCGGCATTGCTAAAGCCGGCCTGATAGGCAACCTGTTTGATCAGTAACCGTGTGTCGCCCAACAGGGCCATGGCTTTTTGCAGGCGATGCTGCGCTGCGTATTGGCGCAAGGTCATGCCAGTGGTGTTTTTGCAGCGACTGGACAGCGTTCGCAACGGCAGCTCGCAGGCCTGCGCCAGGTGGCGCAACGAGTGGCCTTCGTCGCTCGTGGTATCGAGCAGTTCACGCAGGATGTTGAATTGACGAGGGCTGAGTTTTTCAGTGTCGGGTGAGGCAACGGCGCCATCGACGGGGGCGTCGATGAACTCGCGGCGCAGGTCCAGGGCAATGCTGGTGAGCAGGCATTCGGTTTGCAGTTCGCTGGCGAAACCGGGATTGCTCACCTCTTCGGCCAGCCGTTGCAGGGACGCGTGCAGGTAACCGCTCTGCAGGTTGAGCATGGCTTCGCTGACGTTCTCCTTCCAGTTCCAGCGATAACTGCCCAGGGCACCGAGGGAGGAGGGATCGAACAGGCACACCAGGGCCTTTTGCTTGCTGGCATCGTGGCGAAGATGGAATTGGGTGGCATGGGGAATGAACAGCAGTTTGCCCAAGGGCTGGAATTGACGCGTGCCGTGGCTGGGAAAACTGCCGCAGTTAGGCTTGCTTTGAGCGCTGGCAGGCAGCATCAGGCGAATCAGGCAACTGTTGCCGGTTTCAATCAGGGCCGTGCCGGAGCAGGACCATTGCGCCTGTTCAACGCGCAGATCGAAGCCTTGTCTGGCCAGTGAAGCTTCGGTCAGGAAATTGCCTGACGCTTCACCGTCGTACTCGCTGTAGTGGATCGCGTTCATTTTTCAACCTTCAGCCATTTTTATTGTTGGTGCTGAAATTCGAAGGGTGGCGATACGGCATGGCAGCTACCCCGTCTCGAGTGTAGCGAGGCTGTGGACCGAGCTGTTTCATATATTCAGACGGTAGGTATCAGAAAATCAGATGACAAAAGGCAGAGATATTTCAATGCGTCAGCTGCGCTATTTTGTCGCCGCTGCAGACGCCGGACAGTTTTCCCAAGCGGCGCTGAAGGCACATGTATCGCAGTCGGCGATTACGGCGGCCGTGTTGCATCTGGAACAGTCCATGGGCGTCAGCCTGTTCGACCGCCTGCCCCATGGCGTGTCACTGACCGCTGAAGGCAACAAGTTTTCCCAGCATGCGCGGCACATCCTCGACACCCTGCAGGACGCCCTCAGTGAACCGCTGTTTCTCGGGCATGCCATGCAAGGCACCGTGCGTGTGGGCGCCTCTTACACGGTGCTGGGCTATTTCCTGCCCGCGCTACTGGCACGCTTCAAACGTAGCTACCCTCAGGTAGAGATCGACCTGATCGACATGGACCGTCACAGCATCGAGGAAGCCCTGGGCAATGGCGATCTCGACCTGGGCCTGACGATTGTCTCCAACACGCCAAACCTGCTGGGGTTCGCTCACCAGGTGCTGATTCGTTCTCGCCGCCAACTCTGGTTGGCCAGTCAGCACCCGTTGATGTCCGCCACCTCGATCAATCTCGAAGACGTCGCCGAGCACGCCTATATCCTCGCCACGGTCGATGAGGGGGAGGCTTCGACGTCGCGCTATTGGGAGTCCCGTGGACTGACGCCCAAGGTGGCCTTTCGCACCTCATCCATGGAGGCATTGCGCGGGTTGGTGGGGCATGGTTTCGGCGTGACCATTCTGTCGGACATGGTCTACCGGGCCTGGTCCCTGGAGGGCAAGAAAATCGAGATCCGCCCGCTGGTAGACGTGATTCCACCCATGGAACTCGGATTGATCTGGTTGCCGGATACCCGTTTGTCGGCAGCGGCCCAGGCATTCCGGCAGTTTTTGATCATGGCCTGCGCCTCGTAGCCTTGCTCCTGGCGCGCAGTATTGTGCGCCGGCCAGGCGCGCAGCATTGGCTGGTTATTTGCCGGAGTCGAGGGAGGAGGGGATCGTAAATCGCGAAAACTGTGCAGTGGTATTGGTTATTCAGATACTGCAACACAGGTTGGTTTATTTGCGTCTTCGTCGACGACAGTATTCAGGGGAGGTATCTCAATTTCAGTTCGCTGCTTGCTTGATATCTCCGCAGAAAATATCGACGTTGCCATCGGCCGGCGTGGTTGTCACGACCACGGAGTAGTCAGTGGAAAACAGTTCTGACATGGCCACAGGCGCGCTTCGTGAATAGGTCCAGCCACCGATAGCGGATATGCGACTGGTGTTGATCCGGTCATTCATCGCGTAGGCAACCGGTCCGGGTTGTTTGCAGCTGCCTTCATGGATTGACGTATAGAGGTTCAAGGGACTGAGGGTTCCGCTTGGAACCCCGCCGATGATGAAGGTAAAGGCGGTCTCATTACCTTGTTTGGCCAATGTCGTATTGGCAATCTCGCCGGTGTTCTGTGGCGTAGCAAGCAGAGGAATGGTCACTGTCTGGTTTGCTGAATGCGTACAGCCGAGCATCATCACCGTGACCATCAGAGCCGCCGATTGATTTCTCAGATTCATGATAAATCTCCTGTGCTCCAAAAAAGTAGTACGGGAGATTTTGGTATAGCTCATTGAGCACTGTCTTGTGAGGGATGTAGACAGGGTCGATGGCATCATGGCCTGCGCATCGTAACGCCGCTACTGACAAGCGTTGTTGGCCGGCGGCCAGGTTCCATTGTTCATCAGGCTGTCGAAGGTCTCGGTCATCTCTTGCGCCGAGTTCGGATAGACGTGGCGTACCCACCACAGCCACAGCCCGATCAAGGCCCCCACGAAACAGCGTACCGCCGCGCTCTATCCACTCGATGACAACGGCTACATCGCCAGCACCGGCTTCAACGTGCCGCCAGGGCAGGAGAGTCTCGCCCAGCGAGGCGCCCGGGCTTGCCCAGAGCGGGTGATCGAGATTCGCGATACGACCGCAGAACCCCGTTAAAGGCTGCTTTGGGGCCGCAGCGTTCGAAGGTCTACAGCAACCAGCAAAAGAAGAACAACAATGAGCGAAACCTACGACTACATCATCATTGGTGCGGGGTCATCGGGCTGTGTATTGGCCAATCGATTGTCCGCAGACTCGACCGTTTCAGTCCTGCTGATCGAGAGCGGCCCGGATCACACCAGCCCATTGATCGCCATGCCCCGAGGCATTGGCAAACTGCTCAACCCCGGCAACCCCCATGTGTGGAGCTACAAGGCCAAGCGCGGCGAGGGCATGAGCGACGAGCAGTGGCTCAAGGGCAAGACCATTGGCGGTTCCAGCTCGGTTAACGGCATGGTCTATGTGCGGGGGGCGCCAGCCGACTACGACAACTGGGAAGCACAAGGCTGCACGGGTTGGGGCTGGAAAGACATGGGCCGGCAATTCGTCGCCCTGGAAGACCACCAGTTGGGCAAGAGCCAATGGCGCGGTGTCGGTGGCCCACTCAAGGTCACCGTGCACCCGTCTGGCGATGCTCTGTGCGATGCGGTCATCAGTGCTGCCGGCAAGCTTGGCGTGGCGCGTACCGAGGACACCAATCATGTCGACTCGGTCAGCCAGGGTGGCTTTGGCTACCAACCGCAAACCACCTGGAAGGGCCAGCGTTTCAGTGCAGCCAAAGCCTTCCTCGACCCGGTGCGCACACGACCGAACCTGACGGTAATGACCGGCACCGACGTGCAACGCATCGAGTTCAGCAAACGCCGCGCCTGCGCCGTGCACGTCAGTGGCCGTGCCGGCCTGGCCCGCTTCCAGGTGCGTCGCGAGGTGTTGTTGTGCGCCGGAGCCATCGAGTCGCCCAAGCTGTTGCAACTGTCCGGTATCGGTCCGGCCAGGCTGCTGAATTCACTGGGCATCACGCTCGTGCAAGACGCACCCGAGGTGGGTCGCAACCTGCGTGAGCACGTGTACATGGCCATGCAGTACCGGGTCACCCGGGGCAGTTTCAACCATTGCTTCCATGGGGTGGGTTTGCTGGGCGCGGTGGCGCAGTACTTCCTGCGCAAGAAGGGGCCGATGACCCATGCTGCCCACGAGGCCGGTGGGTTCATCAAGACCCGCCCGGAGCTGGAGCGTCCGGATGCGCAAATCGGCGTCAGCCTCTACTCCATGGACGGAGACGGCAACAAAGTCGAAATCGACAAGCACCCCGGCCTGACCATCGGCGGCTATTTCCTGCGCCCCCAGAGCCAGGGAGAGGTGCGTATCCAATCGACGGATGCGTCGGTACCGCCACAGATCAACGCCAACTACTTGAGTGCCGAGATCGATCGCACCTCGGCGATTGCCCTGTTTCGCTGGTTCCGCCGTCTCGCCGCGCAGCCGGTCCTCAAGCCGTTCATCGTCGGTGAACTGACACCGGGGGCGCAGGTGGAAAGCGACGAGCAGATTCTTGCCGCGTTCCGCCGGTACGGCCAGACCGCCTTCCACGTCTCCGGCACCTGTCGCATGGGCAGCGACAGCGCCTCGGTGCTCGACCCCCAATTGCGTGTGCGTGGCGTCGAGGGATTGCGGGTGGTCGACACCTCGGTGATGCCGTGCCTGGTTTCCGGCAATACCAACGCCCCGGCCATGGCGATTGCCATGCGCGCCGCAGAACTAATCACCGGCAAGGTTTCAGGAGCTACAGCACCATGAGTGTTCCCTTTACCCAGTTGGACAAGCTGTACATCGATGGCGCGTGGGTGGGTGTCGACGGCCCGCGCGAAGCCGTGCTCAACCCCGCCACCGAGGCGGTGATCGGTCATGCCCCGACAGGTGATCTGCACAGCGCCGATGCGGCGATTGCCGCTGCACGTTACGCCTTTGACAATGGCCCCTGGCCTTGGTTGAGCATGGCCGAGCGTGCCGGTTATCTACGACGCATGCATGCCGCGCTGGTGGCAAAGCGCGAGCAGATCGCTGCGTTGATCATCGCTGAGGTCGGTTGCTCGCAAGGCGTGACCTACGCCATGCAGGTCGATATGCCCCTCGGCCACGTGCTGACGGCTATCGAGCAGTCGCTGCACAGCGACAGCGTGCAGATTCCGGTGCAGGCCAATCCCAACCCCTTCAACCCGACGGGGCCGATGATCCTTGGCAGTGGCACGGTGGAGCGCGAGGCCATTGGCGTGGTGGCCGGCATCACGGGCTACAACTTTCCGTTTCTGCTCAACCTGGCCAAGGTGTTCCCGGCCTTACTGGCCGGTAACACCCTGGTGCTCAAGCCTTCGCCCTTTACCCCGTACTCGGCGCTGCTGTTCGGTCAGATTGCCGAAGAGGTCGGCTTGCCCAAGGGCGTGCTCAATATTGTTACCGGCGGCATCGGTGTCGGCAGTCTATTGAGCAGCTATCCACGGGTGGATATGGTCTCGTTCACAGGTTCCGAAGCGGTGGGCGTCAGCATCATGAGCCAGGCCGCACCGACTTTGAAGCGCGTGCATCTGGAGCTGGGTGGCAAATCGGCCTTGATCGTGCGCGCCGATGCCGACATTCAAGCCGCTGCCCTGGGTGCAGTCGCCGGGCTGGCGGTCAATGCGGGGCAAGGCTGTGCGTTGCTGACCCGCTTTGTGGTGCACCACTCGGTACGCGAGCAGTTTGTGCAATGCGCCAAGGCGATCGCCGGGCAATGGAAAGTCGGCGACCCAGCGGACCCGAGCGTGATGATGGGCCCGCTGATTCGCGCGTCGCAGCGCGCCAAGGTCGAGCATTTCATTGCCAGTGGCCGCGATGCCGGGGCGACGCTGGTGTGTGGCGGCGGGCGCCCTGCGCATCTGCGCCAGGGTTTCTTCAGCGACATCACCCTGTTCGATGACGTGCGCAACGACATGCTCATTGCCCAGGAAGAAATCTTCGGGCCGGTGGGGGTGGTGATCGGCTTCGACAGCGACGACGAGGCCGTGGCCATCGCCAACGATTCGCGCTTTGGTCTCAATGGCGCCGTGGCCTCGGCGGACGCCGCAACGGCCTACGCCCTGGCCCGGCGCATTCGTGCGGGCAGCGTGTACCTCAATGGCGGCAGCGGCAGCCTGCCTTATGCACCGATCGGCGGCTTCAAGCGTTCAGGGCTGGGCCGCGAGTTCGGGCCCAACTGGCTCAAAGAGTTCACCCAGGAAAAATCCATCATCTACCCCATAGGGCGCTGACCAGGACGCCCCCCCAACCGGGGCGTGGACAACGCGACTGACAATAAAAACAAAAGGTGGTTTGCATGAATCAAATAAGTAAAAAGGGGCGCGTGCGAGCCCGGCAGGCGGTGGTGCTGCTGGCAGTGGGGAAACTCGCATTTGGCGATGGTGGCGTGGCAATGGCGGCACCCATCGAACTGACCAACCCGGACTATAACCTGCGTTGGGACAACACCTTGCGCTACACCCTGGGCATGCGCACGGAGGAGCAGGACCGGCGCATCATGAACAACCCCAACTACGATGAATCGGACGGCAAGTTCGACAAGAACGACATTGTCACCAACCGTCTCGACCTGCTGACTGAAGTCGACTTTTCCTACAAGAAGGATTGGGGCGCGCGACTCAGTGCCGCTGGTTGGTATGACCAGGCGTACCACAACGATGATGTGCACAGTAACGTCCCTGGCTTCCAGACCAGCTACTACAACGACCGCTACAGCTCGGAAGTGAAACGCTACGTTGAGGGCCCGTCGGGGGAAATACTCGACGCCTTTGTCTGGAAAAACCTGCGCCTGGGCGATGCTACAGTCAACGTCAAGGTCGGCCGCCATACCAACTATTGGGGGGAGGGCTTGCTGTTTGGTGCTCACGCCATTTCCTACTCGCAAGCGCCGCTCGATGGTGCCAAGGCGGTGACCAGTCCGGGTATCGAAACCAAGGAAGTGTTCCTGCCCATCGGGCAGATCTCCGCCAAAGCCCAGGCTACCGAGAACCTGACCCTGGCTGCGCAGTATTTCTATGAGTGGGACTACACGCGCATTCCCTACGGCGGCACCTACTTCGGCGCGGCGGACCCGTTTTTCGAGGGGCCGGATCGCTTGCCGGTAGCGCCAGGTTTCTCCCTGAACCGGGAGCGATCCAAGTACGGCCGTGACTCGGCCAACTGGGGCGTAATGGCCAAGTACGACGTCGAGGCGATTCAGTCGACCTTGGGTGCGTACTACCGCCAGTTCGATGACTACCAACCCTGGCTGGCGCCAGAAGTCTCGGCCGCCACCGCAAGTTATCGCCTGGTGTACCCACGAGGCGTCAAACTCGTCGGCCTGAGTCTTTCCACAGTGCTCGACACCGTGTCGGTAGGCAGCGAGATCTCTTATCGTCAGAACGGTGCGTTGAACGCTGTGGGCGTCGATCCCACTGACAACGAAGGGCCACGCGGCGATACCTACCACTTTGTCGTCAACGCCGTGTATGGCGTGCCGCGCAACTTCATCGCCAAGAACGCCACGCTGGTGGGCGAGTTTGCCTATAGCCATCTGCGCAAAGTGACCGAGCACGAAGAGCTTTACCTGGGTGAGAACAACAACAATTGCGTCGACCCGCGTGTTGGCACACCGGGTTCAGGGGACAAGGACGACGGCTGCTCGACCCGCGACTATGCCGCCATTGCCGTTAACTACACGCCGCAATACCTGTCGATATTCCCGTCCTGGGACATGACCGTACCGTTGACCGTCAATTATGGCCTGTCGGGCAACGCCGCCAGTGCCGGTGGTGGCAATGAAGGCGCTCTGACCTGGTCTGCCGGTGTGCAGATGACCTACGCCCAGCGTTACGAATTCGGCCTGCGTTACTCCGACACCGACGCCCAGTCGAAGAACATTCCCGGTGACACCGTCGGTGGCAACGGCGCCGTGGGCGGAACCGACCGAGGCTGGCTGGCCTTCACTTTCAAAACCTCCATCTAAATACGCCAAGAAACGGAGTACCTGATTATGAAAGGACAATTTGCATGGGCGGTGGCGCTGTTGGGCATCGCCACCTGCAGCCAGGCTGCGGCCCCGGCCGACCAGGTTGCCCAAATTGGTAAAACCCTGACGCCCTTCGGCGCGATCATCGCGGGCAACGCCGATGGCAGCATCCCACCGTACACAGGTGGCCTGAGGCAAATCCCGCCAGGCTTCAAGCCAGACAGTGGATTCTGGGCCGACCCGTTCAAGGATGAAAAACCACTGCTGCGTATCAACTCCAAGAACATGGAGCAATACGCCGACAAGCTGAGCGGCGGGCAAAAAATGCTGCTCAGCAAGTTCCCTGACTACTACCTGGATATCTACCCGAGCCACCGCACCGCGGCGTACCCGCAAGAGATACTCGATGCCTCGGCGCGCAATGCCAGCAACTGTCACGCCACCAAGGACAACCTGGCGGTAGACCCGGTTTGCCGCGGAGGGCTGCCGTTCCCGCTGCCGCAAAACGGCAACGAGGTCATCTGGAACCAGCAATTGCGCTACAAGGGTTCGGGGTACACCACCACGGCATCGTCCAACAGCTGGGTGGTGGATTCCCACGGCTCGGTGACCAAGACCGCCGAGTCGGCCACCATGGAGGAGGCCCCGTATTACCAGGTCAAACAGTCCGATCGAGACCCGCAGTTGTACTATCGTGCCTGGGCGCTCGACAGCTACCCGGCTCGCAGCGCCGGGCAACTGATCATCCTCGCCGACTTCCTCGACCCGCAAAGCCAGCCACGCCGCGCGTGGAGCTACACCCCGGGCATGCGCCGCATCAAGCTGGCACCGGAGTTCGCCTACGACACGCCGGTACCCAACCAGGGCGGGGTGAACCTGTTCGATGAGCTGCAAATGTTCTCCGGCAGCCAGGACCGCTTCGATTACAAGCTGGTCGGCCGCAAGGAAATGTACATTCCGTATAACGCCTACAAGTTCTACTTCAGCTGCGGCCAGGAAGATCAATTCACCGCGCATCACGCCAACCCTGCCTGCGAACGTTGGGAACTGCACCGGGTGTGGGTGGTGGAGGCGACGCTGAAACCGGGCAAACGCCACGTCTACAGCAAGCGCACCTATTACCTTGACGAAGACACCTTTGGTGCCGGTTTGTATGACGCCTGGGACCAGGGCGGGGTGCTGTACCGCGCGTTGTTCCAGAGCGGCGTGCAGCTATATGACAAGACCCTGCCGTATACGGTGAAAAACGTCAGTTATGACTTCAACAAAGGCATGTGGTCGTTGCTCAACGATGGCCTCAAGGGCGGCTACCGGGTGCACGACGCGCCATTGTCCGAGCGCGATATGAAACCCGAGTCGATTGTTTCTCAGGAAACACAACGCTGATTGCATCGAATGGACACGCATTTGCGGCCTGAGAGGGCCGCTTTTTTTTTGCTGGATTCTTTTAACGTACATATCCATTTGAGGCGGCCTGACACCCGACCCCTGTAGGAGCGAGCATGCTCGCGATGGACGTCAACGATAACGCGCCCTGTCTGGATGAACGCGTTGTCTGGACCTCCATCGCGAGCTTGCTCGCTCCTACAGGTTCTTCCAATCCGCAAAGGCCCGTTTCACACAAGGCACACTCCAAAAACCTTCTGAAACTCCAATAATAAAATGAACACATATCAAAAAAGTGTCTATATTAGTGGCGATGCAGTTAACCCTCAAACCGGCCCGAAGTCCCTGACAAATGGGGCGTTCGGCCTGCTGGCTTATTACAACAAGGAGAACGCCATGCTGATTGATGTCCACGCCCACTTGCTGACGGAGGGCATGCTTAACCGCCACGAGTTCTGGGGACCGTTCATGAAGGTGCAGGGGCTGACCGTGGGGCATTTTTCCCTCGGTACCAAGCAACCGGCCAAAGCCGCTACGGATGCCGAGGCGCAGGCCAACCTCCTCGCGCGCATGACTCACGCCAGCCGGCGCAAGTTGATGGCCGAACGGGGTGTCGACAAACTGGTGATGTCCACGCCGTCCCACTGTTTCATGTATTGGGCAGGTGATTTCGCCAACGAATACGCGCGCCTGTGCAACGACGAGCTGTCGGCATTTTGCCGGGTCGATCCCGACCACTTCGATTTCTGGTGCCACGCCAACCTGGCGGATCCACTGAACGCGGCCAAAGAAATCGAACGCGCTGTGACTCAGCTAGGCGCCAAGGGCGTGTGCGTCGGCGGGGCCAATTTCAATGGCCTGGAAGCTCACGATGAACGCTTGTTCCCCGTCTGGGAAAAGCTCACCCAGCTGGATGTGCCGATCATGGTGCATGGCTTCAACCAGTCGATCTACTGGGGCGAAAAACACACGGACGACAAGTTCGAAACCACCTCGATCGTGGGTGACTGTGTCGATGAGACGCTGTTCTTCTGGTACCTGATCTGCGGTGGCGCACTGGATGTTTTTCCGACCCTGAAAACCTACATCACCCATGCCGGTGGCATGGCGGTTTTCCAGTTGGGGCGTCTGAGCGAGCTCAATCGAGCGATGGCACCGGACTCGCGCAACCAGCGACCGTTGATGGATTACATGCAGAACTTCTACTTCGACCTCGACGTGCATGCGCCCGGCCTGCGCCGTGGCGTCGCCGAAGTGGTAGGCGCGGAGCGTCTGTTGTACGGCACCAACTTTGGTGGCGCCTATGACCATGGTGACCTGACCGAAGGGCTGGGTTTGTCTGCTCAAGACCGTGAACGGATTCGTAGCGGTAACGCGATCGATCTGCTCAAGCTGAAGGTTCCGGCCAATGCTGGCCGGGTGCTGACGCCGTGACGGACAGCCTGCTGGACATGGCCGCTGGGCGGCCATACCCGCAGCGCACCGGGCGATTGCCGCGGCAACTGAGTGAGATCTCCCCAGTCTGGCTCACGCAGCTATTGCAGCCGCGTTATCCAGGCATCGAGGTCCTGGCGTTGACGGCGGTGGAGGTCCGTAACGGGCACACCACCAAATTTCGCGCCAGGCTTGAGTTGAACGAGGTCGGACAGCGCGCGGGTATTCCTGCGCATGTGTGCCTGAAGTCGAACTGGTCCGAGGGGTTCGAGAGTGGCGATATCTGTGAGCTGGAAGCGCGCCTGTATCATCTGGCGCGCGACTGGTCCGACGCGCCATTGCCGATCACCTTTTTCACCGACTGGGACGCCGACGGTGGCGGTCGGGGCGTGGTGATGATGGAAGACCTTGGCCTGGCTGCCGGGCAATTTGGCCATAGCACCGATCACCTGGGCGTGGACGGTGTTGCTCAGGGGCTCGAGTCACTGGCGACGGTGCATGCTGCTACCTGGAACATTCCGCAGTTGCAGGAGCAGCGCTGGTTGCCGGTGTCGATGGCCAACCCGGTGGACAGCGACGGTCTGCTGCGCATGTACAACTACATCAAGGTCAATCTGCGTAAACCCGAGTACCAGCAGCTGCTGCCGAAATGGATGTACGAGTCACCGGAGTTGTTTAGCCATGCCTTCGATGAGTTGGCAGCTTTTGAACTGGAGCAGACTTCACCCTGTTGTTTGATCCATGGTGACTCCCATCAGGGTAATAGTTTCTTGCGCAGTGACGGGCAACGTATCTGGCTGGATTGGCAACTGGCCCGACGTGGCCGGCCATGGCGCGACGTCGCCTATTTCATGCTCGGCGCGCTGACCGTGACGGAGCGCCGAGCAGATGCGCAGCGATTGTTGCGGGTGTACCGGGAAAAGTTGATCAGCCTTGGGGCCGAAGGCGTGCTCGACCAGGACGCTGCCTGGGAACAGTTGCGTCGTTGGCCGGTGTGGGGGATGCAGACCTGGATGTCGAACATGGATGACTGGGGGCAGGCCGGGTTGCCCATGGTGGAACGTTTTTTCGCCGCCGCCGAAGATTTTGATACTGTGCGCCTGCTAACTCACGGCCGTAAACCGCGCCGGACACCGATTCTGGGGCAAGGCGCACGTCCGTTGACCCAAGCGTATCAACACTTGCTGGAGAGTTGAGCATGACCTGTCAGGAAGATTTGCGCTTGCAAGGCGCGGATAACTTTCGCAGCTTGAAAGGCATTCCCTCCCGTTGTGGTCGCCGCATTGGTGGCGATGTTCTGTTGCGCGCAGACCAGTTGCATGGGCTGACTGCTCAAGACTGGCAGACACTTCAGCGCCTGGGGTTGCAGACCGTCTGCGATTTACGCAGCGCGGGTGAGCGTGAACGTTACCCGAACCGCTTGCCCGATAGCGCAATCCAGGAATGGCACCTGGAGGTCATCGGCGATGTCCGGGCCGATCCAGGCATTGCCCTCATGCTGGCGGATAACCCGGTTGAGGAGGGTGCACGGGGCATGATGCTGGAAGTTTATCGGCGGCTACCGGGCATGTTGGCGCCCCGGTTGCCGATACTGTTCGAGTTGTTTTCTGCAGGCAAGGGCTCGGTGCTGATTCACTGCACGGCGGGCAAGGACCGCACCGGCGTGGCGGTCATGCTGCTGTTGCACGCCCTTGGCGTCGCGCCGGAACACATCATGACTGACTATTTGCGTTCGGCGCGGCGTTTCAGTCAATTGAGTGCAGAGCGTCAGCAGGCGATGAGTCATGCGGTGAGCCGGATGGTTGGCCAGCCAGTCAGTGAAGCGGCGTTCGATGCGGTAGTGGATGCCCGGCCCGAATACCTGAATGCCGCTTATGCGGTGATCGAGGCGCAATACGGTGGCCTGGATTGCTATCTGCAGCGCTTCAGTGGTTTGAGCAACGCGCGCTTGCAGGCATTGCGAGACACCTTGCTGGTCGCCTAGGTCGCGGCGCGGGTCATGACCCGTGCCGGTTTCCATTGCGCCAATCCGATCCCCAGCAAAATCAAGCCACCACCCACCGCGTGGTACAGGTGCAATGTCTCCCCGAGCAGCATGATCGCCAATACCGCGGTGAACAGCGGCACCAGGTTCATTAATACGGCGGTTTTCTCCGCGCCGAGGGTTTGCAGCCCGCGCATCCACAGGCCGGGTGCCAGCGCCGAGGCGAACAGGCCAGCGAACAGCACCAGCGGGATGTTCCTGGCGGTCAGGGCGATCGAGGGGGCCAGCACAAAGGGCGGCACCAGCAGCAGGGTGCCGCAGATAATTTGCACATACAGGCTTTCCCAGGTCGGCAGGGGAATCTGCCAGCGCTTCACCAGCACGCAATACAGCGCGTACGACAGCGACGCCGCCAACATCATCAGCTCACCCTGGCCAACCCCGTGCTGCCAGAGTGAGGACAGGTCGCCTGCTGCCAGCAACCAGGCCAGACCGGCAAACGACACCAGGGCGCCGACCAGCAAGGTCGCGGTGGGTCGGGTATTGAGCACCGGGAAGGCCAGCAGCACGGTGAGCAGCGGCATGGTCGCCAGTATCAGGCCCATGGAGGTGGCGCTGACGGTGTGTGCCGCAAAATACGCCAGCGACTGGTACAGCGACATGCCAAGCAATCCCAGCAGCCACAGCTTGGCCAAATGAGGGCGAATCTCGCGACGCAAGCGCCATACCTTGGGCAACAACACCGGTGACAACACCAGCAACGCCGTCAGCCAGCGATAGAAGGAAATGGCCGCGGGGTCGATCACCCCGACCGACAGGCGGTTGACCACCGTACTGGCGGCCCAGATCAGCGTGGCAAGGACGGGCAGCAGCAGGTTCATCAAAGTGCGCCAATGTTGAGGGTGCGCTGGGCGCACCGGGACCCAGGCCGCATGTGCGGCCCTCAGTGAAGGCCGGACTGCGCGAGGGCTTATTCGCTGGCAGCGTTACGCGCGGCAATGGCAGCGGCAAAGTCGCGCTTGAGCGTCGGGAAGTAAGCAATCTGCCCACCCATGCCACCGGCGATGTCGATCGAGGCAGCGCTGATGAAGCTGGCATATTCGCTGGCCAGGAACAGCGCCATGCCGGCAACGTCTTCAGGCTTGCCGTAGCGTCCGAGCGGCACGACTTTCATCACCATGGCGTCGAACTCCTCGCGACTGACCCCAGGCCCCATCTCTTTGTAATGGCGGTCCCACTGGCCAGTATCGATCCAGCCCATGTTCAGGCTGTTGACCAGGATATTGTCCTTGGGCAGGGACATGCCCAGCGAGCGGGAGAGGGCGATGCATGACGCGCGGTTGATCACCGAGGGAATGCCGTCTGGCGTCGGAATCGCGCCGGCCAGGGCGTTGATTTCGATGATTCGCCCCCAGCGTTGTTCACGCATGAACGGCACCACGGCCTGGACGAAACGAAAATGCCCCATCTGCAGGATGTTGGCATGTTCGAGGATGGCCTCCGGGGTCAGGGTATCGAGATTGCCGCCGCGTCCTTGACCCGCATTGTTGACCAGCACATCGACACCGCCCCAGGCGTGTGCAACTTCGGCGACGAAAGCCTTGACTCCCTCGCTGTCGGTCACGTCAACCGCCCGGGCAATGACTGCCTGGGCGTGCTCCGCGAGCTGCGCACCGACCTCGCGCACGGCTGCCTCACTGCGGGCGCAAATGGCTACCCGCGCCCCTTCAGCCGCGAAAGCGCGGGCGATGGCCAGGCCGATGCCCCGGGAAGCGCCCGTGATGATCACGCGCTTTGCACTCAAATCAATGTTCATGCTGGCTCCTTTTGTTTTTTTTCTGCCGGTTCATTTGCGGGTTTCCTGCCGAACGCCCCGTATTCAGGGGGTGTGCCCGGGCTATTGAAAGCCCAAAGAGGTCAATCGTCAAAGATTATTTGAACGTTTATGTGTTTTGTGTGCAGTATTGTCCTTGGCGACACCGTTGGCTGAAACAGATAGCCAAGGAATCGAGACCGAAATTCTGTATAGAGAACTGCAATCTTTATGTGGAATTTTCCATTGCGATCCGTTACGGTGGCTTTCAGCTGAGGAGGAAAGTAGTCCTGGATGCGTGCCAGACCTCTTGAGCGGACTGTCCAGGCGGGACTTGCAACGATCCTGTGGGGTTTCGCAGATCGCTGGAATGACTGTTTGAATGCACTTAACGACTGAAAATAAAAATAAAAGGTAGTGTGTATGAAAGAGAAGACCAAACAGGGTCGGCGGGTGCTGACTCAAGGTGCTCTGACACTGTTGATGGTTGGCAGTGCACAGGGTTTGATGGCGGCCTCGTTCGACATGTCGAACCCAGACTACCGCGTGCGTTGGGACAACACGGTCCGTTACAACCTGGGGATGCGGACCGACAGTCAAGACAGCCACATCATGAATACGCCGAACTATGACGAGTCGGACGGCAAGTTCGATAAAAACGAAATTGTGACAAATCGCCTCGATGTGTTGAGTGAATTCGACTTTTCCTATCTCAACGATTGGGGCGCTCGTCTCAGCGCTGCCGGCTGGTATGACCAGGCCTACGATGACGACGAAGTCCACAGCAACATTCCAGGCTTCGCGACCAGCTACCACAACAACAAGTACAGCGGTGAAGTGGACCGCTACATGAACGGTCCTTCGGGCGAAATTCTCGATGCGTTCCTCTGGAAAAACTTCAACGTCGGCGAAATACCGGTCAACGTGAAAGCCGGTCGCCACACCAACTACTGGGGTGAGGGCCTGCTCATCGGCGCGCATGCCGTGTCTTATTCCCAGGCGCCAAGTGATGGCGTGAAAGCCTCGACCAGTCCTGGTATCGAAACCAAGGAAGTGTTCCTGCCAGTCGGGCAAATATCGGCCAAGGCGCAACTCACCGACCATCTCTCTGTTGCCGCTCAGTATTTCTACGAATGGGAACCCACCCGCATACCTTACGGGGGCACGTATTTTGGTGGTGCCGACCCATTGTTTGAAGGCCCGGACCAGCTACCGTTGGCCGCCAACGGCTCGACCCTGCAACGTCAGGATTCGAAATTCGGGCGTGATGGCAAGAACTGGGGCGTGATGGGCAAACTCAACGTCGAAGAAATCGAATCGACCTTCGGCGCCTACTACCGTCAGTTCGACGATTACCAGCCTTGGCTGGCCCCGGAAATCAAAGCAGCAGCGGGCTCCTATCGGGTGATTTACCCACGTGGCGTGAAGCTCGCGGGCCTCAGCTTCGCCCGGGTCTTCAACACTGTGGCGGTCGGTACCGAATTGTCCTATCGGATGAACGGCGCATTGAATGCCACCGGCGTCAGTGCCCTGGACGATGAAGGTCCTCGCGGTGACACCATCCACTTTATTGCCAACGCTGTTTACGGCGTGCCGCGTAACTTTATTTCGAACAACGGCACGCTGGTTGGTGAATTCGCCTACAGCCATCTGGATCGGGTGACCGAGCACGAAGAGTTGTACAAAGGGGTTGGCGAGAATGCTTGTACCGATGCGAGAAACCCTCGCAGCCCCGGCTCCGGCGATGAGTCCGATGGTTGCTCGTCGAAGAATTACTACGCAGTTGCCGTCAACTACACGCCACAGTACATTCAGGTCCTGCCTTCCTGGGACCTGGATGTCCCAATGACTGTCAACTACGGCCTGCATGGCAACGCCCCGACTGCCGGTGGCGGTAACGAAGGCGCGCTGTCCTACTCAGTCGGCCTGAAGGCCACTTATGCCCAACTCTATGAGTTCGGCTTGCGTTACGCAGACACCAAGGCCCAACCCAAGCATCTGGCCAACGGCACTGTAGCCGGTAACGGTCCGGTCGGTGGTACCGACCGCGGCTGGCTGGCATTTACCTTCAAGACCTCCTTCTGATAAATCAAACAAGAATCGGAGAATGTGTTCATGAAACGACAACTTGCCTTAACCATTGCCCTGATGAGCATGGCGACCTACACCCTGGCGGCAGGCGGTGACGCTTCCGAACTGGGCAAAAGCCTCACTCCATTCGGGGCGACCAAGGCGGGCAACGCCGAGGGCACCATCCCTGCCTATGACGGTGGCCTGACCAAGGCACCGGCCGGCTTCGTACCCGACAGCGGGTTCTGGGTCGATCCATTCAAGGATGAAAAGCCACTGTTTCGCATCGATGCCAAAAACGTCGACCAGTACGCGGACAAGCTCAGTGAAGGGCAAAAGACCCTGATCAAGAAGTATCCGACGTATTACATCGACATTTATCCAAGCCACCGTACGACCGCCTATCCCCAGGCCGTGCTGGATGCCACCGTGCGCAACGCCAGCAGCTGCACGATTCAGAAAGACGGTCTGGCGGTCGATCCGTCCTGCCGTGGCGGCTTGCCGTTCCCGATTCCAAAGAACGGCAACGAAGTGATGTGGAACCAGCAGGTGCGCTACAAGATCGGCACCGGCTACTCGACGACCTCGTCTTCGAACAGCTGGGTTGTCGATGCCAATGGTTCTATCACCAAGACCGCCGAACAGGCGACCTTCGAAGAAACGCCGTACTACCAGGTCACCCAGGCGGACCGTGATCCGCTGATGTATGCCCGGGTGTTCTCGCGTAATGACTATCCGGCGCGGCGTTCCGGTGAAGTCGTGGTGCTGAACGACTTCCTCGATCCACTGGCCAAGGCCCGTCGCTCCTTCAGCTACTCCCCTGGTCAGCGTCGGGTCAAGCTGGCTCCGGAGTTTGCCTTTGATACACCCGTGGCCAGTCAGGGCGGTGTGACGCTGTTCGACGAACTGCAAATGTTCTCCGGCAGTCAGGACCGGTTCGACTACAAACTGGTCGGCAAAAAGGAGATGTACATCCCGTACAACGCCTACAAGTTCTACTTCGGTACCAAGCAGGAAGATCAGTTCATGCCGCACCACGCCAACCCGGCCAACGAGCGTTGGGAGCTGCATCGGGTGTGGGTCGTGGAGGCAACGTTGAAGCCGGGCATGCGCCATGTCTACAACAAACGCACCTATTACCTGGATGAAGACACCTTTGGCGTTGGCCTGTATGACGCCTGGGACAAGAGCGGCGCGTTGTATCGCTCGATCTTCCTCAGTGGCGTACAGCTCTACGACAAGAATATTCCCTACAACGTGAAAAACGTCGTGTATGACTTCAACAAAGGCATGTACGCGTTGCTCAACGATGGGCTCAAAGGTGGTTACAAGTTCTATGACAAACCGCTCAGCGAGCGCGACATGAACCCTGAAGCCATCGTAGCCCGGGTCACCCAACGCTGATGTGAGTCGCCTGTTACTGCCCGTCGGTTTGCGCATCAGGCCTGGCGGGCAGGACAGGTGGGTTCTGCCATGCGCGATGGTTAAGGAATAAAAATAATGATTAGCCCTTGCCCTGCTTCTGTTGTTTTTTCCAGGTCGCGCCTACTGCTTGCGGTGGCGTTGACCTTGGGTGTCAGCTCGTTACTGGCGATGCCTGCTTATAGCGCAGCCACGGCTTCCACCGATTCGCTGGACGTGCCGGCGCAACGGGTGGACGAGCGCCTGCCCGCGCCCTTGCTGTCCGTCGCCAGGGCTGGAGATGCCCTCATCAGCGTCGGCCTCCACGGATTGATCCAGCGCTCCACCGACGCGGGACGCACCTGGCAGCAGGTCGACAGCCCAGTGTCCGGCGATCTGGTGCAGGTACGGTTTCGCGATGAGCGCAATGGCTGGATCGTCGGCCACGATGCCCTGGTGCTGCACACCACGGATGGCGGTCACAGCTGGCAAGTGCAACTCGACGGGCGCCGCCTGTTGACACTGCTCAATGCCTACTACGGTCCGCGCGCCGAAAAAGGCGACGAATCCGCGGCCCTGGTAGTCAGGGAAGTGGCAATGGCCGCCGGTACCTCGGCGACCCCGGGCGTATTGGCCGCACCCTTTCTCGATGTGATGTTCGATGAGCAAGGCAACGGCTTTGCCGTGGGCGCCTTCGGGCTGTTGCTGCACAGCACCGACAACGGCCAGAACTGGGAGCCGTGGATCGAGCGCAGTGACAATGAGCGGCGCATGCACCTGTATGGCCTGGCCCAGCACGCGGGCACTTTCTATATCAGCGGCGAACAGGGGCTGTTGATGCGCCTGGATCGTCAGCAACAACGTTTCGTGAAAATCGACACGCCCTACACCGGCACCTACTTCGGCGTCCGTGCCTACGATCATTTGCTGCTGGCCTACGGGCTGCGCGGCAATCTGTTCGCCAGCCGCGATGACGGACAGCAATGGCAGGCCGTGGAAACCAACCTCAATAGCAGTCTGGTCAGCATCGTCGAGCAGGGCAACGCCTTGATCGTCGTGAGCCAGGGTGGGCAACTGGTCAGCGTTGATCGCCAGAGTTTGCAAGTTACCCCGCTGGCGGATGCGCGAATGGGTGAGGTGTATTCAGCCAGTGCCACCCATCAGGCTGGGAGCCTGGTGGTCACGCGCTTTAGCGGCGCCAAGGTCATCGATATCGCCCAGGCCAACTGACGCCGTCGGCACGATTCCCCTACGAGAAAGAAAAAATGGTCGAGCAAAAATTCAACAGCGGGATGCCAGTGATTGCCAACCTGGAGGACTTTGACAAGAACTCCGGAGGCTGGTTTGAACGGGTGATTTTCCGGCATCGCATGTTGGTCATCGTTGCCTGCTTGCTCGCCACCGTGGTGTTGGGCTTCTTTGCTACACGGCTGCAGGTGAACGCCAGCTTCGAGAAAATGATCCCCAGCTCCAGCCCCTACATCAAGAATTACCTGGCCTATAAAGACCAGCTTCCGGGGTTGGGTAACAGCATTCGGGTGGTGGTGGAAAACAAGACCGGCGATATCTATGACGCCGACTACTTGCTGGCGCTGCAGAAAGTCAACGACACCCTGTACCTGATCCCGGGCATCGACCGCTCCTGGATGAAGTCGCTGTGGATGCCGATCGTGCGCTGGAAAGAAGTGACGGAGGAGGGCATCGATGGCGGTGCGGTGATGCCTTCGGATTACGACGGCAGCGAGAAGTCGATCAAGGCCCTGCGCCGCAACATCATGCGTGCCGGCATTGTCGGCAACCTGGTGGCCAACGACAGCCAGTCGAGCATGATTGTCGCGCCGTTGCTCGATACCAATCCGCAAACCGGCAAACCACTGGACTACGGGGATTTCTCCAAGCAACTGGAAGCACAGATTCGCTCACTGGAAAGCGACAAGGTCGGCATCCACATCGTCGGTTTCAGCAAGCTGGTCGGCGACCTGATCGACGGCCTGTATTCGGTGATGCTGTTCTTTGGCGCCTCCGTGCTGATCGCCGGGCTGTTCGTGTACTTCTACACCCGTTGCCTGCGCAGCACCTTGTTGCTGGTAAGCGTGGCAGTGGCGGGTGTGGTGTGGCTGCTGGGCCTGATGCAAATCCTCGGCTACGAGCTGGACCCGTACTCGATCCTGGTGCCGTTCCTGATTTTTGCCATCGGCATTTCCCATGGCACACAGAAGATGAACGGCATCCTTCAGGACATTGGCCGTGGCACCCATAAATACATTGCCGCGCGCTATACCTTCCGCCGTTTGTTCCTCACGGGCCTTACCGCACTGCTGACCAATATCGTTGGTTTTGCCGTGCTGGTGATCATTGATATCCCGGTGATCCGCGACCTGGCCCTGACCACCAGCATCGGTGTCGCCGTGCTGATCTTCACCAAGTTGCTGCTGATTCCGGTGGCGCTGTCTTACCTCGGTGTCAGTAAAAAAGCCGCGCGAATCGCCATCGCCAAAGACCAGGCCGGCGCAGAAAACAAAGGTTTCCTGGGGCGTCTGTGGAGCGGCCTCGACCGCTTCACCGAACGGCCGATGGCCACCGCGGTGATCGCCGTGTCGCTGCTGGTGACCCTGGCGGGCAGTGTGGTGATGATGCATCTCAAGGTCGGTGACCTGGACCCCGGTGCGCCGGAGTTGCGTGCGGATTCGCGCTACAACCGCGATAACGCCTATATCACCAGCCATTACGGGCTTTCCAGTGACCAGTTCGTGGTCATCATGAAGACCAATGAAGACAGCTGCCGCCTGTACCAGTCGCTGCAAAGCATGGACAAACTGGCCTGGCGCCTGCGCCAGACGCCAGGCGTTCAAACCACCCAGTCGTTGGCCGAAACCGTGCGGATGATCAGCTCCGGCATGGCCGAAGGCAGCCCGAAATGGCTGAGCATCAGCCGTGACCAGGCGATCACCAACTCGGCGGTGGATGCAGCGATGATTTCCGCCCCGGGGATCACCAACCAGCAGTGCTCGGTGACCCCGATGATTGCCTATCTGGCTGACCACAAGGCCGACACCCTGAGCCGGGTGTTGCAGGTCTCCGAAGAATTCGCCAAGGAAAACAACACGGCCGCCGGCGCAGATCAACCCGTGGAATTCCTCCTGGCCGCGGGCAATGCCGGCATCGAGGCCGCCACCAACATCGAGGTCGAGAAGGGCATCATCACCATGTACCTGGCGGTGTACGGCGCCACGGCCTTGCTCTGCCTGCTGACCTTCCGCAGCTGGCGTGCAACCCTGGTGGCGTTGATCCCGCTGCTGATGACCACGATAATCTGCAAAGCACTGATGGTCTGGCTGGGCATCGGCCTCAAAGTGGCCACCTTGCCGGTGATCGCCGTCGGGGTCGGTGTCGGTGTGGACTACGCGCTGTACCTGCTCAGTGTGCAACTGGCGGTGCAGGAGCGTGGCGGCAGCCTGGCGGTGGCCTATCGCCGATCGCTGGACTTCACCGGCCGTGTCGTCGCACTGGTGGGCCTGACCATGGCCGCCGGGGTGATCACCTGGGCCTGGTCGCCGATCAAGTTCCAGGCCGACATGGGCATCCTGCTGACCTTCATGTTCCTCTGGAACATGCTCGGTGCACTGGTGTTGATCCCGGCCCTGTCGCATTACCTGCTCAACCCCAAAGGCAACTCCAAGGCCGGAGTGACCCTCGATCTTGAAGACGCCCGCGCGCAGCAGGAACCGCGTAAGCCCGCAACTGGAGCACCGACCCCCTCATTGACTGAGCTCGCCTTACCCCGGCGTGCCCGCTGACTAATAGCCGGGCACAGGCCCAGGCTGGAAATTGCAAGGAGAGAAGTATGTTCGAGTTACTGATGAGTGCCGACATGATGGTTCCGGACCCGGACGGCATGACGGAAATGCTGGTCGACAAGCTCGGGATCTACAAGCACGAACGCTGGCGCCAGGCGTTCGATAATCACCCGTACATCGCGCATTTCCTGCGTGTACACAAATCCCTGGCGGTGTCGCCAACGCGCATTGAACCGCAGTGGCATCTGGATCGGCCGAACCCTGGCGATCCGTTGTTCCATGACTTTCTCGAAAGCCTGAAGGATTTCCAGGGTCATCATCGGCCGATGATCACTCACTCCATCGTGCTGGCCCTGCACGGGGACAAGTTCGATGCGCTGGTGGACAAACTGATGCGCCGCCGCTTGCCATTTCGCATGGCGCAGCGCACCCCGGAAATGCCGTTCGACCGCCTGTGGCTGGGGGCTACCCCCGAGCAACCGTACTATCAGCCATCCGTGGACGGTGGCCTGTGCATTGAAATCATGCCGACCGAGCCGTTGCAGATGCCGCCGGAAACCTACCAGTTGCCACCGGTGCAACCACGCGATCTCAAACCCGGCGACATGGTGCGCGTCACGGCCCGTGGCTTCCTGGTCCGCGACCTCGACGAAACCCTGCGCAAGGTCTCGACCAACCTCGACTGGGAACCGAGCGGTCCGGTGGAGAACATCCGCAGCGAAGGTTACCGCCGTGCGCGCATGGGCTTCACCGTGCCCAACAGTGCAACCCTCGATGTACTCGAGGCGACCTACTGGAACACCGACGCCGGCCATTACGTCAACAACTGGGGCCCAGGCCCGTATTACATCCGTATCGGTGTCAACGACCTGGCTGCCAAGGCCGAAGATCTGCGTGCACGCGGCACGCGGTTCCAGTGGATCGAATCCTCGGAGGCCGTTGGCGGTCGTCCATTGATCAAGATCGATCCACAGGAACTCAATGGCCAGGTCTTCGAGTTCGAGGAGTGCCCTGCATGAGTACAGCGCAAAACCAGCAGCCTCCCGAGCTGATCAACGATGCGGTACGCCTGGAGCGCGATGCCATGGTGGGTTGGGTGGTACTGACCCGGCCTCGGCAGATCAACGCCATCAACGATGAGATCCGCCAGGGCGTGCCGCAGGCACTGGCGTTGTTGCAACAGGACCCGGACATTCGCGTGATCGTGATTCGCGGAGAAGGCGAGCGGGGCTTTTGTGCCGGCGCCGATATCAAGGAACGGCGCGGCCCGGAGTCCAGCTTGCAGGTTCGCCAGCGCATGGAAAACGTACGCTGGATCGAGGCCCTGGACGGCATCAGCAAGCCGGTGATCGCCGCCATTCATGGCTACTGCATGGGGGGCGGGCTGGAATTGGTCCTGGCGTGTGACATCCGTTTCGCCGCACCCGATGCGGTGTTCGCCCTGCCGGAAACCGGGCTTGGCCTGATCCCCGGTGGCGGCGGCACGCAACGACTCTCCCGAGTGGTGGCACCGGGTCAGGCACTGGACATGTTGCTCACCGGTGACCGCGTGGGTGCCGAGCAAGCGCAGCGCATTGGCTTGGTCAGTCGCCTGGCCAGCGACAGTGCCAACCTGGTGCAAGAAGTGCGGGCTTTTGCCCAGCGCATCGCCAGCAAACCACCCACCGCGTCGGCCTTTGTCAAACAGGCGGCGCGGGCGGCGCTGGAAATGGATCTCAAGCGTGGCCTGGACCTGGAGCTTGATCTGTTCGCCTTGCTGGCCCCGACCAAGGACGCCCGCGAAGCGGCCCTGGCCTTCAGCGAGCGGCGCGAACCGCGATTTACCGGTGAGTGAAGCGTCATCCCCAAAACAAAAAGGATAAGGGCATGAGTACAGGAAAACTGGCAGGACGAGTGGCCATTATCACCGGCTCCGGTGGCGGTCTGGGCGCCGAGTGCGCACGGGTATTGGCCTCCCATGGCGCGAGCATCGCCGTGGTCGATATCAATTTCGAGGGCGCCACGGCTGTGGCCCGATCGTTGCTCGCCGAGGGCCATCAGGCCTTGGCGATCGCCACCGACGTGTCCTCGGAAGACGACGTGCGGGCAATGGTTGCCCAGGTCAAAGAGCGTTTTGGCCGAATCGACATCCTGCACAACAATGCGGCGATCCTGAATGCCGAGCAACGTCAGCTGGACCGTGATTTCGTCAACCTCGACATGCAGGCCTGGGACCGCGCCATCGCCGTCAACCTGCGTGGCGCCGTGTTGTGCACCAAGCATGTGATTCCGGTGATGCTGGAGAACGGCAAGGGCTCGATCATCTTCGCCACCTCGGGCCTGGGGATGCAGGGCGATATGTCCCTGACCGGCTACGCCACCTCCAAGGCGGGGCTGATGATGCTGCCGCGCATGGTGGCCTCGCAGTACGGCAAACAAGGTATTCGGGGCAATGCTGTGCAGATCGGCCTGGCGCCTTCGGAACACGCCATGCCTGAACCCTTGCTCGACATCCTGCGTGACAACCACTGCACCGCCGAGCTGGGCACACCCCGGCAGATCGCCGATGTGGTGGCGTTCCTGGCCAGTGACGAATCCTCCTTCGTCACCGGCACCACCCTGGTCGCCGACGGTGGTTTCAGCAGCCACACGCCATCCCTCGTTGCGATGCGCGCGTTGTTCGCGCAGATGGGTCGCACCGGCATGTAACGTTTGCCTCGGTGCGCCGTCCGGTGCGCTGGGGCTGTACTTCGCCACCACAGCCGCCGCGCGCCGCCGTGGTTGAATTACGTCATGGAAGCAAGTGATGAATCAGAACCACAAAGCGGGAAACACCGACTTCGATGTGATCGTCGTCGGTGGCGGCACCAATGGCCTTTCGGCTGGCTGTTACCTGGGCATGGAAGGCAAGAAAGTGCTCGTGCTCGAAGCGTTGGACAAGGTTGGCGGCATGGCGTCCTCGGGCTACCTGATACCGGAGGCTCCGCAGCACTTGGTCCACCCCTGTGCCCTGGACATGATGTCGATGCGTGTGCATTCCCACGTGCCGACGGAACTCGGGCTGGAGCGCCACGGTTTCAAATCGGTGGAGCTCGCGCCGGGGTATGTGTACCTGCACCCGGATGGACAGTCGCTGATTTTCTGGCGTGATCGCGAAAAAACCGCTGCCGAGATTCGCCGCCTCAGCAGCAAGGACGCCGCGGCGTTTCTTGAGTTCATGAAGGTCATCGACATGTTCCTCGACATTGCGCTGCCGATGATGCGTGTCGATCCGGCGAAGACCAATCTGGGCGTGAAGTTGAAAATGCTCGGCACTGCGATCAAACACAAAGCCTTGAAGCCTGAGCTGATGGCACTGATGACGGGGTCCGCGCTGCAGGCCGCGCGTGAGCGCTTCGAGCATCCGGTGACGATTTCGGCGATGTGTGCACTCACGGGTCTGGCCGGCGATATCAGCGCCGACGGCGGTGGCATCTATTACGCCTTGCTCGGTTTCCTCCATCGTTTTGGTGTGGGTCGGGTCCTGGGTGGCATGCAGCAGTTGAGCAATGCCATGCAGGCGCGTCTGGAAGAGCTGGGCGGTCAGGTGCTGGTGTCGGCCAGCGTCAGTGAAATCGTGGCCAAGGATGGCCAGGTCAAAGGTGTGAAACTGACCGATGGCCGCCAGTTCATGGCCCGTGCGGTGATTGCCGGCTGTCACCCCAAGCCTGCGCTGGATATGGTCACCCGTGGCGAAATCCCTCAACACCTGCTCACCCGCATCGCCATGGCACCAGCCAACGGCAAGGGCTCGGGACCACTGAAGGTGGATCTTGCCTTGCGTGGGCAGATTTCCGTGCCACGTTTTGCTGCCATTCGCGGCGACGGTGTGGATCTGCGTAAAACGGTGATGTTGATCGGCACCGAAGAGGCGGTGCTGGAAAACTTCGCGGCTTGCGCCCGAGGCGAGGTACCGAAGTTGCCCTACATCACCGTGGCCGCACCGAGCGCAGCCGATCCCTCACAAGCGCCAGCCGGCCAGGATGTACTCTACATCTATCCGCCGGTGATGCCGGTTAACCCTAACGAAGGCTGGGACGCTTTGCGTGAGCGAGTGGCCGACCAGGTACAGGAACAGCTGTATGACTACATTGACGGGATCGAAGGGCAGGTGATTGGCCGTCACATCGAGGCCGCACCGGACTTTACCGCGCGCTTGAACACGGTCAATGGCTGCGTGGTGCATATCGACACCACCTCCATGCGTTCGAGCACCATGCGCCCTGCGTACGGGTTGGGCGGCGACACCTTGCCGGTGGCCGGTCTGTATTTTGGTAGCGCCGGTATACATCCGGGCGGTGGCGTCAACGGCATGGCAGGGCGGTTGGCGGCCAAGCGGGTGAGCAAGTACCTGAGTAAAAAAGGCAACTGAGCCGTCGACAGATAAAACCTGTGGGAGCGAGCCTGCTCGCGAAGGCGGAGTGTCAGGCGGCGATGATCCTGGAGGTGCCTGTTCCTTCGCGAGCAGGCCCGCTCCCACAAAGAGATCGTATTTATGCAACGCGCTGATAGACGTTAAACGCTGTCAGCGTTTTTTTTTGCACCCAACGAAATACTCGCCAGGACAAAATCTGCCGAGTACTGGCGCCAGGTAGCCATGCCTTCCGCCGAGTCGGTATCCAGGCCCGCAAGTGCGGACATGGAATAGCGGTTGGTAAACCAGCCAGTCGTCACCAGCGAGGCACTCGCGAGCAACAAGCGCGGGTTGATGCCAGCACGAAAATCACCACTGGCGGCTCCGCGGACCAGGATCGCGTCGAGCTTGGCGATCAGCTTCGGTGCCATTTCAAGAAAATGGTTACGCGGTGTTTCGTGGGTATCGTGGTAGCGAATACCTTCCAGCGCCAGGCTGCCGAGGAAGGGGTCAAACCGGTATTGGTCGAAGAAATGATTGAGCACGGTGCGCATCGCCTGGGGCGGTGGTAGCTCTTCAACACTGAGGTTGACCAGCTCGGACATGATGTTGTCCGAAGATTCATCCAGTACCGCTACAAACAGCCCTTCCTTGGAGTTGTAGTAGTGGTAGACCAGTTGCTTGGTAACCCCGGCATCCCGGGCAATTTCTTCCACGCGCGCACCGGCCAGGCCTTTTTTGGCGAACTCAACACGCGCGGCAGCGAGCAGACGATTCATCGTATTGCGTTTGCCCTGTTCGCCACCTTCTCCTGCCTTCACCGCCACCTCGTACTCCTTCTGTTGAATGGGGTTTCACCTTGAAGCATATACCCGGTCGCCATCGTTTGACCCTGAGTCAAACGAAGCGCAGGGCCGGTGCAGACACAACCGCATACCATGGACTGGCAGCCGGGCAATCTTGGTGTGCAAGAGCAATAAAAACAAGACAGGAGAACCTGATGAGCAACGAAAGCGCAGCACTGGACCTGGCCACCGCGTATTCCGCCGTATCGGAAATGTATCGCGGCACTGACCTGGATATTCATGCGGTGTGCCGCGAGCAACGGCTGAAGTCGCCTATCTATGAAGGTGATTTCATTACCCAATTCGGTGTGCCAACCAATGCCGGCACCCAGCAGGGCACTCGCCCGACCTTCGCCTTGTTCAAATACCAGGACGTGATGGCTGTTCTGCGCGATGGTGCGACCTATACCAACGGCTTTATTGCCGAAGGCCTCGGCGCGTTTTTCGATGGCTTGATCATCCTTGCCATGGACGGTGACGAACACCGCAAGGTGCGCGCCTTGCTGCAGCCGGCATTCATGCCCGAGACCGTGAACAAGTGGCGCCCGCAGATCGACCAGGTGATCCGCGAGGAGTACATCCAGCCAATGTTGTCGGCAAAGAAAGCCGACCTGATGAAATTCGGCCTCGAACTGCCGATTCGCATCATGTACGCCTTGATGGGCTTTCCCTCGGATGAACCGTCCAAGTACAAACAATATGCGGCCTGGGCCTTGGCCATTGTCGGCGGCAACCAGATCGACCCGAGCAAAATGGTCGAAGCGCGGCGTCAGGCCGGCATCGCGGTCAAAGGTCTTTATGACGCACTGGCCGAGGTCGTGGTGCAACGTCGCGCCGAGGGCAGCCAGGGCGATGACGTAGTCGGTCGTTTGCTGCGCGCGGAGTACGAAGGGCGCACGCTGGATGACCACGAAGTGATCACCTTCACTCGCTCGTTGTTGCCGGCGGCCGGGGAAACCACAACGCGCATGTTCGGCTCGGTGATGACCTTGTTGCTCACCACGCCCGGATTGCTCGAACGCGTCAAGGCCGACCGATCGCTGATCGGCAAGCTGATGGACGAAACCACCCGTTTTGAACCGGTGGCCACCTTCAAGGTGCGCGAAACCGCCAAGGAAGTGGAATTTCACGGTGTGAAGATCCCCAAGGGTTCATTCGTCCAGTGCATGGTGGTGTCCGCCAACCGCGACGAAGACGCTTTTGAAAACCCGGATGTCTTCGACATCGACCGCAAGCCAAAACCCTCGTTTGGTTTTGGCTTCGGCCCGCACATGTGCATCGGTCAGTTCGTTGCCAAGGTCGAGATCAACTGCGCGGTCAACGCGATCCTTGATCTGTTCCCCAACTTGCGTCTCGACCCGACGCAGCCCGTCCCGCAGATCGGCGGCGCGCAGTTGCGCGGCGTATCGACGCTCCCGGTGATCTGGGACTGAACCACGATTGCAATCCGTTTCCAGGCCTTGATAACAACAATAGAGGGCAGTATGAGAACGTTCAAAACCATTCCAGAACGCGGTGATTTCGGCTTCCAGCAACTCGTAGGACCGCACAAGGTCACAGGCGCTTCGATGTCTGCCGAGCGCGGCTTCTTCGGCCTGCATTTGAGCAAGAGCTCGCCGTTCGGCTCGGTGCGAGATGAGCAGGGCAACATCTATTCATTCGTGCGGTCGCTGATGGCGCCCAATGGCACGCCGAACCCGACCAAGTTCTTCTACCTGAACAACCACGTCGACAACGTTAACCTGCGCATGGACCACGAAAAAATGGCCCTGCAGGCGCTGACACCGTTGCCAGTGCACAGCCTGGAGGGCGATACCGCACGCTGGGCCAGCCAACCGGGTGAACCCGGAAATGCCTGGGAAATCACCGCCAGCAGCGAACGCCTGACCTGGAAAGAAGAGGGCTTGTTTCACCTCGAAGGCCGTCTGCTCGGCCCGGGGCTGCAGTGGTATTTGCCTGGCGTGGAGTGGGGCACCTTCTACGTATCACAGCTGTGGGACATCGCCGGAGTCTGCGAGGGGCGCCCGGTAAAAGGCGCCATGGCGCTGGACCAGTTCTACATGGCTGAAGGCGGCGCCATCCACTTCAAGAAAGACCTGGTGGTGAACAACAACAAGCATGTGATCTGGTGGTCCTTTGTCACCGTTTATAAAGACGGCACCTGGGACACCGGTTCCTTCATGGTCGGTCACGATCATCTGGGCTACGCCATATTCAACAATGAAAAAGGCGAGGTGCGGGTTACCACCGATATCGAAGGGCACACCGAGCACAAGGACGGCAGCTACTTCCTGAAGTCCGCGAAAATCGTGCTCGAAGGCAAGGAAGAGTGGGAATTTCTCCCGGACGAGAAGGGCGAGATGATCGACTTCGTCGGCGGCTTCCCGATCACGGCGCAACAGGAAGGGCGCTGGCGCCGGGTTGGCGATACCCGCGAGCCTTCCCACTGGCTGGGTTGGGGCGAGTCGGATCGGCGTAACGGTTCGGCCCGTAACGTTCCAGGCAAGGACCTCTAAACACTTGTGGGAGCGAGCCTGCTCGCGATGGACGTTAACGATGACGCGCCAAGTCTGATACCCAGCGGTGCTCTCAGGTTTATCGCGAGCAGGCTCGCTCCCACAAAAGCCCCACTAATAACAATAAAGAGGAACGGCGATGAAATTCCGCGACAAAGTAGTCCTGGTCACCGGTGCCGGACGAGGCATGGGACGCGCCATTGCCCTGGCCTATGCCCGCGAGGGCGCCAAAGTGGTGGTGTCGGCACGCACCGCTCGATACGGCGAAGAAACAGTCGAACAAATCAAGGCCCTTGGTGGTGACGCCTGCCTGGTGGGCGGCGACATCGCCGACCGCGAGGCGATCAAGTCAATGGTGCAGGGCGGCGTAGAACATTTTGGCGCTCTGGATATCGTGGTGCATTGCGCCGCTGACACCAGTCACGGGCTGATCGCCGAAATGGCCGATGACACCTTCGATCACATCGTGCGCAGCAATATCCAGTCGCTGTTCTGGCTGGCCAAGGACAGCGCACCCTACCTGTCCAAAGCGGTGGACAAAGGCCGGCTGATTTTCATCTCCTCCGGTGAAGCCAATCGCAAGTACACACCACGCCTGATTGCCTATGGCTCCAGCAAAGCCTTCATGAACGCCTTTGCCCGCGGCCTGGCGGTGGAGTTCGGCGCCATGAATATCCTGGTCAACGTAGTCGAGCCCGGACTGATCGGCACCGACCACATGCTGGAAACCCTGGGCAATGAACTGCCGCATAAACTCGCCGCACATTTCCCGGTCGGGCGCCTGGGTGAGTCCGCCGACATCGCCAATGCCGTGCTGTTTCTCACTTCTAACGAAGCCTCCTATATCACCGGCACGTCGCTGTTGGTGGACGGCGGCGCCACCATGATCGCACTGCCCAAAGTCGAAGAAATCCTCAAGGGCCATTAATCATGTCGCGCATCCGCGATAGCGGCCTGCGCCGGGAGTGAGTTGATGACAACCGAGACACGCAACAACACGGCCCACGGTGGCAATGATTTTTCCGAGTTCAAACGTGGCTGGCGCGTGGTCCTGCTGGGGCTGTTTGGCATTTGCACCAGCATCACCGCGGCGCTGCTGTATGCCTTTGGCACCCTGGTGATTCCGTTGGAACAGGCCTTCGGCTGGAGCCGTGGCGACTTGCAGGCTTCGATCACCTTTCTGTTCGCTGGCGTGGCGATCTCCACGCAGTTGGTCGGCCCGCTCTACCGCCGCTATGGCCTGCGACGAGTCGCGATTATTTCGATCGTGCTGCAGATAGTCGGTTACTTCGCCATTACCCGCATCCAGGGCTCCATTGGCTGGTTGTACCTGGCATTTTTCAGCATGCCGATCGTCTGTGCCGGTACGATTGCGATTACCTGGACGCAGTTGGTCAACCTCTGGTTCGAACGCAACCGTGGCCTGGCGCTGGCAGTGATCCTGTGTGGTACGGGGTTGATGGCGATGATCCTGCCGCCACTGTTGTCGCGGCTGATTGCCGCCTACGGCTGGCAAGCTGGATTCATTGCCCTGGGGGCGATGCCCTTGCTGTTTACGCTGCCGTTGTCGTTGATGTGGTTGCGCATGCCGGCATCGCACGTCAGCACTGATGCGACTGCACAGAAGGCGCTTCCAGAGCTCAACGGAATGTCTTTCAAACAGGCACTGCGTTCAGGGATGTACTGGGGGTTTAACGTCGCTCTTATTTTGTCGGTGTCATTGACTGTTGGAATGGTCACCAACATGGTGCCGATGCTGCAAAGCAAGGGCTTGAGCGCCCAGCAAGCCGCGCAGATTTTCAGTACGTTCGGCATTTCCATCATCGGCGGGCGGTTGCTGGTGGGGTACCTGCTGGACCGGTTTTCACCTTCTTTGGTGGCCGCGGTGAGTCTGGCGCTACCGGCATTGGGCTGTGCGATCTTTCTCTTTGGCGGCGCGCAGAGCACACCGCTATTGGTGCTTGCCACCCTGTGCATCGGTGCCAGTGCCGGTGCTGAATTCGATCTGGCGGCCTTCCTGATGGCCCGCTATTTCGGCTTGAAGGACTACGCGCGGATCTTTGGCTTGCACCTGTGCCTGATCACCATCGTTTCCGGGTTGGTGCCCATGCTGTTCGGTCATCTTTACGACGTATACGGCAGCTATTTCGCGGTGCTGGTGTGCTGTTTCTGCTGCGCGATCATCGGCCCGGGCATTCTGCTGTGGCTGAAGATGGAGCCGGCATTTCTGGCACGTCAGCGAAACTTGCAGCAACGGCAGCATGCCTGACCCCTACCCGAGGATGAACAACAGATGAGTATGGACAAACACACAATCGAGCACTTCCTGCACGGTCAGATCGACTGCTGGAACAGAGGCGACAAAGAGGGCTTTTTCGCCCATTACCGCAGCGTTTCGGCCAATGGCTTGAGTATCGAATACGTAGGCAAACCACAGCACGATGCCTGGCAGGTCCTGGAAGGCATGTGGGCGCAACAGCAACCGAAGATTCGCGTCGAGGTGCGCCAGTGCATCGTCAACGGCGATGAAGCCGCGTGTCATCACCTCAATGCCTTTCGCGAGCAGGAAGGTGGCATCGAGACGATCGAGTTGTATCGGTTCGAAGAAGGGAAGCTGTTCGTGCGTTACTTCATCAATCAGTAATGGGGGGACGCACAGCCTTGTCAAAAGGCTGTGCGCACTGGCGGCCTATAGGCCGTCGGTGGAACAGGACAGCTGTCGCCACCGTTCGATTTCCGCGAGCATGGTGTTGAGCTTGTTGCTGACTTGCTGATAGGCGTCAGAGCCTGCCAGGTAACGCAACGGCGGATGTTCACTGCTGGCCAGGAACACCAACGCGTCCCCCAGTTTCGCCGGATTGCCGGTTTGCTGGTGGTTGTAGGCGGCCGAGGCGCCTTTGACCTTGGCGGTGAATGCGGCGTAGTCCTCAAGCGCGCGTGTACCGAAGACTGCAGAACTGGGGTCGAGAAAGTCGGTACGGAAAACACCCGGCTCCACCAGCGTGACCTTGATGCCGAATTGAGCCACTTCCAGGGCCAGGGATTCGGAAAAACCTTCAACGGCAAATTTTGACGAGCAGTACAACGCCGCGCCGCCCATCCCCACCACACCGCCCATCGATGACACGTTGAAAACGTGACCATTGCGTTGCCGGCGCATCACCGGCAACACGGCGCGGCATACGTTGAACACGCCAAACACGTTGGTTGCGAACTGCTTGTCGGCTTCGCTGGCGAAATTGTCTTCAAAGGGCGCCAGTTGGCCATAGCCGGCATTGTTGACCAGCACATCGATTTGGCCAAAACGCGCGACAGCAGCCTCTACGGCAGCAAGCGCCTGGGCTTCGTCGGTCACATCCAGGGCCACTGCCAACACGCGTTCAGCGTATTCAGCGAAGACGTTTTCCAACGGTTCGACACGCCGGCCAGTGACCACCACGCGGTCGCCGTCAGCCAATGCGGCTTTGGCAATGGCGGCACCCAGGCCTCGGGCCGCACCGGTAACAAACCAGACTTTGTTCATTGCATTGCTCCAGTCGTTGTGCAAAAAAAATGCCGCGTCAGCCTGGAGGCGGGCGCGGCATCGGATTTACGGGGCCATGCGCGCTCAGTCGCGGTTGGCCGCTTCCCAGGCTTTCAGGTCGAAACCGTCGGCGGCGGCTTCGGCGGCCGTCAGTTTCGGCGCCCGGGCAAGGATCTTGCGCGCGGCCATGTGATCGCCCATGCGATTGCAGGACTCCACGGCCACCAGTCGATCATTGCGGAAACACAGCACGGAAAGCTGCTTGTCCTTGGCAGAACCCAGGACCACCGTGCTGTCGTAGCCGTGGGAGAGTCCGGCAATCTGCAGCTTCAGGTCGCCCTGATCGGTCCAGAACCAGGGCAGGGCGCTGTAGGGCGCCGGCTTGCCCATCAACCTGGCGGCCACGGCGCGGGCCTGGTCGATGGCGTTCTGCACCGACTCGAGGCGGGTATGCTGTTCGTCGTTTTGCAGGCAAGGGAAACTGGCGACATCGCCCAGCGCGGAAATTCGCGGGTCGCAAGTGAGCAGGTTGGCGTCGACTTTGATGCCGTTCTCGATGGCCAGGTCCGCTTCGGTTGCCAATTGCGCGTTGGGGATCACACCGATACCAAACACCACGAGGTCGGCGGGCAGGACGCGCCCGTCAGCGGTTTGCACGGCGCAGACCTTGCCGTTGTCGCCATCGATGCGGCTCAAGCCCTGGCGAAAGTCAAAATGCACACCCCACTGTTCATGAGCCTGGCGGAACAGCTCGGACATCTCCCTGGACACCGCACGCGCCATCGGCCGCTCAGCCAGCTCCAGCACATGCACGTTAGCGCCCAGCGCGGCTGCCACTGCGGCGAACTCCAGGCCGATGAAACCCGCGCCAATCACCACCACGTTGCGCGCGGCTTTCGCCAGCGGTGCCAGGGCATCGGCATCGGCTTTGGTCTTGATGCCGAATACTTGCGGCAGCTCAGCGCCTGGCACCGGCAGCGGGCGGTTGTGCGCCCCGGTGGCCAGGACCAGATGGTCATAGTTGATCGCATCACCGCTGGCCAGCACCACGCGACGGTTCACACGGTCAATGGCCGTCGCCTGGTCGTGCAACAGTTCAATGCGTTGGGTCGCATAAAACTCGGCTGGCCGGAACAGCAGGTTGGTCTCCTGGATCTTGCCCAGAAGGTAGGCCTTGGATAAGGGTGGGCGCTGGTACGGCAGGCCTGGCTCATCGCCAATCAGGGTAATGCGCCCGTCATAGCCTTCCTGACGCAAGGAGGCAGCGACCTGAAAACCGGCCTGGCCAGCACCGACGATAACGACTGAGGCGAGGGTCATGGAAACTCCTTCAAGCGCATTCAGAATTGCGACGACGGCAGGTGCAGAACCATGCCGTCCATCTCTTGGCTGATGATCAACTGACAGCTCAGGCGGCTGTTGTCACGGCGTTCGAAGGCGTACTCGAGCATGTCGTTTTCCATGCCTTCCGGCGCTTGCACTGTGCTCAGCCAGGCCTCGTCGACATAGGCATGGCAGGTGGCGCAGCTGCAGGCACCCCCGCAATCGGCAGGAATGCCCGGCACCGAGGCGAAGGTAGCGGCCTGCATCACCGATTGGCCGATGTCGCCTTTGACCTGATGGGCGGTGCCGTTGTGTTCGATAAACGTCAATGTGGGCATGTTCTGCTCCGATTCTTGTTGGGGGACTCAGGATTGACTTGGAACTGTTTGTGCGTTGAAGCGCGGCACTCGCCCCAGGGTCAGTAACAGCAAAGGGCCGATCAGGCAGCAAGCGGCGCTGTAAACCAGCATCGCGGTATAGGAACCGGTGCGTGCCAGCAGGTAGGCGAAAAGCAGCGGCGCCAGCGCCGAGGCTACGGTGTTCAAACCCTGATGGACGCCAAACAGACGGCCGTACTCGCGCAAACCAAAGTAGCGGGCAATCAGGAACGCGGCTATGTCGAATTCTGCACCGGCGCCAAACCCGACCAGTACGGCCGCCAGCAGCAGGGGGGCGAATTCGTTGGTCGGGCTCAGGTAGATGAAACACCCGACGGCGGGCAGCACCAGGCTGAGCGCGGACACCGCTGGCGGCCACAGCCGGTCGAGCAGGTAACCGATCAACATGCGGCCGAAGATCAGCGAGATACCAAAACCACTGAAGATGGTGGCGGCTTGCGCAGCGGACAAACCTCTGGCTTGCAGCATGGGCACGGTGCTGGTGACCATGCCGACAATCGAAGAAATCACCAGGCCGAGTGCCAGGTTGCAGGTCCAGAATTTCAGCGAACCCATGCCTTCCCGAAAGCCCATGCCGGGCAATTGCTCCAGCGCACTGCCGTCATCACGCTTGCCTTGTGCAACGGGGAGCTTGAACCACAGCAGAATCAGTGGCAGCAACACCAACAGGTTGAGTAGCGCGAGAATCACGAAGGCCGCACGCCAGTCCCATTGTTCAATACCCCACGCCATCAGGCGGGGAATGGTGGCGGCGGTGACGCCCGTACCGGACAGCCCGATGGCCAGCGCCAGGCCACGATTTTTGTCGAACCACAGGCTGATCAATTGCGTCCATGTGACCGCTAGGGCGCCCATGCCGACGATGGGCAGCAGCGCGAAGGCAATGTACATCGACCAGATCGATTGAGTCAGTTGAGTGGTCGCCAGGTAGCCGAGCGACAACAACAGCAGGGAAATAACCGTGACGCGCTTCATCCCGTAGCGCAAGTTGAACCAGCCCACCAGTTGCAAGGAGACCACGGCACCACCAAACAGGAAGGTGATGCACGCCTGCAGTTCGCTTTTACTCCAGCCAAAAGCGTCGCCCAGCGGTACGACCAAGGTGCCGAAGCCGTAGAGCAGGGCGGCGTTGATGCTGATGGCCACACCGGCGACGGCCAATATCAGGATTTTCCAGCTTTGGCGGAATTCGTGAAGATCAATCGCTGCTTCGTTTTTAGACGGGGGCATGGAGTTGGCTTCCTTATAGGTTTTGTTGAGCCAAGCACTGTTTTGGATGGTCCTGTGGACCATCGCCAGCAGATTCTTTGAACAGAATCTGGTTTTTTATTCAGAATAAAATCAGGATTTCCGCTTTGTCCAGCACTGCTATCTGACTCATGGACAAACGAATTTCCTGCGTTGCCGCCACCTTTGAATCAATCTGATCTCGGTCCGTGCTCGCGCCAGCACCTGACCGGCGGCATGCCTGTTGGATTTTCCGGCGCCTGTCGCGAGCAAGCTCCCTCCTTCTGGGCTCTTGCCTGGCAGCGCAGGTGTCCAGCAGTCGGTACCAGCATATCCGTGTTAAAAATTAATTGCACATAAAATAAATAAGTGTTCATAATTTGCTGTGACTGGACCTGATAAGGAGAAAAAAAGTGAGTTCAGAAAAAGCGCAATTCAAAGCCGTTGCCGACCGTAGCCGCTGCTGTGGATATGGTTTGTGTGCCGCCATTTGCCCCAGCCTGTACAAACTTGATGCCGATGGCCTGGTGTACATGGACGATGCCCGTGTTCCGCCGGAACTGGAGGAGGAGGCCCGCGAAGGGGCTGCCGCCTGCCCGGCAGAGGCCATCTGGCTGGAACCCATCACCTCTGAAGACGAAGCCGTTTAATGTCGCGAGCTTAAGCCGCAACGTGATAACCACTCAGATGAGGATGTGTTGATGGGACGTTTAAACAACAAGGTCGCATTGATTACCGGGACCGGCGGAGGCCAGGGCCGCGCTGCGGCGCTGCGTTTTGCCCGCGAAGGGGCGATTGTGGTCGGCTGCGACTTCAACGCCGAAGGCCACGAGGAGACGGCAGCCTTGATGCGAGCCGAGGGGTTCACCCTGTATGGCTCGGCGCCCGTGGACCTGGGCGATCACGAACAGGCCAGGACCTGGGTCGATGCCGCCGTCGCTGAGCACGGACGCATCGACGTCCTCTACAACAACGCTTCCGCCGCACGTTTCGGGCTGGTCAGCGAGATGTCGATCGAAGATTGGCAGTTCACCATGCGCAACGAAATCGACCTGCTGTTCTACACCACCAAGTACGCCTGGCAGCACTTGGCCGAGCAGCGTGGAGTGATCATCAACGTGTCGTCTACCGCGGCCTGGGGCGGCTCGAAAGTCGCCGGTATTGCCGCGCATTCGGCTGCCAAGGGCGCCGTGGTCTCCTTTACCCGGCAGTTGGCCGTGGAAGGCGCGCCGTTCGGTATTCGTGCGGTCAGCCTAAGCCCGGGGTTTGTCGCCACGCCGGGTACCCGGCCGTTTCTGGAAGACCCGAAAATGCGCGCCATGCTGCTGGACGGTGTATTGATGGACCGTCCCGGCGAGCCGGAAGAAGTGGTGGCGATGGCGGTATTCGTCGCCTCGGATGAAGCTTCGTTCATTACAGGCTCCGACTTCGTCATCGACGGCGGATTACTCGCGGTCTGACACGCGCGGCGTCAGTGCAGGGGCCATTGGCACCCTTTCATCTCGAACAAGAACAAGGTGAATAACGTGGACATCATCGGTATCGGATACATGGGCTTCGAAACCCCCAATCTCGAGGCGTGGCGTGAGTACGGCCCGCAGGTGATGGGCTTTGGTATCGGCAAGAATCCCGAAAGTGACCCTGAATCGCTGTACTTCAAAATCGACGATCGCCGTCATCGGTTCGCGTTTCATCCGGGCAAAGTTGACCGAATTGCCTACATCGGCTGGGAAGCGGTGGGGCGCATGGCGTTCGAGGACGGGATCAAGAAGTTGGCCGCGGCCAATGTCGAATTCACCCGTGGCGATGCTCAACTCTGTGAAAAGCGTGGTGTTCGCGAGCTGGTGCGCTTCCGCGACCCTGTGGGGTATCAGCACGAACTCTTTTACGGGCAAAAATGGCTACCACGCTCGTTCCAGCCAGGCCGTCCGCACAGCGGTTTCCTGGCCGACGAACGTGGGGCAGGCCATGTGGTGCTGATCACCCCGGACTACACCCCGGAACTGGAAGACTTCCTGCTCAACGTCATGGGCTTCAGCTGGTATGGCGCCGGCGCGGGCAAAGGGCGCACCGGCTTCTTCCGCTCCAAGCTCAATCATCACACCAGTCACGACATCGCTTACGGCCACGGCCCGGGACGCATGGGCGTGCAGCATGTCGGGCTGTTTGTGCGCAATGTGCGCGATGTCGGTGAAACCTACGACATCGTGCGCCAGCGCGAACTGCCGATGATGATGACCCTCGGTCAGCATGCCCAGGACCCGCACCTGTCGTTCTATCACTTCAATCCGTCTGGATTCGCCTTCGAGACCATTGCGGAAATCGAGCCATGGCAAGGCGACCCCTATGAGCTGAACCCGGAAAAACTCAGCCTGTGGGGCCACGAAATGGTCGGTCCGATTCTCGGTGCCAGCGTCAAGACACCGGAAGAAGTGCTCGACGCCGAGTACCTGCCCATCTACCTGGCCAAACACTGAGATGCGTCTGGCGCGGGTGGAGGTAGCCGGGCAGGCGTTCTGGGCGTTGCTGGATACGCAAACGGATCGCCTGCGGCGGATCAACGCGCCATTCGCCCAGTGGGCCGGGCTGGGGGCGCAGCTCGTGCCGGATGCCCTGGACCTGACTGGCGAGTGGTTGCCGTTGTCAGCTGCGCGCCTGCTTGCGCCCCTGGAACCGGGCAGTCGGGTTTTTGGTGTGGGCCTCAATTACCTGAGCCACCTCAAGCGCCTGGGCAGTGATGCGCCGGCGCACCCGCTGGCGTACATGAAGCCCGAGTCAGCGCTGGTCGGTGCTTTTGACGAGATCGATTATTCGCCGCTGACCACCCAGCTCGACTACGAGGTGGAGCTGGTGGCCGTCGTGGGCCGGCCGTTGCTGGACGAACCCCATGCCAGCGACTGCCTGCTGGGATACACGGTGGGCAATGACATCAGTGCGCGCGATGCCGGCAAGCAGATTGGTCGCCTGGACCTGTTGACCCAGAAAGCCATGGACCGCACCACCCCGGTGGGCCCCTGGATCGTCACGGCAGACGAACTGGGAGTAGCGGGGCAGCCGGCGTTGGAGATGCGCCTTTGCGTCAACGATGAACTGCGCCAGCAGGACAATAGCCGGCAGATGATTTTCAGCCTGGATGAGTTGCTCAATTATCTGGATGCACGCATCAACCTGCGACCGGGTGACCTGGTGTTTACCGGTTCCAGTCACGGCGTGGGTCTGGAAAGCGGGCGCTTTTTGCAGCCAGGTGATCGGGTCGAGGCGCAAATCGAAGGCATCGGCCGACTGCGCAACACCATTGCCGCACCACGCCAGCTAAGCCCCGCGCGCGCGGTGGGGCGACTGGGCCAGCCGCTGGATAAGTAAACCGCTGATTTGATTGGTATTGACGCTGAGGAGTGATGATGAGCGAGGGTTCGGCGTGGGCGCCGTTTCGCAATAGAGCGTTCCGTGGCCTATGGCTGGCGGGCGCTGTGGTCAATATGGCGATCTGGATGCAGACGGTTGCCGCAGCGTGGATCATGACCACATTGACCACGTCTGCGGCGATGGTCTCGCTGGTGCAAACCGCCGTGACCCTGCCGGTGTTCCTGTTTGCCTTCCCGGGCGGCGTGATTGCCGATCGGGTGGATCGGCGCAACTGGCTGATCATTACCCAGTGCATGATGCTGTTCGCCGCGCTGGTACTGTGGGGGCTGGCGTACAGCGCACATCTGGAAACCTGGGGATTGCTGGCGTTTACCTTCGTCCTGGGCACCGGCAGTGCCTTGGGAATGTCGGCGTGGATGGTCACCATGGTCGGTGTGCTTTCCCGCGACCAGGTGCCAGCGGCCGTGTCGTTGAACGGCATTGCCATCAACGCCACCCGCGCCCTGGGGCCGGCGCTGGCGGGTGCCTTGATTGCCTACTGGAATACCACTTCGGTGTTTTTGGTCATCGCACTGTGCATGTTCGCGGTGCTGCTCTTTCTCTTTCGCCTGGTACCCAACCCGCCCGCCGTGGGCTTGCCACCGGAAACGCTGACGGGAGGCATGCGCAGCGGCCTGCGTTATATCCGTCATTCGGCGGTATTGTTCAGCGCCATGAAGCAGGTGTTGGTATTCACCAGTTGCGCCAGCGCCTTGTGGGCATTGATGCCCCTGGTTGCCAAGCAGGAATTGGGCATGGACGCCGGCGGTTATGGGTTACTCATGGCGTTTCTTGGCGCGGGGGCGGTGCTGGCGGCGCTTAACTTGCCACGTCTGTATCGCGTCATGAGCATGCGTCATCTGCTGGTTTGCGGCGCCATTGCCTTTGCACTCGCGACCTTGACCGCCGCGCTTTCCCACAACCGCTATGGCGTCTGCGCGATGATGCTGCTCGCCGGGTTTGGCTGGATGGCGGTCAATGCGACCATTTCAACGGTGGTGCAGACATATGCCGCCAACTGGGTGCGGGCACGGGTTGCGTCGGTCTATGTATTGATCCTGATGGGCGCGATGGCCGCCGGTGGCGCGATCTGGGGGGCGCTGGCCGAGTATCTGGGGTTGAGCCAGTGCTTGCTGCTCTCGACGTTGTTGTTGCTGGTCGGCATTGTGCTGACGCGTAACGGTCGGGTGGAGCTGGGTCAGGAGGCAGATTTTGCCGAGGTACAGTTGACCGACAAGCTCCAGCTGGCCAGCCCGGTGTCCCATGCCGATGGACCGGTGTCGGTCGAGATCGTGTACCAGGTGACGGCGCCGGACTGCGATGGCTTCCTGGCCGCGGTGTACGCTGTAGGCAAGGCGCGACGGCGCAACGGGGCGCAGAACTGGCGCCTGTACCGCGACATGGCCAACCCGCAGCTCTACAGCGAGCGATTTATCGTTGAATCCTGGCTGGAGTATTTGCGACAGCAGACACGGGTCACCCAGGCGGACCATGTCCAGGAGCTTGTCATCGAACGTTTTCGTCGCGAGGACCTGCAGACCCGCCGGCTTATCCATCAGCCTCTGGTCAGGCAACCCGACTGAAGTGTTCGAATAATTCCCAGACAAAACTTTACGGTGCGATTCATTCTCAGGCTAGAATGGCGACACTATAAAGTGACTGGATTGGGCATGGACTTCACTGACGTCAACGACAACAACAAATCAGCCGGCGCAACACTCGTCAAGCCCGTTTCCAACGCGATCCGCATCCTGCGTTACCTCAGCCAGGTGGGCACACCGGAACGCTCGGTGGACATCGCCCGACAACTGAAGATCAATCCCAGCACCTGCTTCAACATCCTGCGCACGCTGGTGCAAGAGGAGGTGGTCGACTTCAGTGCCATGTCCAAGCGTTACTCCGTCGGCCTGGGTCTGGCGCGCCTGGTCGAACAGCTGGTCACCCAGGGCCACCGCGTGCAGATGGCCAAGCCCCTGCTGCAGAACCTGGCCGCGCGCCAGCGGGTAACCATCACCCTTTGGCGCAAGATGAGCCCTGACCGCATTGTCATTGTCAGCTCCGCTGCCAGCCCGACTGATGTGCGCATCGACATGGCCGAAGGTCAGCGCCTGCCGATTCTGATGGGCGCCAGCGGGCGTTTGTTCGCCACTCAGATCGACCTCGACGACCCTGAGGTGCAGAGCAGTTTCGAAACCATTCGCTGGGCCCAGCCGCTGTCGCTGGAAGTTTTCCGTGAGGAAGTCAGGGTCGCTGCCGAGCGTGGTTGGGCAGTGGACGACGGGTATTTCTCGGGTGGGATTCTTGCTGTGGCGGCGCCTGTGTACTCACCGACCCACAGCATCGACTTCACCGTTTCCGCGGTGATGTTTCGTGGGCAACGCGATGAAGAGGGCCTTGCCGAACTGGGCAAGGCACTGATCGAGTTCTGCAGCGAAGTGGCCGGCGTACTGTACTGATCCAGGCCGTTACTCTCGGACCAGCAGCAGGCTGCCCCCCAGCGGGCCGCCCCCTGCGGCTACCGTGCTGACGCGGTGCTCGCGGGTTTGCCGCCCTTCGGCACGGCCCCACAGTTGCAGGCAGGCTTCATGCACGTAACCCAGGCCATGGGTGCGTCCACCGGACAGCTGTCCGCCGTTGGTATTGATTGGCAGGCTGCCATCGAGCGCGATGCGCGAGCCACCCTCGACGAATGCGCCGCTTTCTCCGACGGGGCACAGGCCCAAGGCTTCCAGCCAAATCATGGTCAAGATCGAAAAACCGTCATACAGCTGCGCGGAGTCGACGTCTTGCGGGGTGTAGTCAGTGCGTGCCCACATCATCTGGCCGACATCGAAAGCGGCCATTTTGGTCAGGGAGATCTGGTCCCAGGACCAGGGCTGGTTCAATGCAGCTCCCATGGCCTCGATGCGGATCGGCTGGTTGGGTTGATCCTGGGCGATATCCCGGCGAGACAGGACGATGGCGGTCGATGCATCGCAATGCACGTCGCAGTCGAACATGCGCAGCGGAGTGGAAATCATCCGCGACGCCATGTAGTCCTCCATGCTCATCGGCGTGCGAAACACCGCCTTGGGGTTGCGCATGGCGTTCTGGCGACAGGTCAGGGCTATCTGCGCCAGCTGCTCTGGTCGGGTGCCATATTCATGGAAATGGCGTTGGGCATACAGTGCCATCAGATTGGTCGCCGATAGCACATTAAATGGCGTGAACCACTGCCAGGCGTAGCTGCTGTCGCGTCCCTGGGTTTTGTTGGTGAGAGCACTCGCTTGCTTGTTGACCAGGCGGGCCGACGCTTCAGTGATGGTGCGAAACACCAGTACGTGCTTGCACAGGCCCGCCGCAATCGCCATGGCACCATTGATCACGCCAGTGAGGGGACCGGGGCCTTCGTAACCGCCGCCGAACCAGTTGACGTTAAGTCCAAGAGCGCTTTTCAGTGCGCTGGGGCCGACCGGCGAAAACGGGTCGCCATTGTTGTTGTCACCCGGCCAGCAGGCCACGCCATCAATGTCGCTGCGTTGCAGCCCGGCGTCGGCTATCGCTTCCAGGCAGGCGTCGAGGGTCAGGCGCATGGCTGACTTGTTCGACGGTCGGCCGACTTCCGATTGGCCGATGCCGGTGATGGCTACGTCTTTTTCATAACGATGATCGAACATCACTGATCCTTCTCGAACAGAGGCAACCAGACATCCTCGACATTGAGGAAACTGACCCGTACCGGCATGTCGATATGCACATCCGTGACCGGCAGGCCCACCACGTTGCTCACAAATTGCAAGCCGGGTTGTTCCACCAGCTCGACGATTGCCACCACATAAGGTTCCACAAGGTCGGGGGTCCAGGCCTGGTGGTTGATGGTGTAGCTGAGCACTTTGCCTTTGCCGGATACCGCTTCTGGCGCCACGTCAAAGCTTGCGCAATGCGCACAGAGCGGTGCTGGCGGGTGGAAATACCGGCTGCAGGCCGCACAGCGATGAATGAGCAGTTCGCCCTGTTTACCGCCTTGCCAGAAAGCGCGGTTGTCGGCGTTGAGTGCAGGAAGTTTTCTAGGCATCAGCGGTCCGCAGGTGAGTATTTGACTTGAAGTCGTACGGTATCATTTGAACATATTTTATAAAAGTGTCATATATTTGTACCGACGAAGGCGCGAATCGAACCTTCGCGCCGTAAAACAACAACAAGAGGATTTCGCGATGTCCCAGTCGTTACTGGACAAAAGGGTAGTCGTCACCGGCGGGTTTGGAGCCCTCGGCAGCGCACTTGGCACATTTCTGCTGGCACGTGGCGCCCGGGTTGCGTTGCTGGATCGCAGCGAGGCGCCTGCCGCCTTGCTGGGTACGGAAAACCTGCTGTGCCTGGGCGGTGTCGACCTGACGTCGACCGAGTCGGCCAGTGCCGCGTTCGAGCAGATCGCCGAGCACTGGGGCGGCATTGATGGTTTGGTCAACGTCGCGGGCGGTTTTGCCTGGGAGACCGTCGAGGGCGGCAACCTGCTGACCTGGGATCGCCTCTACCAGATGAACGTGCGTACCGCCGTGGTCAGTTCTCAATCGGCGCTGGCGCATCTGTTGGATTCCACCGCAGGTCGCATCGTCAACATTGGCGCGCTGGCCTCGGTCAAGGCCGCGGCAGGCATGGGCGCTTATGCCGCCTCCAAGGCCGGTGTGGCCCGGTTGACCGAAGCACTGGCCGAAGAACTGAAAGATCGTGGTGTCACGGTCAACGCCGTGCTGCCCAGCATCATCGACACGCCCACTAATCGTGCCGACATGCCTGATGCCGACAGCAGCCGCTGGGTAACGCCGCAAGCGCTGGCAGCGGTAGTGGCGTTCCTGTTGTCCGACGAAGCCGCTGCGGTAACCGGTGCGCTGCTTCCTGTGAGTGGCCGCGTATGAGACTGGTGACCTATACCGATGCCGAGGGCTTTGATCGCGCGGGTGCGTTGCTCAACCGGGACCAACAGGTGCTCGACCTGCAAATCGCCTACCGCTTGCTGGAAAGCCGCGAAACCCCGGCACTGAGCAGTATTCTGTCGCTGGTGGAAGCCGGTGAGCCGGCGCTGGGGTTGGCCCGCTCCCTGGTGGCCAAGGCTCCCTCGGCGGCAGTGCTGGAGCGCGCCAGTGTGAAGCTGCGCGCACCGATCCAGCCGCCACCGCAGATGCGCGATTGCTCCTGCTTCGAATTGCACCTGCGCCAGAGTTTCGCGGCGGCCCGGCGCGCCCGGGCGTTGCGTACCGAAGACCCGGAAGCGACCTTGAAGGCGATGAACACTCGCGCCGATGATCGGGTGATCGAGACCTTCAACAAGCAGCCCATCTACTACAAGGGCAACCGTTTCGCGGTGATCGGCATCGATGATGAGTTCCAGTGGCCGAGCTTCAGTCGGGCAATGGATTTCGAACTGGAGTTCGGTTGCTACATCGGCAAGCGCGGCAAGGACATCAGTCGTGAAGCCGCCCGTTCGCATATCGTCGGTTACACCATCTTCAACGACATGAGCGCACGCGACGCACAGGCCCTGGAAATGCCCGGCATGCTCGGCCCGGCCAAGAGCAAGGACTTCGACACAGCCAACATCATGGGGCCATGTCTGGTGACCGCAGACGAACTGGGTGATCCCTACGACCTGAATATGGTTGCCCGGGTCAACGGGGAGGAGTGGGGCCGCGGCAATACCCGCGACATGCGCTGGAGCTTCGAGGACGTGATCGCCCACGTGTCCCGCTCGGAAACCTTGTACCCCGGAGAGTTTCTCGGCTCCGGCACGGTCGGCAATGGCTGCGGGCTGGAGCAATTGCGTTATTTGAAGCCCGGTGACGTGGTCGAGCTGGAGATCGACGGTATTGGCGTGCTGCGCACCCAGGTGGGCACCGCGACTGGCAAGAACTGACGTTACACGAATGGTTGAAGAAATCACTTACAAGTCGAAAGTGAATTCTATGTACAAAAACAAAGAAAGTGTCTTATATTTCGTTGCGACCACTGTCGTGACGCTCTGATTAGGAGGCAATCATGCTAACAAGAACAAGCCCCGTATTGTCTGATGGAACCAAGGTCTCGGACCTGATCTATCCATCCAGCCGTGAAGTACAAATGCGCGTGTTGTCCGACCGCGAAATTTACGAACTGGAAATGGAGAAAATCTTCGGCAAGATCTGGGTGCTCCTGGGCCATGAGTCGGAAATCCCCAATTCCGGAGACTTCATGGTCCGTGACATGGGGTCTGATTCGGTCATCGTTGCCCGTGGCAAGCAGGGCGAGGTGTTCGTCACCCTCAACGTGTGCCCGCACCGCGGCATGCGCATCAGCACCGCCGATTGCGGCAACACGCAAATTCATAAATGCATCTATCACGGCTGGGCCTTCCGCCCCAATGGCGACTTTATCGGCTCGCCGGTGGAGCGCGAATGCATGCACGGCAAGATGCTGCCTAAGGAAGAGCTGGGTCTGAAAAAGGCTCGGGTCACCTTGTATGGCGGTCTGGTATTTGCCACCTGGAACATCGAAGGACCGTCGTTTGACGAGTTCCTGGGCGATGCCAAGTGGTATTACGACATGCTGTTCTGTCGTTCCGACAAGGGCATGGAAGTGCTCGGCCCACCCCAGCGCTTTATCGTCAACGCCAACTGGAAAACCGCGGGCGAGCAATCGGCGGCCGATGGCTTCCACACGCTGACCTTGCACCGTTGGCTCGGTGAAGTGGGCAACTATGCCAAGAAGGGCGAGGGCGAAACCGCCGATCTCAGTCCGGAAATGATCGGCGTCGAAATTAGCTCGCCCCACGGCCATGCGCTGCGCTGCATCGACCTGGCGCGCAAGATCAAGCGCCTGACTGGCCTTGACCCTGCCGAACTGACCGTGCAGCAAAAACTGCAAGCATTGCCGCCTGCGGGCATGACTGCCGACATGGTCGAGCAGCTGGCGCGCAATTTGTCGGAAGACCAGTTGAAAGTGCTGACCAGCATGCCGCCGCAAGTCGGTGGGATGTTCCCGAACATTCTTTTCGGCTTCGTTTACATTCCGCAGCCCGATGGCAGCGTGGTCGGCTCGATGACCTTGCACGCTTACGTGCCGCGCGGGCCGGACAAGTTGGAGTTCGTCAACTGGGTGTTTGCCGAGAAAGACGCATCCCCTGAACTGCGCGACAAGATGCTCAAGCAAACCATCCAGTTGTTCGGCACCTCGGGCATGGTCGAGCAGGATGACTCCGATACCTGGCCGCACATGACCCTGGCTGCCAAAGGCGCGATGGGCCGCAAGAGCACGCTGAAATACCAGGCGTGCTTTGAAACCGGAGCACCTGAGGGCTGGCCTGGCCCCGGCATCGTCAATGAAGGTTTTACCAAGGACGATACCCAGTGGCACTGGTGGTTGTACTGGCACGAACTGATGACTGCCCCGGACGAGCAATAAGCGCGCGTCACGCCTGGTTCGAAAGCGGCCCTCATGGGCCGCCGTCGGATACAGCATTAACAAGCACAAGAATAAAAGTGAGGAGTGACTCATGACTCAGGTTCAACAACGCGGCGTGGAGGATATCCAGCCGGGTTCCCCAGTCGGCACCAAGCGGGTGCCGGTGGGCTCGCCGATCTACAACGATGTGGTGACCTTTCTCTACGAGGAAGCCACGCTGCTCGACCAGATTCGCCTGCAGGAGTGGGCCGAACGCCTGGACACCGACCTGGTGTACACCGTACCGCTGCGCCAGACTCGCGTGGCGTCCGAGTTGAGAACCACCATTGTGCGCAGTGTCCAGCACTACCACGATGACTATCGTTCGATCATGGGCCGCATTTTGCGCCTGTCCGGCAAAAGCGCCTGGGCGGAAGATCCTCCCTCGCGTACCCGACGCCTGGTGACCAACGTGTTTGTCGAGGAAACCGACAAGAGCAATGAGTTCGTGGTGACCAGTTATCTGCTGCTGACCCGCAGCCGTTTCAACGATCACCATGTCGATATCATCAGTGGTGAACGGCGTGACGTGCTGCGTCTGCATGAGGCGGGGTTCAAGCTTTCCCGGCGTGAAGTCATCCTTGACCAGGCGGTGCTCGGAACGCCCAATCTGGCGGTCTTCCTCTAAGCCGTGGTCGGCGGTCCGGGGCACACCCGGATCGTCGGGCCTTGCGGGTGTCGAGCGCGTAGCTCTTGCGCCAGGAGCAGCGTGGTTAAGGCCTTTGCCTCAGCCAATCCTGGTCCTCGGCGCACAACCTGAGTTGTTCATGGGTGAAATCCAGGGTAGATCCCTTCATTCGCAGTGCCTGTTCGGCTCGTTCGGGTTGTTGGCTGTAGCAGAGCGCGGTGTTCGCGGCATGAATCTCCTCGTCAAGGTTGAAGGCGCGTCCCATCGAGATGAGCGTGCAGCGACGAAGTAAAAGAGCCGCTTCGGCGGCTTCTTCTTTGAGGGTATTGAGTGCCCAGCGAGCCATGCCTTCGCGAAGATTGATGCCGGAATAGGGCATCGGACCTTCGATCATTGTGCCGTTGACGTCCCAGACCAGATCCTCAACACCATCGCGTATCAAGGTCGCGCGGGTGCGATTGGCGATGCGTCGGCCGATGTTGATGTCATAACGTCGTTGATGGGTGCCGCGTGCGGCAGTTGCAATGGCAAGACCCGCCAAGTCAAACAGGTGGGTGCATTGATGGCTGGCGTCGGTCTGCCGGGTGACTGAGTGGGCTATCCGGTCCAGTTTCATGCCTAGCAACAGCTGTAATGGGCCGCAAGCCTGCGGGCACAGGGAAAAGGGGTAGCGCAGCGCTTCACCGCCGATGGCAGTCACTTCGCCTTCGTGGTGGCGAACCCATACACGGAAGTGGTGAAAGTCGTCTTCCAGAGCCGCGCGGACCTCACCTGAGCCATCGACATGGTGAGCAATGATGTCTACGCGCCGACGAAATACAGTCATCCTCAATATCCTTGTTCCAGTACTGTTTAGCCTGAAGAAATACGCTATATTTAGACACTATAACCAATAATGTTCACAAAAAAACAAAAAACGGAGTGGCTATGGCACTGCTAAATGAACAGGTTGCGCTGATTACCGGTGCAGGCGGCGGAATTGGGCGCGGTATTGCGCTGAACTTTGCCAAAGAGGGTGCTGCCGTGGTGGTTGCCGAACTGGATGTCGCCAGTGGAGAGGCGGTGGTCGCCGAACTGAAAGCGTTAGGTGGCCAGGCTGTATTCATCAAGACTGACGTGTGCAGCAAAACGGACATCGAGGCCGCCGTGCAATTGGCCGTCGATCAATTCGGGGGGTTGGACATCCTGGTCAACAACGCCTTTGCGCCCACCCCCAATGTACTCCTGGAAGAAAAAACCGATGCCATGCTGGAGCAAACGCTCGGCTCTACAGTGTGGGCTGCCTGGTGGGCGATGAAGGCCGCGCTGCCTCATATGAAGGCGCGCGGTGGTGGCAAGATCATCAACTTCTACTCTATCGATATCGAAATCGGTGCCTGGTTGCATGGCGACTACAACACGGCGAAGTCGGCGATTGTCGGGCTGACCCGTAGCGCTGCATCCGAGTGGGGGCGGTTCAACATCCGCACCAACGCCATCGCCCCCACGGCCATGGGCGCCACGTTCCACAAGCTCGCCGCAGAGAACCCCGGCTTTGCCGAGATGTCGGCTTCCATGCGCCCACTGGGCCGCTGTGGCGAGCCTGAAGCCGACATCGGCCCAGTGGTGGTATTCCTCGCGTCCGAGATGTCGCGTTTCATCACCGGCGAAACCATTCACGTCGACGGAGGCCTGCATCTGCCGGGTTATAACTCCCGGCCTAAAGGTATTCCCGTGCGCGAATATTGATTTCAGCGGTTGAATGGTCAGCTTGCTGGTAGAGCGATGGCGAATGTGACGACGCCATCGCCAGCAAGCCGGCTCCTACAGGGTATGGCGTTTCGGAATGTTGTGAACGACCCAGATCTGTAGGGGCCGGCTTGCTGGCGATCCGGTAGTGGGCGCGATGACGCCATCGCTGGTAAATAAAATCTGCACAGCCCACTGCCGGAAACGAGAAAACCCGCTTTGAAGCGGGCTTTCAGCGCTGCATGGCCGAGGCCATTGAAACGATTACTTTTTGGACACCACGATCGACGTGGTTTCCAGATCCCAAGTGGTCGCAGTTTTACCTTCATCGCGCAGCAAATACTTCAACACCCGACCCTGCGGATTCTTCGGTAAGCTGCCGCGAAATTCGATATAGCGGGGCAGGGCATAGTAAGGCACCGATTCAGTGGCCCAATGGAACAGCTGCTCCGGATCCAGGGTCACGCCTTCATGCAGCACCGCTGTGACTTTCACATCGTCCTCGCCTTTATCCGATGGCACCGCATGTACCGCGACCTCGGCCAATGCCGGGTGAACAGCAAAGGCTGCTTCCATTTCAAAGCTGGAAATGTTTTCGCCCCGGCGGCGCAGGTAATCCTTCTTGCGGTCGACGAAGTAGAAAAAGCCATCGTCATCGAACTTGCCAATGTCACCAGTGTGGAACCACATGTTGCGCATCAGCTTCTGGGTGTCTTCCGGACGGCGCCAGTAGCCCTGGAACATGATGTCCGGACGCAGAGGACGGACCACGATTTCGCCGGCGCTGTTCGGCGCCACTTCCTGGTCGAGGTCGTCGACGATGCGTACATCGAAATCCGCAATGCGTTTTCCCGAGGAGCCCGGCGCGGCGTACTCGCCGGCGGCCAATGAGGTGATAACGCAGGCTTCGGTGAGGCCGTAGCCATTGCCGCCCACCAGCTTGGTACCGAAACGCTCGCGCCAGATCTTTTTGGTTTCTTCGGTGTAGGGGTTGCCTCGAGCGGTATGGATCTGCCCGACGCAACGCAGCATTGCTTCGTTATCTGGCGCCTGGGCGAGGAGACCGCCCATGCCACCCAGGATCGAGGCGATGGTAGCGCCGGAGCGTTCCACTTCCTGCCAGAAATTCGAAACGGAGAAGCGCGGGAGGATGGCAGCGCGTGCGCCCACCAGGATACTGGCGATGATCGATACGCACAGCGCATTCATGTGGAACAGCGGCAATGGCGTGATGGTCACGTCATCGGCACTGGCGGGACCGGCCCGCAATTGCAGGCGTGCCAGGTTGCACATGAAGTTGTAGCTGATCATGCAACCCTTAGAAGGACCTGTGGTGCCTGAGGTGTAGATCAGGCAGGCAAGGTCTGAAGGTTGCGGTTTTGTGGCGAGGGGTGTGGCGTCATGGCCACGCCATTCGTCCAGTGGCGCAATGCGAATTCGGCAATCGGGGAGCACATCGACCGTGCCTCGGTGAAGGATGTGCTGGACGTCCTGCAGTTGTTCGGCGAGCGGTGTGATGCGTGGCAGGTAGGCTGCTTCGCAAATCACCACGCAAGTTCCGGTATCGGCGATCTGGTGACGCAGAAACTCGCCCTTGAGCGCGGTGTTGATCGGCACGCTCACGGCGCATAGCTTGTTGATGGCCAACCAGGTGGTGACAGCGTCGATGTTGTTATCGAGCATGGTCAGCACGGTTTCACCGGCTTTCACGCCCAAGGTAGCGAGTGCGTTGGCCATCTTGGTCGAGAGTGAGTCAACCTGAGCATAAGTGTATAACTCGCCGCTGAAATCCAACAAAATCTTGTCTGGATGCCTTGCTACTGCACGACTTAGCGCTTCGATGACAGTGTCTCGTTCTCCCACTGCCCAGGTTTCTGGATTGCCACTGCTGCCCATGAATATTCTCCTTTTAGGCGCCTAAAGCTGCTGGTTTGCCTGATTTTATTTTGATGAGAGAATTTGATTCTAAATACAAAATATGAAAATGTCTTTAGCAATAAGTTGAACATGAAATCTTATTTATGCACAGATCCTGTGCTAGTGTTGACCTATCTTTACTCTCAATGAGCCCGTCAATCCATGCCAAAAGCCGCATCCCAGAAAGCAGAAGCGCCGACGCCGGCCTCCAAAACGAAAAAAAAATCGCTGCCTGATGCAGGAGCGGCTCCGGTAAAACCGGTGGAGCGACGTACCGCCGCCAATGGCGTGGTAGGCACCAAGGTCAAGCCGAACCGCCGTTCGGAAGAGACCATTGCCAACATTCTTAAAGCCACTGAAGAAGTGGTGCTGATGTCGGGTGCGGATCGCATTTCGATCCTGGATGTGTGCCAGGTGGCGGGTGTTTCGCGCGGTACCTTCTATCGCTATTTCGCCTCCCAGGAAGACTTGCTCGACACCTTTTCCCGGCATAAACGCGAAAGTTTCCACAGTTCGCTGTCCCAGGAGCTGGGCCATATCAGCGACCCGGAAGCACGCCTCAACGCGCTGTTTGCCTATCTCGACAACTACCTTGAGCAGAGTCGAGCCCGTCGGTTGCTGGTGGTTGCACCTGACTACGCACTGGGCTTCTTTCGGCGGATTTTCCATGATTCGATCGTGCGCTTTCAGGATGGCCTGGGCATCGTGTTCGACGATTGGGACGAGCGCCTCGGGGTACGCCTTGACCGTGAGCTGATCTGCGAAATGATCATTCGTTACGTGTTGAGCGAAATCCTGGTGCCGGAAGCGGCGGGGCGGCGATTGTTTCCGGTGCGGGTGAAAAAACTCCTGGGCGCATTGATCATGGGCTCCACCTCACGAACCCGCCGCTGACCTCCAGCCTCTACGCTTCTCTAGCGCTAAAGCCCCCGTTTATCGGGGGCTTCGTGTTTGTGCGCGGTATTTTTCTCTCGCCTGTACATCACGCGTTTTCCTGCCTGGCTCTGTTTTTGTAACCATCAAAGGTGTTTTTTAACTTTGCTCGAAGGCTCTGGGGCGGGCTTCTTCACGCGCCTAGAAAATAAATTGAACAGATTTTTGATTTCTGCTCAATTTAAATTTAAGCTCTGGTCTTAGCGGTGAGCCCTTCGGCTTGCTCTTTGCGCAGCAGATTGATGCTGGTCCAGCGAAGGCGCCGCGCCAATAACCAATAAAAGTGCCAACTTCGAGGTACCCAGACATGCTTATCGATCTACACGCCCACGCTCCCCACCCTGGCTATTACAACCAGCACCCTCATTGGGGGCCGTTCTTCGAGCAACACGCCGACGGCGATATCAAGCTGCGTGTAGGTGATTGGATTCTTGGCCTCGGATCGCCAGAGCGAAAGGCAGCCGTGCGCTCCGGCAAAGGGCCCAAGCTTGAAGAATATTTTGCGCGCTGGGCTGATCCGAAAGTGCGCCTGGCCGGTATGGATGCGGCTGGACAGAACCTGCAGGTGGTTTCCGTCCCGTCCCATTGCTACATGTACTGGACTGAAGCCGAATTTGCTGTCCCGTTCGCCCGCACCGTCAACAACACACTGGCCGAATACTGCTCCGCAGCCCCTGATCGCCTGATGTTCTGGGCTCATGCACCGCTCAATGCACCAGAAGCTGCGGCGGCTGAAATACGTCACGCTTGCACAGAGCTGGGCGCCAAGGGCCTGGTCGCTGGCGGCGCCAACTTCGGCGGTCTGGAATTCGATTCGCCGGAACTTGATGTGGTGTGGAAAACCCTCTGTGACCTGGATCTGCCGATTTTTGTACACGGCTATAACCAGTCCGTTACCTGGGGCAAGAACGCTAACGACGACCGCTACGAAACTACCGCTATCGTCGGCATGCAGTACGACGAAACCCGTTGCTTCTGGAACCTGATTTGCGGCGGCGTGCTCGATCGCTTCCCTGATCTCAAGGTGTACATCACCCACGGCGGCGGCTATGTCCCGTACCAGCTCGGTCGCCTGGCCAAGACCAATGAAAACCTCGACGTCAAATACAACAAGAAGCCACTGCTCGAGTACATGAAGAATTTCTACTTCGACGTAGAACTGCATGAAGTGCCGATGCGCCAGGCCCTGGTCGACATCATCGGTGCGGACCATGTGCTGTACGGCAGCAACTTCGGCGGCAGCGATGCCGTACGTCACGATCTGACCCACGGCTTGCAGCTGTCCGATGCGGACATGCGCAAGATCCGTTATGAAAACGCATGCCGCTTGCTGCACCTGGATCCTGCCAAGTTGGGCAAGGTAGGTGGCTGATGAAACTGGCGCGTTGTGAGTATTTTTCTACCGGCGTCTTTTGGGCTGTGGTGGATGTCGCGCAGGATCAGGTGACACCCATTTCCGGCGATTTCAAGGATTGGGCCCCGGCAGTCGCCGCCGGGCGCGGTATCAGCTCGGTGCGTTTTGCCGGGCCATCGCTGCCGTTGTCGAAGGTGCGCCTGCTGCCCCCGATTGAACCGATCAATCGGGTGGTCGTGGCCGGTGCCAATTACGCCAAGCACCTGGTGGAATTCGGATTGCAGGCGCCGGCACAGCCGGTGGCTTTCCTCAAGGCCTATGGCGCGCTGATTGGCGCCAATGACCCGATCCGTTTTCCGCCATTGACTGAAGAACTCGATCACGAAGTCGAACTGGTGGCCGTCATCGGCACTGAAGAAATCGACTTGGAAAATCCGCTGGCTTGCGTGCTCGGCTACACCGTCGGCAATGACGTCAGCGCGCGCGACCTGCAGCGTAGTGGGCCGGCAGGTATCGGCATGGACCTGTTCGCCGCCAAAAGCCAGGACCAAACTACGGGGCTTGGGCCATGGATCGTGACCAAGGATGAGTTTCCCGAAGGCTCGCCACGCTTGCGCCTGACCCTGAAAGTCAATGGTGAAGTGCGCCAGGACGGCTCCACCGGCGAAATGACCTGGGATGTTGGCCAGCTGATTCGCTTCGTGCAGCAGCGATCGAGTTTTGCCAGTGGCGACGTGTTGTTCACCGGTTCGCCGGCGGGAGTGGGGATGGGCACCGGTCTGTTCCTCAAGGAAGGCGATGTGGTCGAAGCCAGCGTCGAAGGCATTGGCACGTTGCGCAATGTGGTCAGTAAAAAGAACCGCGCCTAATCGAGAGCCAAACATGAACGCTAATAACCAAGAAAAAGTAGTCGTGGTCGGTGCGGGTCTGATGGGCACCGGTATTGCACATGCGTTCGCAAGCGCAGGTTTCAATACGCTGCTGGTTGATACCAATGCAGCCTCGCTGACGAATGCCCGGGCGAGCATCGAAAAGATCCTTGCCGATGGTGTACGCCTGGGCAAGGTCAGTGAAGAACAGGCCCAGCAATCATTGGCCAATCTGTTGACCTGCGGCGACTTGAGCGAAGCCGCGACGGGGGCCAACTGGCTGGTGGAGACAGTCTCCGAGCAGTTGGCGGTGAAGAAGGCGGTGATTGGCCAGGCGGCGCCGCTGCTGGCGCCGAACGCCATTATTGCCACCAATACATCGGCGCTCAGCGTGACCGAGATTGCGGCGTCGGTGGACTGCGCCGATCGCGTGATCGGCATGCACTTCTTCAACCCCGTGCACAAGATGAAACTGGTGGAGCTGGTGCGCGGTTTGGCCACCAGCGATGAAGTGGTGGCACGCACTCGCACCCTGTGCGAGCAGATCAATAAAACCTCGATCGTGGTCAATGAGTCGCCAGGACTGACCACCAGTCGCATGTCTGCGCTGCTGGGCAACGAGGCGATGTGGATGCTGCAGGAGGGCACCGCAACCGCCGAGGACATCGACACCGCGCTGCGCCTGGGCTTCAACCACCCGATGGGTCCATTGGAACTGGGCGACTTGACCGGCTGGGACACGCGGCTATCGGTACTGCGTTATCTGCACCAGACCCTGGGTGAGAAATTTCGACCTTGCCCGCTGATCATCAAGATGGTCGCCGCCGGACGACTGGGGCGCAAGTCGGGGCAGGGGGTCTACCGCTACGAAGAGGGTAAACAGGTGCCGGGTTCAGGGCTCAAGGCGAGTGCGCTATGAAGGACATCGTCATTGTTGATGCGGTACGCACGCCAATTGGCAAGTTCCGCGGCAGCCTTGCCGGCGTACGCGCCGATCACCTTGGGTCGCTGGTGATCAGCCGCTTGCTGGAGCGGGTCGATGTGTCGCCGACCCTGGTCGATGACGTGATCTTCGGCAATGTCACGCAAATCGGCGAACAGTCCGCCAATATTGCCCGCACCGCGTTACTCGGTGCCGGCTGGCCGGTCAGCGTTGCCGGGCTGACCATTGATCGTAAATGCGGTTCGGGTGAAGTGGCCGTGCATCTGGCCGCTGGCGCCATCGCGGCGGGTGCTGCCGATATTGTGGTGGCCGGTGGCGCGGAAAACATGAGCCGCGTGCCCATGGGCAGCAACCGTGAGATCCACGGCGCGGCATTTGGCTGGATGGCGGCGCAACGTTATGAGTTGACCAGTCAAGGTGAGGCGGCCGAGCGCATCGCCGACAAGTGGGCACTCAGTCGCGATGCCCTGGATGATTTCGCCTACGCCAGTCACCAGCGTGCAGCGGCGGCGTCCGATGCGGGTTATTTCGACAATGAAACCGTGCCGGTGGTGGTCGAAGATCTCCGTGAGCAAGAGTTGACGGAGCCGGCTGCAGTGCTGCGTCACGACGAAACTATTCGCCGTGATACCTCTCGGGAAAAACTGTCGACGCTTAAAACCAGTTTTCGCCCGGACACCGGGCGCATCACTGCGGGCAATTCGTCGCAAATCTCCGACGGCGCTGCGGCGTTGTTGCTGATGAGTGGCGAAACGGCGAAAAAACTTGGGCTTAGGGCGCGCGCGCGTGTCGTGGCTTTCACCACGGTCGGCTCTGATCCGACCTTGATGCTCACCGGACCGATTGAAGCCACCCGCAAGGTCTTGGGCAAGGCTGGGCTGGATATCAATGATATCGACCTGTTTGAAGTCAACGAAGCGTTTGCCTCTGTTCCGTTGGCCTGGATGCATGAGACCGGTGTGCCACATGACAAGTTGAACGTCAACGGTGGCGCCATCGCCCTCGGGCACCCATTGGGGGCCAGCGGCGCGCGGCTGATGACCACGATGTTGAATGAGCTCGAGCGCCGTGGCGGGCGTTATGGGTTGCAGGCCATCTGCTGTGCCGGTGGCATGGGCACGGCAACCATCATCGAACGGCTCGATTGAGATGGCGCGCTTGCCGTTGATTCCCCTGGATGCCATGCCGGCCGCGTTGCAAGACGCGGTCGGGCGTGGTCAGCACAGCCGCATGCTCAGTTCGACGACGCCGGTGCAGGTCTGGGCCCATCGACCCAAGGTGGCGCTGGCCTGGCTGGGTTTGATGGAAAGCTTGCACGAGGAGAGTCTGCTCGACGAGCGTTTGCGTGAGCTGGTACGGCTGAAGATTGCCAGCATCACCACCTGCAAGGCCTGCCAGCTGGCGCGCAAATCCGACACCGTTACAGAGCAGGACATTGCCTGCATGGCGACGGACAGCGAGTACTTCACGCCGGCCGAGCGTGCGGCGCTGCGTTATGCCGAGTTGTTTGCCAGCGACTACCTCGGTATCGACGACGAGCATTTTTCCCGGCTGGGAGCGTTTTTCTCTACGGCACAGGTGGTTGAGCTCGGGTTGTACTGCGCGCTGATGTTGGCGGGTGGCCGCATGACCCTGGTGCAGCAGGCCTATTGAGCAGCTCAAGTCGTCTAATTAATTAATCAAAATGTTAATAAGTGTCCAATAACGTCCTGGCAAGGCCTATTATCAGGCACAAGGCAGCGCCTTTGTGCGGCCTGGATAAAAAATAATGACAAAAATAGCGGAGACGATCATGTCCACACCGGCACAGAGCGACCTGGCCAAGGTTTTTACCGACGTAGCCAGTAATTATCGCGGCACCAGCGATATCGACCTGCACGCGACCTACCGCGAGATGCGCGCCAATTCGCCCGTGCTCCAGGACAATTTCATGGCGCGACTGGGGGTGCCGACCATCGCCGGGCTGGATGCCAATCGACCGACCTTTACCCTGTTCAAGTACGACGATGTCATGGCTGTCATGCGAGACGCCGGTAATTTTACCAGCGGCTTCATCGCTGAAGGGTTGGGGGCGTTTTTCGATGGCTTGATTCTCACGGCGATGGACGGTGATGCGCACAAGAGCATGCGCAGTCTGCTGCAGCCGGTGTTTATGCCCGAGACAGTCAATCGCTGGAAAGAAACCAGGATCGACCGCGTGATTCGTGAGGAATACATCAAGCCGATGGTGGCGAACAAGGGCGCTGACCTGATGGACTTCGCCCTGTATTTTCCGATCCGGGTGATCTACTCGTTGATCGGCTTTCCCGAGGATCGCCCCGAGCAAATCGAGCAATACGCGGCTTGGGCATTGGCAATCCTGGCCGGCCCGCAAGTCGACCCGGAGAAGGCCGCCGCCGCCCGTGGCGCCGCGATGCACGCCGCACAAGCGCTCTACGATGTGGTGAAAGTCGTAGTCGCCGAGCGTCGCGCAGCGGGTGCATCGGGAGATGACCTGATCAGCCGGCTGATCGGCGTCGAGTACCAGGGCCGCTCCCTGGACGATCATGAAATCGCCACCTTCGTGCGTTCGCTGCTACCCGCCGCCAGTGAAACCACGACCCGTACCTTCGGCACCTTGATGTCATTGCTGTTGCAGAATCCGGATGTGCTGGAGCGGGTGCGCAATGACCGCAGCCTGGTTAACAAGGCCATCGATGAAGCGGTGCGTTTTGAGCCGGTGGCTACTTTCAAGGTGCGTCAGGCCGCCAAGGATCTGGAAATTCGTGGCGTACCCATTCCCAAAGGCGCGATGGTGCAGTGCATCGTCACTTCCGCCAACCGCGATGAAGACGCGTTCGAAAATGCCGACAAATTCGACATCGATCGAAAACCCAAACCTTCCTTCGGCTTCGGCTTTGGTCCGCACATGTGTATCGGTCAGTTCGTTGCCAAGACCGAAATCAACTGCGCACTCAATGCGATCCTCGACCTGATGCCCAACGTTCGCCTCGACCCGGACAAACCCGGGCCGCAGATCGTTGGCGCACAGCTGCGCGGCCCGCATTACCTGCATGTGTTGTGGGACTGAACAACCCCCTGCATCCCTGCTGTAAAGCCTCTGCTTGCCCGCGACTGGCTTCTGGCCTTCGCGGGCAAGTGCGCTTCAGAACCCATGCATCGGAATTAATATGAACACAAACAAAAAATGTGTTTAATTAAATCGAGATGTACACTATGATTCAGGCACAACAACAAGCCCGAATGCGAAGGGGAAAACAATGAAAGTTGAAGATCTGATTCTCGTCAGTGTCGATGACCACGCGATCGAGCCACCGAATGCTTTTGCTCGCCACATGCCTGCACGCTTCAAGGGGCGTGAGCCTCATGTGGTCAAGAAGGGCGATCGTGACGTGTGGGTCTTCGAGGAACAGGCCACTGGCTACATGGGCCTCAACTCCGTGGTCGGTCGACCGAAAGAGGAATACGGCATGGAGCCGCTGGGCTACGAGCAAATGCGCCGTGGCACCTGGAACATCAAGGACCGTGTCGACGACATGAACGCCAACGGCGTGCTCGGTTCATTGTGCTTTCCAACCTTCCCGGGTTTTGCCGGGCAACGCTTCCAGGTCCACGCTGACCGCGATGTCTCGATGGCCGCCATCCAGGCCTACAACGACTGGCATTTGCACGACTGGTGCAACGCCGCGCCTGGTCGCTTCATCCCGCTGATGATCGTGCCGTGGTGGGACATGAAAGCCGCCGCTGCCGAAGTCGAGCGTCTGGCCAAACAGGGCGTGCACGCGCTGTCGCTGTCGGATAACCCGGCCATTCACGGTTACCCGTCGATTCACAGCGATTACTGGGATCCGCTGTGGAAGGCCTGCAGCGACAATAAAGTGGTGATCTGCTGCCATATCGGTACCGGTGTGAAAGCCCAACACGCATCGGACATGTCGCCAATCGACGCCTGGATTACCTCCATGCCGATTTCCATCGCCAACTCCGCGGCGGACTGGATCTGGGCGCCAATGTGGAAGAAGTTCCCGGACCTGCGCATGGCGCTTTCCGAAGGCGGTATCGGCTGGATTCCTTACCTGCTGGAGCGTGCGGATTTCACCCACCGCCACCACAACGCGTGGACCAACTCCAACTTCGGCGGGAAGATGCCGAGCGACATCTTCAACAAGCACTTCATCACCTGCTTTATCGAAGACAATTTCGGCCTGAAGAACCTCGACTACTTGAATGCCGATATGGTCACTTGGGAAAGCGACTACCCGCATTCCGATTGCACCTGGCCCAACTCGCCGGAAACCGCATGGGAAGGGTTGCAGCACCTGCCTAAAGAGATGATCGACAAGGTCACCCACTTGAACGCGATGCGCGAGTTTTCCTTCGATCCGTTCTCCATCCACGGTCGGGAAAATTGCACGGTCGGCGCGCTGCGAGCCCAGGCCACCCACGTCAGCACCGAACCTGCCCTGGGCCTGGGTGGTGCCGATCATGGCCGCCACGACAACAAGCCGGTCACTTCCGGCGACATCAATGCGATGTTCGCCCAGGCTGACGCGCAAACCGCGTTGTAAGTTGCCGCTGTTCCTGCAGTCACCGGCCAACGGCGATTGCAGGAACGGTTGCCGTTCTGTGGTCGCTTCGTTCGAGGCGATTGCGCCTGTGTTCAGCGTTAGAGAGCGCATATGGCCATCAGTCAATTTACCTACAGCAACATTCCCCCCGAGGCGCAAGCGCTTCGCGCACAAGTGCGGGCATTCATCCACGATACGCTGGCCGATTACCCACCGACCTTGAGTGCCCAGTCCTGGATGGGTTTCAGCGCTGAGTTCAGCAAAAAACTTGGTGCCATGGGTTGGGTCGGCATGGCCTTGCCCAAGGCGTATGGCGGTTCGGAGGCGGGGCCGTTTGCCCGTTATGTGATTATTGAAGAATTGCTGGCTGCCGGAGCACCGGTATCGGCCCACTGGATCGCCGACCGCCAGAGCGGTCCACTGATCAATCGCTTCGGTACCGAGCAACAAAAGCAGCATTACTTGCCGGCCATTTGCCGGGGTGAAAGCTACTTCTGCATTGGCATGAGCGAGCCCAACTCCGGCTCCGACCTGGCTTCGATCAAGAGCACCGCCGTCCGTGAGGGCGATAGCTGGCTGGTCAATGGCCAGAAGGTCTGGACCACCAACGCCCATCATTCGCAGTACATGATTGCCCTGGTGCGTACCGGTGAAAAACAGGAGGCCCGTCACGAGGGCATGTCGCAATTCATCGTCGACCTGAGCCTGCCCGGCATCACCATCCGACCCATTCGAGACCTGGCCGGTGGCGAGCATTTCAATGAAGTGTTTTTCGACAATGTGCGGTTGCCTGCTGATGCCTTAATCGGTACTGAAGGCAAAGGCTGGGATCAAGTGACCGCCGAACTGGCCTTCGAGCGTAGCGGCCCTGAACGGTTCCTCAGCTGCATGGCGCTGCTGAAAACCCTGATCGATGCGCTGGGCAAGACCCCCAACGCGTTACAGGCACGAGAAATCGGGCGTCTTTCGGCCAAGCTGCTGACCCTGCGCAACATGTCATTGTCGGTCACGGCACAGCTGGCAGCGGGAGAGCACCCAGCCTGGGCGGCTTCCTGCGTGAAAGACCTCGGCAATGCCTTTGAACAGGAAATCCCCGAGGTTGCCCAACTACTGCTGGAAACCGAGCCACGGCAAGACGGCGGCAGCGAGCATGCCCGCGTGCTCGCCTACCTGACTCAGATGGCGCCCTCGTTCTCACTGCGTGGGGGCACTCGTGAAATTCTGCGCGGCATCATTGCCCGCGGCCTGGGGTTGCGATAATGCGCGAGATATTTGAAACGACGATTGAACGCCTGTTTGCCGATTTGGCGACGCCCGCTTATGTGATGGGTTGTGAAGGCGGGGAGTGGCCGGCGGATTTATGGGCCGTGCTGGAGGAATCGGGTTTCACTTTGGCGGGTGTCAGCGAAGCGCTGGGCGGAGCCGAAGCCAGTTGGGCTGATATGTATGTGTTGGTGCGTGCCGCCGGACGCTTTTCCGTTCCGGCCCCAATGGGTGAGGCCTTGCTGGCCAACTGGCTGCTGAGCAAGTCCGGTCTGGAGGGGCGGGCTGGCGCGTTGAGCATAGCTGCCAATGCCAATCTGGTGCTCGATGGCGAGCGCGTTAATGGCACCGCCTATTCGGTACCTTGGGGGCGCAATGTCGAAGAGGTCGTCGCGATTGCCAACAGCTCAACGGGTGTTCCGCATTTGGTGTTGCTATCGCGTAGCGCTGCCAGCGAACTCACGCTCAGTCTGAATGTGGCTGGCGAACCGCGTGATGACCTGGGTTTCACCAGCGCCCAGGTACTGGCGCAAGCGCCGCTGCCCAACGGGTTCGAAGCCAATGTCCTGGAATTGGGCGGCGCGATGCTGCGCGCGGCGCAGACCGCCGGGGCATTGCATGCGCTATTGGACATGACTGCCAACTATGCCGGGGAACGCAAACAGTTCGGCAAGACCATCGGCTCATTCCAGGCCATTCAACAGCAACTGGCGGTATTCGCGGAACAAGCCGCCGCCGCCGGGATTGCCGCCGAGGCTGCCTTCGTGGAATCGCGTTGTGGACTCGCAGCGTTGACTATTGCGGCCGCAAAAATCAGCACGGCAGAAGCGGCCAGTGTTGGCGCCGGCTTTGCCCATTCGGTGCATGGTGCCATTGGCTTTACCGAGGAATATCCCCTGCATTTGCTCACCCGGCGGTTGTGGGCGTGGCGCAGCGAATTCGGATCGGCCAGCCTTTGGAGCCAACGCCTGGGCGTCCGGGTCTGCCAGGGTGGAAGCGAAGGGTACTGGCCGTTACTGACAGGTCATGGCCAACAATCATTAACCCGACTTGTGAGTGATCCGGTATGAGCCCGTTTCTTCAGATAGAGCGCGATGGCGGTGTCCTCACTGTGCGCATGAACCATCCCGAAACCCGCAACGCCCTGACGACGCCCGAGCAGATTCAGGAGTTTGTCGACCTCTGTGCCCAATTACGTCGCGACCCAACGGTGCGGGTCATGGTGCTCACCGGTAATGGCAGCGCCTTTTGTGCCGGTGGCAACGTCAAGGACATGCATGAGCGTGGCGGCATCTTCGCTGGCTCGCCTTATGAGCTGCGCAACACCTACCGTGATGGCATTCAACGTATTCCCCTGGCGATCTACGAGTTGGATATCCCGGTGATCGCCGCGGTCAACGGCCCGGCGATTGGTGCGGGCCTGGATCTGGCGTGCATGTGCGACATCCGGCTGGCGGCACCCAAGGCGATCTTCGCCGAGAGTTTTGTGCGCCTGGGCATTGTTCCGGGTGACGGCGGCGCCTGGCTGTTGCCGCGCATCATCGGCATCCCGAAAGCCAGCCTGATGGCCTTTACTGGTGACGCTATCGATGCTGCAAAAGCGCTGGAATGGGGTCTGGTAGAGCAGGTCTGCACCCATGAAACCTTGCAGTCGGAAGCGCAAGCCTTGGCGCGGCGGATCGCCAGCAACCCGGGCCATGCGTTGCGGCTGTGCAAGCGCCTGCTGCGCGAAGGCCAACATATGCGTCTCGACTCGCTACTGGAGTTGTCTGCCGCATACCAGGCACTCGCCCATCACACCGAAGACCATCAGGAAGCGGTGGCCGCTTTTGTCGATAAGCGCGAGCCGCAATACCGGGACCGCTGATTACTCATTGCCAACAACAAGAATCGATCTGGAGTAAGCAAGATGCGTGGCGTATTTCGAGAAGACCACAACATGTTCCGTGATCAGGCCCGCCGTTTCGTCGATCGCGAAATCGTGCCCTACCTGCATGAGTGGGAAAAGAACGGCATCGTTCCCAAGGAAGTCTGGCTCAAGGCCGGCGAGAACGGCTTGCTGTGCTCCACGGTGCCCGAAGAATACGGCGGCCCGGGAGGCGACTTCGGTCATTCTGCGGTGATGATCGAAGAACTGGCGCGAGCCAATGCCACCGCGGTGGGTTTTACCACTCACTCGGAAATCGTCACCCCTTACATCGTTGCCTACGGCAGCGAAGAGCAGAAGCAGCAATGGCTGCCGCGCATGGTCAGCGGTGAATTGATTGGCGTGATCGCCATGAGCGAACCAGGCATCGGCAGCGACCTGCGATCCATGCGCACTTCGGCGCGCCGCGACGGTGATGACTACATCGTCAACGGCCAGAAGACCTTCATCACCAACGGCGGCAATGCCGGCCTGGTTGTGACCGCCACCAAGATTGATCCTGCGGCCAAAGAGCTGACATTGATCTGCGTCGAAGAAAGCCGTGCCGGTTTTGCCAAGGGTCGTCTGCTGGAAAAGATCGGCCTGAAAGGGCAGGACACTGCCGAGCTGTTTTTTGATGAGGTACGGGTGCCGGTTGGCAATCGATTGGGCGAGGAGGGGATGGGGTTCAAATACCTGACGCACCAATTGGCCTGGGAGCGCTTGATCATTGCCATCCGCGCCGCTCAATCGATCGACACGCTGCTGGAAGAAACCATCGGCTACACCCGTGAACGCAAAGTCTTTGGCAAACCGGTTCTCGACTTCCAGAACACCCGCTTCAAGCTGGCGGAAGCCAAGGCCCAGGCCACGATGTTGCGGGTGTTCGTCGACGACTGCCTGGCCAAGGTGATGCGCGGCGAGTTGACGCCCGAAATCGCTGCTATGGCCAAGCTGCTGGGCTCGGAAATGCAGGGCAAACTGCTCGACGAGTTCCTGCAACTGCACGGCGGCTACGGCTTCATGAGCGAATACAAAATCAGCCGCGCCTGGGTCGACGCGCGAGTGGCGCGCATCTATGGCGGCACCTCGGAGATCATGAAAGAAATCATCGGCCGTACCCTTTGAAGCCAACCTGCATGAGGCAGACAAATGAGTAGCTCCCTTTACGACATTTCGCTGAAGCAGATCGACGGCAGCGCCAGCCGCCTTGGCGACTATCGGGGCAAAGTCCTGTTGGTGGTCAACGTGGCTTCCAAATGTGGCCTGACCCCGCAATACGAAGGTCTGGAAAAACTCTACCAAAGCAAGCGTTCCCAAGGGCTGGAAGTGCTGGGTTTCCCTGCCAACGATTTCAGGGAACAAGAGCCGTATAGCGACGCGGAAATCGCTGAGTTCTGCTCAGTGAACTATGACGTTCACTTTCCCCTGTTCTCGAAAATCTCGGTTGTTGGCAGCGGGCAGCATCCTCTCTACGCCGAACTGACTGCCGCTCAACCCGAATCCACAGGCGAGGGCCCAATGCGCGAGCGTCTGAAGGGTTATGGCATCGAGTCCAGCAACACGACGGACGTGCTCTGGAACTTTGAGAAGTTTCTGATCGATCGCCGGGGTGCGGTCGTCGCTCGATTCGCTCCGGACGTTGCAGCGGATGATCCACGGTTGCTTGCGGCAATCGAGTCGCAACTGGCCAAAAGGGCGTAACGCAGTGCAGACAGTCGATACGGTTGGCGCGCTGCGTGCGCTCGTGGCCCGCGCCCGGGGTGAAAACAAGAAAGTCGCGCTGGTGCCGACCATGGGCAATTTGCATGCCGGTCATATCGCCTTGATTCACTGTGCAAAGCAGCGAGCGGACTTCGTCGTTGCCAGCATCTTCGTCAATCCACTGCAGTTCGGGGCCAATGAGGACCTGGCCAACTATCCCCGCACGCCCGACGCTGATCGCGAAAAACTGGTCAATGCCGGGTGTGATGTGCTGTTTGCCCCTGCTGTCGAGCAGATCTATCCGGATGGCATGCTCAATCAGGCCATCGTCAGTGTGCCGAACGTTTCTGAAGGCCTTTGTGGTGCGGCACGCCCTGGTCACTTTGACGGCATGGCCACGGTCGTCGCCAAGCTGCTGAACATAGCCCAGCCAGACGTGGCGGTTTTCGGGGAAAAGGACTATCAGCAGCTGGCAGTCGTGCGCTCGATGGTCAGGGATCTCAACATGGTGACTGACGTTGTCGGTGCACCGACGATCCGGGCCGCGGACGGCTTGGCATTATCCTCGCGCAACGGCTATCTGACCGAGCATGAGCGCTCGGTAGCCCCCGTTCTCTACGCCTGTTTGAAGCAAATGGCGGCAAGTATCCAGGTTGAGAGGCGGGTGACTGAGCGCCAGTTGATTGAATGTCATCAACGTATCAGCGACGCCGGTTTCCAGCTGGAATACTTTGAAGTCAGGAATGCCCAGGATCTGGCACCACTGAAAAGCACCGATACTCAGTTTGTGATTCTGGTGGCGGCGCGCATTGGCAAAACACGGCTCATTGACAATCTGACGGTGGACCTTCGGGCATCGGAAACTTCACCAGAGGAACAACCATGAGTCTTTATCGAGCGTGCGCTGCGCTGTGCCTGTGCTTTTTCTCCCTCGTCGGTTTTGCTCAGCAAGCACCGGTGGACGCTTACAGTGCTGACACTCAACGCGCCAATGCCTTGTTGGTAAAAGCTGTTGCCGAGTACAAAGCCAGGGGCGACTCCGTCCTGGCCGAGTTCAGCCGGCAGGGGGCCTTTATCGATGGTGAACTGTACATCTACGTGGTCGATACCTCCGGTGTGATGCTCGCCAGCGGTGGGCCTTCCGCTTCGCTGGTCGGCAAGCCGGTGTTCAGCGTCCTGGACGATGACCTCAAGGTGGCATTCCAGCATGCCATTGCACAGCGAGACGACGGCATTGTGCGTAGCGCCGAATATCGCTGGTGGAACTGGCAACACGCCAAGGTCGAGCGTAAACGCGTGTTCTATCAGCGCGTCAAGGATCGGTTGATCGTCGTGGGTTACTACATGCCACGGTCCTCCCCCGAACAGGCACAACAGCTGCTTGGGCAGATTTCGCGACAAGTTGCCAACGACGCGAAAACCACCTTCGGGCTCATTAATCAGGACGATAAACAGTTCACCGAGGATGATCTGTATGCCTTTGTGGTGGATCTCAAGACCAAGCGGTTTGTGGCTCACGGTTTTTCGCCCCGGTTGATCGGCACCGACTTCAAGTCATTGCGCTCAGTCGATGGCAAGCCCATTGGCGAGGACATCCTCAAACAGATGAGCGGCCATGACACAGGTGAGATCGCTTATCTGTGGCGTAACCCGATTACCGGGCAAAACGAATACAAGAGAACTTTTCTGCAGCGGGTAAACGGGTTCGTCGTCGCCGTGGGTTGCTATGCAGTCAAGTGATCAAGACAGGTACGACCGGTACCCACTCACAGGAGCGTGCGCATGACTGATTTGGTATTGCTGCATGGCGGCAACCACGGCTCCTGGTGTTGGGGGCCCTTTATTGAAGCGCTGAACCAGCAGCCTGGATGCTTCGAGCGAGTGATTACCCTGGATATGCCAGGGTGCGGCACCAAGCGCGGCCGGGATGTTGTGTCCCTGCGGCTCGATGATGTGGTTGATGAACTTAATGAGGACCTGCGTGCACTCGGGGTGCACCAGGCCGTCCTGCTTGGGCATTCCATCGCGGGAGCCCTGCTGCCGATGATGGTGCTGGCCGCTCCCCAGCTGTACTCGCAGTTGGTGTACCTGGCCTGCGCATTGCCCGGTGAAGGCCAATCAATTCTGCAGCTGCTGGGTACCGGGCTGCATGGCGAAAGTCCGGACCATGTCGGCTGGCCGCTGGACCCGGCGCATACAACCCCTCAAGCGCTGGCCGTGGCGATGTTCGGTCAGGACTTGAGCGAGCAAACCCTTGGTTGGTTGTTAAGCGAAGTGAGCCAGGACACGACGCCACTTTGTGTTGCGACAGACTCCATCAGTCGCGTGGGATATCCGGGAATCATTCCGGCGAGTTACATCATCACCCTGCGCGACAACATCCTGCCTGTCGACTGGCAGCGGCGTTTTGCGCAACGTGCCGGCGCAGGCGTGGTTATCGAGATCGATACGGCGCATGAACCATTCGTATCACACCCGCAGTTGCTTGCGGATGTCGTACGGGGCCTGGAACAAGGCTGATGGGCGACATCGGTGTTTTGAGCCGTAGTAATGGCAAGGCTATCGGCAGCCACTGGTTGATCCTGTCCATTATCTGCTTCAACTTTATCTCCTATGTCTGCAGTGGTTTGCCGCTTGCGGTCTTGCCGGGCTACGTCCTCAATGATCTGGGCCTGACCTCGGTTTTTGCCGGCGTTGTGATCAGCTCGCAGTATCTGGCGACGCTCCTGGCTCGCCCGTTGGCCGGTGGCGTGGCTGATCGCCTGGGCGCCAAATACGCCGTGGTGTGTGGGCTCAGCGGCTTGATGTTGAGCGGCACCCTGACCGCGCTTGCGCTCATCTTGCCCACCCAACCCTGGTTGACCCTGACGCTCATACTGCTGGGCAGGCTGGTGTTGGGGGCGTCTACGGCCATGATCTCCACGCCTTGTTGCACCTGGGCCATCGGGTTATGTGGTGCGCCCCGGGCAGCACAGGTCATGTCGTGGAATGGAATAGCGGCTTACGGTGGAACGGCAGTTGGTGCGCCGCTGGGCGTGCTGCTTCGTAATTCGTTGGGTATCGCCAGTGTCGGGCTGTGCACGGTGTTGCTAGGCCTGATATTCCTGATTTTGGCGCTGGGCAAGCGCCCGGCGCCTTTGATCACAGGCGCCCGATTGGCATTCTATCGAGTTCTCTTCGCGGTCATGCCCAATGGCCTGGTCCTTGTGTGCAGTTCAGTAGGGTTTGGCGGCCTGACGGCATTCGTCGCACTGTACTTCGACAGCCACGGGTGGGACAACGCCGCCTACTGTTTGAGTGGGTTCGGTGCTGGTTTTATCGTTGCCCGCTTGTCGTCGCCCGGAATACTGCAGCGATTCAGGGGCTACAAGGTGGTGGGCGGCTGCCTGCTTGTACAGACCTTGGGCATGTTGCTGATATGGCTCGCGCCATCTCCCGCACTGGCAATTGCTGGCGGTGCGCTGACCGGGATAGGGGTGTCATGGGTCTATCCGGGGTTAGGGATGGAAACACTGGCTAGCACTCCGGCGGCCAACCGTAATTCGGCGCTCAGTGCACTTTCTTTATTCTTTGATATCGCAGTGGGGCTGGCCGGCCCGGTGATGGGCCTGGTTGCTTCTGGTCTTGGCTATGCGGCGATATTTCTCTGTGCTGCGTTGATGTCGATGGGTGGGTTTGTTGCGGTGCTTTGCCTGTGTAGAAGTAAAAGGTAGGAGCGATTAGAGGCGCTGTTGCTACGGAAAAAAGCACCGACACTGATGGATGGTGTTTTCCCGGCCGCAGTTTATTTTCGGTCAACTTCACTCACACGCAGTGCTGACCGCCTTCTCGGCGAGTTGGATTTTCTGCTTAACATCAGTTGTTATATGCTGCTTCTTGAGCTGCTGTACCAGGCAGGGTTGTTCGCCTCGCGACTTCACTTCCGCATCCGTTGCGGCGACCTTTGCCTCGACATTTACGGAATGTTCCGTAATTACAGCTCCCGCCTCTTCCTTGGTTTTAGCAGTATCGAGCGCCTTGATGAGCTTGCCAACCTAGGCCGTTTCCGCTTCTACGTAGCCTTCGACAGACAGACCGGTTGCCATGGCGCGCGCCTGGATCTCGACGGCCTTCAGATGCTCCTGTGCCACTTTGCACTATACCCCCATCTTCGATAGCCACCCGATGGGGAGGGCGCAACCGGCCGATTACCGCTACCACACGACAGCTGAATCTTCCACAGAGCCTGTCATAACTCCGGCCGGTTCGAGCTCCCTTCCTAGTTTTTTCGCCGCCTGCATAAATCGACGCTGATTTGCAGTCCTCCTGCCGCCGAGGCGCTTCGCCTCTTCTTCGAATTGCTCGCGCTGTGACAGAGATTTCTGCCTCATATCCATGTCGAAACCTTCATAGTTAGACTGGTCGGTGTGAGCGCGCAGGATCACGACACAGGAATTTGAGAGCTACTGCCGTTTCAAACGCCGCAATGCGAGATGGCTGCGCCTACGGCATTCGTTATGTCTCGCTGGATGGAGAAAATTGTCCGCTCGCTTTGCACGCTAGACGGGTCTGCAGTTGGCCCCTCAATCACGAGTCGGCCATCTTCCAACCCATAAACGTAAGTCAACTGACCGGTGTTCGATTCCACGGCTTCACTCAGTTCATTCAACCGATCCATCCGCCAATGGCCGCAGCCGTTCACAGAACCAGGAGTAACCACCATGACGTCTTCTAACCACATGTCAGCGTCACGATCGCTGAGTAATTGCTCGAACTCGCGAATGCTGGCGAGTAACAACGTGGTTTGACCGAATTTGTCAGAACGCTGGTAGCCGATGGAAACGTAGAACCACACGCAGGGAAGCGACAGCTCCGCGTAATGCCAATGGCGCACATCTGACTTGCCAGCCAAGAGTCCCAGCGGTACCTCAGCCTCGCTATATGTGATGAACATCGAACATGTCCGGCGAAAATGAACACTATAGATTGTAGTCCTATAGTGCGCAATCAGGCTTTATCGTTCCTTTTGCGAGATGGGCAAATGGAGCTAGAACGTGCTTTTGGACTGGCGCTGAAAACGCATCGGGTCAGCGCAGGGCTGTCTCAGGAAAGTCTTTCGGTGGTGAGCAGCCGCACCTATGTCAGTACCCTAGAGCGCGGCTTGAAAAGCCCGACTCTGGATAAGATTGACGAGATAGCCTCGGTTATCGGTTCACACCCGCTGTCGATCCTGGTTAGCTGCTATCTGCGGATGGACGAAACGCTGACTATCGAGGCGCTTTTATTACGCATACGGCATGAGGTACAGCACGTAGAGCATGGTTCGTAGATATTATGCGCGCGTATTGGGGTGATTGCGTTGGCGAGTGATTGCTTGATTCCTATCGGTGGGCGTTATTGTGAGCGTTTTGGGGCCGCTATAATGTCAGCCGTCAGAAAGGACGTATTTGCTAGGTGGATAGTGACTCGTCCTGCAGAATGCACCCGAACATTGATTCAACCCCGCGATTTTCTCCTCGACTTTAAAAGAGATATGGGTGTGGCAGTAGGCGTCAGGCTAAAAGGCTGTTACGACATATTTTTGCATGGGAGATTTTAGAGGAGGAGCGATTTGAATGTTCAAACCGTTTTTGACTTCGGAAGCCGCCGATTGACCCATTGCGAGTGCGCGAGCGGGACGCTGGGCTAGCCAGCCGCTCGCGTCTGACAAAGTGCGCCGTTTTATGACCTTCAGATTCTGGGTTCCAACCGAACGTTGACTCTATGAAAGGCCGATTCCTACTAGCATCGCAGCGCTCGAAGAAAAGATGTAAACAGGTGGGGGAATATCAACATTCAGGTTTTTGATGCGCCGAAATTTAGATGTTTTGTTCCGTGGGAACTCTAACCACTCACGACCAAAGGTCCACCTTTTGTGAAGCATTCGACGGAAATTAGATGAATTCCGTCCCGAGGCGACTAGAAGTCCACGTTTTGTGTCTTTTTTGGATTTTTAATGCAAAAAAATAGGCAAATAGTCCAGGATTTATGTCGGTGCGGGTTATTGATGATCCGGTAGCGCCTGAGAATGAGCAACACCCGATTCGAATGGAGTTACCGCAATGCCCAAGTCAACCGTTGCAGCGCTGCAAATCGGCGCTCTACCCGGCGGCAAGGCCGAGACCCTGGAGCAGATCCTCTCGTACGAAAACGCCATCCTTGAAGCCGGTGCGGCGTTGGTGGTCATGCCCGAAGCGTTGCTGGGTGGCTACCCGAAGGGCGAGGGATTCGGCACGCAACTGGGTTACCGGCTGCCGGAAGGCCGGGAAGCATTTGCCCGATATTTCGCCAACGCCATCGATGTGCCCGGCGCGGAAACCGAAGCGCTGGCCGGTCTGTCGGCGCGCACCGGGGCCAATCTGGTCATCGGTGTCATCGAGCGCGCCGGCAGCACCTTGTACTGCACCGCGCTGTACTTCGATCCGCAGGCTGGACTGGTCGCCAAACACCGAAAGCTGATGCCCACGGGCACCGAACGGCTGATCTGGGGCAAGGGTGATGGCTCGACCTTGCCGGTGATCGACAGTCAGGCAGGGCGAATCGGCGCGGTGGTGTGCTGGGAAAACATGATGCCGCTGCTGCGCACCGCGATGTACGCCAAGGGCGTGGAGGTGTGGTGCGCACCCACGGTGGACGAGCGGGAGATGTGGCAGGTGAGCATGCGCCACATCGCCCATGAAGGGCGTTGCTTCGTGGTCAGCGCCTGTCAGGTCCAGGACTCACCGCAGGCTCTGGGCGTGGAGATCCCCCACTGGCCGGCGGACCGTCCGTTGATTGCCGGCGGCAGCGTGATCGTCGGGCCGATGGGGGACATACTCGCCGGGCCGCTGCGGGGCGGGCGCGGATTACTCACCGCCCAAATCGACACCGATGACCTGATCCGCGCGCGTTACGACTACGACGTCGTCGGTCATTACGCGCGCCCCGACGTGTTCGAGTTGACTGTGGATGAGCGTGCCAAACCCGGCGTCAGGTTCAACACTTGACCGGCACCTCCGGGTTTTCCATGACCTGGAGGATCGAGGCTTCCGGATCGAAATCGTCTTCTTCCAGCTCGATGAATTCCTCGGGCAGGAAGATGTTCAGCACGATAGCGCACAACGCGCCGACAGTAATCGGCGATTCGAAGATGTTATGCAGTGCCTTGGGTAGCTCGCGCAACACTTGCGGCACGGCCGCCACACCCAGGCCCATGCCGATGGAAATCGCCACGATCAACATGTTGCGTCGATGCAAACCGGCTTCGGCGAGGATCTTGATCCCGGCCACGGCGACGGTGCCGAACATCACCAGCTCAGCACCGCCGAGCACCGGCTTGGGCATCAGCTGCAGCACGGCGCCGATCATCGGGAACAGCCCCAGCAGCACCAACAGGCCGGCAATGAAAAACGCCACGTAGCGGCTGGCTACGCCGGTCAGCTGGATCACCCCGTTGTTCTGCGCGAAGGTCACCATCGGCATGCTGTTGAACACCGCTGCCATGGCTGAGTTGAGGCCGTCGGCGAGCAGCCCGGATTTGATTCGGCGAATGTAGACCGGGCCTTTGACCGGTTGACGGGAAATCATCGAGTTGGCGGTCAGGTCACCGGCCGCTTCCAGCGGCGACACCAGGAAAATTACCGCCACCGGGACAAACGCCACCCAGTCGAAGGCAAAGCCATACTTGAACGGTACCGGCACGCTCATCAGCGGCACGGCCGGCAAGCTGGCGAAATCGACGTGGCCCAGCATCCAGGCGACGGCGTAGCCGAGGGTCAGGCCGATGACAATCGCGCCCAGGCGCAGGAACGGCACGTCCACCCGGTTCAATATCACGATGGTGCCGAGCACCAGGGCTGCCAGGCCCAGGTGACTGGCCGCGCCGAGGTCGGGGGCGCCGAAGCCGCCAGCGATGTCGGTCATGGCGACCTTGATCAACGACAAGCCCATCAGGGTGATGATGGTGCCGGTCACGACCGGGGTGATCAGCATCCGCAGCTTGCCGATGAACTGGCTCAACACCACTTCGATGAAGGCGGCGAAGAAGCACACGCCGAAGATCGTCGAAAGGATTTCATCGGTGCCGCCGCCCCGGGCCTTGACCATGAAACCGGCACTGAGGATGACGCTGATGAACGAGAAACTGGTGCCTTGCAGGCACAACAGGCCCGAGCCCACCGGACCGAAGCGCCGCGCCTGGACGAAAGTGCCCAGGCCCGAGACGAACAGCGCCATGCTGATCAGGTAGGGGATTTCGCTTTGCAAGCCCAGGGCACTGCCCATGATCAGTGTCGGGGTAATGATCCCGACGAAGCTGGCGAGCACGTGCTGCAGCGCGGCGAACACCGTGGCGGTGAGGTGCGGGCGGTCGTCGAGGCCGTAGAGCAGGTCACTGTGGCGCGGGGTTTTTTCAGGGGAAGTCATGGTGGTTTATGTGCCGGGAGGCGGGGCCGGGTCAGAAAATGGAGGCGCAGGATGCCAGAAAGACTTTGAAACAGAAACTCGGGATTGTCCCAATCCCGTAGTGAGGGCATTCATCTGTGGTGGGTGGATTTATTGTGGCGAGGGGATAAATCCCCTCGCCACGGATACATACCCAAGGCACAGAGTGTTCAGGCAAACGCCGCGAGCAGGTCCTCTTCAAACGCCTTCTGCGCATCCCCGGGTACCTGCGCGCGATGGCGAGCAAGGTGAAACGCCACCTCGAAACTCAAGTCATCGCGACGTACTGGATGCAGCAAACCCTTGTCTTCCCAACTGCGGGCGAAATGACTGGGCAGATATCCCACATGCTTGCCAGACAGGATAAAGGCGAGGGTGCCTTCGACCTGCTCGGAGCGCGCCGAGCAGAGCTTGCCTTGAAAGGGTTCGTCGCTGCGCAGGAAGCGGTAGGGGTGATCGACCCGGTCGCATGCCTGGAGCGCCTGGTCATCCGGCGCCTCGTCGGTGAACAAAGGATGGCCAACGGCGCAATACAGGTGCTGGGTTTCGGTAAACAGCTCGCGGTAGTCAAACGCGCTCTGGATCTGCGAGAAATAGCCGATGGCCAGGTCCAGCCGCTGCTGCAACAGCAAGCGCTCCATGTCGCCGGGCATGGCGCTCATCAACTCGATGCGCACCGATTCGTCACGCTCGCGAAAGCGCCGGATCGCTTCGGCCACCCGCTGCAGCACCGATTGGTCGAGCGCTTCGGACAAGCCCAGGCGCACCTCGCCGATCAAGCGCCCGGCCACGCCATTGGATTGGTGACGAAACGCCTCGATGGACTGGAACAGGCTGCGCGTCGCGCTAAGCAATTGTTCGCCTTTGGGCGTGATCCGAAAGCCACCCTTGCCACGGCTGCACAAGCGATAGCCGAGACGGGTCTCCAGCCTGGCCATTTGCTGGCTGATGCTCGACTGGCTCAGGCCCAGTTCACCCTGGGCTGCGCTGAAGCCACCGCACTCGACCACGCTGACAAACAGGCGCAGCAATTGAAGGTCCAGGTCATGCAGTTGACCGAGCATTAAACATTACTCCGGGATAATGTCAGGTTAACAATCTTTATATTTTACCAATGTAATCGACGACGCATCCTGCATCCACTTCCCCCGGTCAGGTGTTGGTCATGAATTGCCTATTCAAGCTGTGTGTTCCCGCGCTGTTCATTGCCATGGCCACTGCGGCACAGGCCGAAGACAGAGTCGTCAATCTGTACAGTTGGGCCGATTACGTCGCGCCCGAAACCCTGCAGCGCTTTGAACAGGAAACCGGTATTCACGTGCGCTACGACACGTTTGATGCGCCGGAAGTGCTGGAAACCAAATTGCTCACCGGCGGCAGTGGCTATGACGTGGTGGTGCCGTCGTCCAGTGTCCTGGCCCGTGGCCTGGCGGCCGGTGCGTTGCAAGCCATTGCCCACGAAGGCTTGAAGGGCTACGCCAATCTGGACCCGGACTTGCTGGAGAAACTCGCCGCGGTCGATCCCGGCAATCAATTCGGCGTGCCTTACACCTGGGGCACGCTGGGGTTGGGGATGAATATCGTGGCGCTGCACAAACGCCTGCCGAACGTGCCGCTCAACAGCCTGGACCTGTTGTTCAAACCCGAGTACGCCAGCAAGCTCAAGGACTGCGGCATTGCGATCATCGACTCGCCGCAGGAAGTGATCGGCCTGGCATTGCATTACCTGGGCAAGGACCCCTACAGCACCGACAAGACAGATCTCGACGCGGCGCAAGCGCTGCTGCATCAACTACAGCCATCGGTGCTGTATGTCGCCAGCGGCCGGCAGATCAACGACCTGGCCAACGGCAGCGTCTGCCTGGCCCTGGCTTACAACGGTGACGCCAGCATGGCTGCCGATCAGGCGCGCAAGGCCAGCAAACCCTATGAAATCGCCTACCGGATTCCCAAGGAAGGCACCCTGGTTTGGCAGGACAACCTGGCGATCCCCAAGGACGCGCCACACCCGGAAGCCGCGCGCCAATTCATCGAATTCATGCTGCGCCCCGAGTCCGTCGCCGCGCTCACCAACACGCTGTTCTTCGCCACCGCCAACCGGGCCGCGACGCCGCTGGTCGACGAGGCGGTGCGCAGCGACCCGGACATATTTCCACCCGCCGACATCCGTCAGCGCCTGTACGCCGACCGCAGCATGAGCCTCAAGGACATGCGCCAGCGTACCCGCGTGTGGACCACTTTCCGTAGCCGCCAATAACAAGGATCCTTCAATGGACGTCCCCCTGCAGAACGATCAGGCCATCACCCGTGACAGCCTTTATGGAACCGCCGCCGAAAGCACCTACGCTGGCATCACCAGTTTCATGCGCCGACGCTACAGCCGCGACTTGCGCGGAGTCGACGTCGCGGTCAGCGGCGTGCCGTTCGACACCGCGACCAGCAACCGCCCCGGCGCCCGCTTCGGACCCCGCGGAATCCGCGCCGCGTCCACCGGGATTGCCTGGGAGCGCCACTGGCCGTGGACCTTCGACCCATTCGATCATCTGGCGGTGGTCGACTTCGGTGACTGCGACTTCGACTACGGTTCGCCGCAGTCGACCCCCGAACGTATCGAAGCCCACGCCGAGTACATCCTCGATGCGGGCAGTGCGATGCTGACTTTCGGCGGCGACCATTTCATCACCTATCCGCTGCTCAAGGCCCATGCGCGCAAGCATGGCGCTCTGTCGCTGATTCACTTCGACGCTCACAGCGATACCTGGCCGGACGAAGAGGGCAAGCGCATCGACCACGGCACCATGTTCTGGCATGCGGCCAGGGAAGGGCTGGTCGATCCGTCACGTTCGGTGCAGATCGGCTTGCGCACCACCAACGACGATCCCCAGGGGTTTGCGGTGCTGGATGCGCGGCAGGTGCACCGGCGTGGCGTCGATGCGATCGTCAAAGCCATTCGTGCAAGGGTCGGTGACAACCCGGTGTACCTGACGTTCGACATCGACTGTCTCGATCCGGCGTTCGCACCCGGCACCGGCACCCCGGTGTGTGGCGGCTTGAGCACCGTGCAGGCGCTGGAAATCCTCGGCGGCTTGCGCGGGATCAACCTGGTGGGCATGGATGTGGTGGAGGTGGCGCCGGCCTATGACAATGCGGACATCACCTCATTGGCGGCGGCGACGCTGGCGATGGAGATGCTGTGCCTGTATGCGGCGAAACATAAAGTCGACCGATAACGCCCACCCCCTGCAGGAGCAAGCCTGCTCGCGATAGAGGCCAACGATGACGCGGAAACCTGACGCCCCGCCGTGCCCTCCGTTTTTTTCGCGAGCAGGCTCGCTCCTGCAGTTGATCGGGGGCCGGCCTCCGGGATTTTGCATAGATCCAGGGATACGCCACTGCTGAAGCCGTGAACGTCCTTGACCACACACATGGGAACGGACAGAAATTTTACAGAAGAGGTGGTCGACGGGTGGCATACTGCCGCGCATGAAAGTCGACTCTCCCCTCAGTGCCTGGCAGCACGCGATCGAACAGAAGGGTTTCGTCCAGGACGAAGCCCAGGAACATGCCGTCTGGGCCCTGCAAAAGTGCCATGAAGCGCTCCATGAAGGCCGCAGGCCGATGATGGGCGTGTACCTCTGGGGCCCGGTCGGGCGTGGCAAGACCTGGTTGATGGACCAGTTCTACCAGACCCTGCGGGTGCCGGCCCGGCGTCAGCATTTTCACCATTTCATGGGTTGGGTGCACCAGCGTTCATTCCAGCTGACCGGTACCGCCGACCCATTGAAGGCCCTGGCCCGCGAACTCAGCGAAGAAGTGCGCGTACTGTGTTTTGACGAGTTATTCGTCAATGACATCGGCGACGCGATCATCCTCGGGCGCCTGTTCCAGGTGATGTTTGAACAGGGCGTGGTGGTGGTCTGCACCTCCAACCTGCCACCGGACCAGTTGTACGCCGACGGTTTCAACCGCGATCGCTTCACGCCGGCCATCGCCGCGATCAAGCAGCACATGCAAGTGATCGCGGTGGACGGCGGCGAAGACCATCGCCTGCATCCGGGGCAGGGCTTGCAACGTTACTGGGTGGCGGCCCCCGGACAGCCCAGTGCATTGGCAGACGTATTCAAGGTGCTGACCCTGGGCCAAGCGGTTTCGAGCGCGCCGATCAAGGTCGGCTACCGTTCGCTGGAAGTGGTGCAGGCCAGCCAGAGCGTGCTTTGGTGCCGTTATGCCGACCTCTGCGAGCAGCCCTTTGCCGCGATGGATTTCATGACCCTGTGCGACACCTTCAGCGCTATTCTTCTAGGTGACGTGCCCAACCTCAGCGCGCAAAAGCGCGCCGGGCGCATTGCCCGGGGCACTGAGGACGGGGTCGAGCGCGTGGTGGCAGGCGACCGAGAATTGCCGCAGTTGTCGGTGCATGACGATGGTGTACGGCGTTTCATCGCGCTGGTGGACGAGTGTTACGACCGTAAAGTGCCGCTGTACCTCGAAGCCCAGGTGCCCATGGACGCGCTTTACACTGAGGGCTACCTGGAATTTCCCTTCCGCCGCACCCTCAGTCGCCTGCAGGAAATGCAGCTGCAACGTTTTGCCGAGGCGTGAATTCCAGGAGGCGTGAACATGAATCAACCTCTGTCCCACCATTTGTTGACCATGGCCTATCAGAATGCCTGGGCCAATCACCGGCTGGCCAAGGCCTGGTGTCAGTTGAGCCAGGAGGCGTTGACGGCCCCCCGGGTCAGCTTCTTTCCCAGTCTCAGCGCAACCCTCAACCACATCCTGACCTGCGATTGGTTCTATGTGGATGCCCTTGAGCGCGAGTTGCGCGGTGACGACCCCCATCCTGATTGCTACGTGTTCTTCAAGGACGACGTGCCCTTTACCCAGGCCGGCGACCTCAAGCGCGAACAGGCGCAGGTCGACCGGCGATTGATCGCCTACTGCGAACAAATGCGCGACGCCGACCTCGGCAAGATCGTGACCATCGCCCGGGACACACCGCAATACGACAGCCGCCTGCGCCTGCTGTCGCATCTTTTCGAGCATCAGATTCATCATCGCGGGCAGGTGCACGCGATGCTCAGTGGGACTTCGGTCGAGCCGCCGCAGCTGGACGAGTTTTTCTGCGCCGGCGAGTCGCACCTGCGGGCTGAGGATTTTGCCGAGCTGGGATGGACCGAAGCGCTGATCTGGGGGCATTGAGATCAAAAGATTGCAACACGCAGGACGCTCAGGATAGGGTCGTAGTCCGATGCTTACGTATCGGGACTACTTCATGTGATCGAGGATGGAAATGGATTCCGCAGAAATTCTTGTACTTCAAGCCAGTTATACCAATCCGGTACATGCCGAGGCGATATGCCTGGTATTGAACAGCTACGCCGAAGATCCAATGGGGGGTGGTCACTCCCTGCCCGCCACCGTACTGGAACATCTGCCGGCTGAATTGGCCAAGCGCCCCCATGCGTTCAGCGTGCTGGCCTTCGTGGGCGGCGAGCCGGCCGGGTTGATCAATTGCTTTGAAGGGTTTTCGACCTTTGCCTGTCGGCCATTGGTCAACGTGCACGACGTGGCGGTGGTGCCGAAGTTTCGCGGCTTGGGTCTGAGCCAGCGGATGCTGCACAAGGTCGAGGACATCGCCCGCCAGCGCGGCTGCTGCAAAATCACCCTTGAGGTGCTGGAAGGCAATGGGCCGGCGCAGGGTTCCTACACCAAGTTCGGCTTCGCCCCGGGAGAGTTTGATCCGGCGCACGGGCGCATGATGTTCTGGATCAAGCCGCTTTAATCCCCCTGTGTAGGAGCGAGCATGCTCGCGATGGACTCAAGGACAACGAGGGGTATTTGGTGCCCCGCGTCATCGTTGACCACCATCGCGAGCATGCTCGCTCCTACAGAAAGACAGACAGGCAGAAGTCGATTATTTCGGCCTATAGGACTCGGTCATTTGCGCAGTTTGATCGTCCGGCACTCGCAGTTCCTTCGCCTGGCCTGGCGTGATGTTGCCCAGCGCCACCTGCTGGTTGTAGTGCAAGGTCTCGTAGTAGTAGCGCATGCGTTCGGCGCCGCCTTCGGCAAAGGCGCTGGCGGAGCCTAACGTCATCAGGACTGCGAGGATCAACGTGGATCTTTTCATGGTGTGCCTCCCACTTACAGATGTCGGATGCCTTTCGTCCATGAGTCAATGAATCAAAGTCGAACGCTCATTATCCGCCGATTCCGTTAAATGGGAATTAACATCGCCTAGAGTGTCCAGTCCAGGCTCAGGGTCACCGTGCGCGGATCGCCCCAATACACACCGTTATAAAACCCGACGTTGTCGTAGTACTTCTTGTCGAACAGGTTGTTGACGTTCAACGAGGCCGACAGGTGCCGGTCGAATGCGTAGCGCGACATCAGGTTGACCACGGTGTAGGCCTCCTGCTGGATGTTCATGCGCTCGGTGATGATGCTGTTGTCAAAGACGAAGGAGGGTGGAGGGATTTAGAGGTAAACGAGAATTAGTATTATTTTCGTGTTGTTGGGTATGCATAAACCTCCCTGTAGGAGCGAGCATGCTCGCTCCTACAGGTACAGGTACAGGTACAGGTACAGGTACAGGTTATTGCTGCGCAACTGCCGCCTTGGGCTTGATCAGGCTGAAATCGATCAATGGCCGCTGTTGCTGCTCGTAAGGATTGCCGATCAGCAAGGGGCGCGCCTTGAAGCTGTCGCTGACCACGCTCTTGCTGCGATCGAGTTCATCGAAACTCAACCCCGCCAGGTCTGCCCAGGTATGGATCAGGTGCGAGCTGCTGTACGGACGCCCCAGGTCAGCGGCAAAGTTCCAGTCGTGGGTTTCGCGCCATCTTGGCGAGGCCCAGGCCATGAACGGGATGGTGTACATCGGCGCCGTCGGCTTGCTCTCGTTGCGCCCGAGGGTGCCATGGCCAGGGGAGTCGAACACGTCTTCACCGTGGTCGGAGAGGTAGAGCAGGAAGCCGTTCGGGTCAGACTTGGCGAAGTCCTTGATCAGGCTCGACACCACGAAGTCGTTGTACCGCACGGCGTTGTCGTAGCTGTTATAGGTGGGCAGTTGATCGTCCCGCACGCCGGCCGGAACACCGTTGCGATCCTTGAACGTGTCGAAGGTCGCAGGGTAGCGGTACTGATAGCTCATGTGCGTGCCAAGCAAATGCACCACGATCAGCTTGCGCGGTGCCGCGTCGGCCAGGGCTTTGTTGAACGGCTCGATCACGTCGCCATCGTACTGGGCGGCATTCTGGTTGCGATTGTTGTTCAGGTACACCTGTTCGTCGGCCTGCTCGGAGAAGGTCGTGAGCATGGTGTTGCGCTTGGTCATGGTCTGCTGGTTGGTGATCCAGAACGTCTTGTAGCCAGCCTGTTTCATCATGGCGACCAATGACGGCGTGGACAGGTACAGCTCAGGGTTTTCTTCGTCAGCGAAAGTCAGAACCTGCTGCAACGCCTCGATGGTGTAGGGGCGCGGCGTGATGACGTTATCGAAGACCGCCAGTTGGTCCTTGAGCTTGTCCAGTTCCGGAGTGGTTTGCCGAGGGTAGCCGTACAGGCTCATGCGTTGACGGTTGGTGGATTCGCCAATCACCAACACGAGGGTGGCGGGCTGGTTGGCCGTGGAATCCTTGAAGTTGTGCAGTGGCGCGGCCTTGCTCGCGCTGTGCAGCATCTGCTGCATGCTGGCCAGGGTATCGAGGTAGCGGTGATAGGCCACGGCCATCTGCCATGGCACAGCCGGCTCGACGCGGGTTTCGAACTTCTCGAAGCCCTCGGCGAAGCTGCCGGTACGCATCGTTTGCTTGACCAGTGGATAACCGACCACGCCGACCAGTATGGCGGTAGCCACCACCAGGGCCTTGGCGCGAGGCAGGTACACCGGGCGCAGGCGTGTCCACAGGAAATAGCCGACCGCGGTGTGCGCGAGGAAGGCTGGAACCATCCACCAGGCAAAATACTGGGTCATGTACTCGCCAGCTTCGGACACGTTCGACTCGAACATGATGAAGATGACGCTTTGGGAGAATTCCTGCTGATAGATGAAGAAGTAACCGAGGCTGGCCATCGAGCACGCCCACAACACCACGCCGATGACCGCGGCCATCACTCGGGTTTGCCTTGGGAACAACAGCATCGGCGCCAACCAGATGGCACTCATCACGAACGCCTGGCGAAACCCGGTGAAACCGGAGGTGCCGGTCAGCTGGATCAACAGTTGGGTGATGCCGGAAAAATACCAGAAGAACAGGAACAGCCAGAGAAACCCTGCCCAATCGAAACCTTCCGCAGACGAATCGCTGCGTTTAAACCAAGTCATTCAACGCTCCAGCCAGTAGTCACTCGTACCGCCAGGCCACGCAAGCACCGAGAACGGCGGGCGCGCACAGGCCAGGCGGCGCACAATGCGCCGGAGTATCAACAGGCGAATGTGAAAATTTCGTGAGTTATTGCAGTCAAAGGGGATGCGGCGCGCCGGAAGCAGTGCGGTACTACTTCCGACAAAGGCGAGGAGATCAGGCGTGGGGTGCCCGCTGGGGCAATGGCATGGGCTGTTGGCCCTGGATCAGCAAGCGCAGTTGCGCCAGCTCCTGTTTCAACTGGTCACGCTCGTCTTTCAACTGACGCAATTCATCGCGACGGATAGTGACGTAAAGGGTTTGTGCTGGCAGTGCGGTGTGTACTGTGCCCATTGCTCACCTCGCAAATGGCGTGTTTCAACTGTAGGTTGGCCCTCGAAATCGGTGGCTCATCTACTATCGGCGCCAATTTTGATTTCTTTTGCCCCTGAAGGGAACTTTTTTATTTTTCATGGTCGTTGTGTCTTCGGCACGATTCCCGACGTTATCCATCAGGATCGGGCACAATGCCCGGAAACTTCATGCCAACGCTCTGGACTAACCTCATGAGTCGCGTTGGGCTATAACCTTTGACACACTTTTATTTGTAGTAGGGAGCATCAGCACATGCAACTCGGGATTATTGGACTGGGCCGCATGGGCGGCAATATTGCGCGGCGCCTGATGCTCAACGGACATACCACCGTTGTGTACGACCGCAATACCGCCTTCGTCGATACCTTGAGCAGCGAAGGCGCCACCGGCGTCGCCGATTTGCCGGCCCTGGTCGCTGGCCTGGCCAAACCACGAGCGGTGTGGGTCATGTTGCCGGCAGGCGCACCGACCGAAGACACCATCGACACCCTGAGCACCTTGCTCGAAGCCGGCGATACCATCATCGACGGTGGCAACACCTTCTATAAGGACGACATCCGCCGGGCCAAGACCCTTTCGGAAAAAGGCCTGCACTATATCGACGTCGGCACCTCCGGCGGTGTCTGGGGCCTGGAGCGCGGGTATTGCATGATGATCGGTGGCGACACGCAGACCGTTAGGCGTCTTGATCCGCTGTTCGACAGCCTCGCCCCAGGCATGGGCGATATCCCGCGCACCAAGGACCGCAAGTCCGATGACGATCGCGCCGAGCGCGGCTATATCCACGCCGGTCCCGCCGGTGCCGGGCATTTCGTCAAGATGATCCACAACGGCATCGAATACGGCATGATGCAGGCCTTCGCCGAAGGTTTCGACATCCTCAAGACCAAGTCCAGCACCAAGCTGCCGGAAGACCAGCGTTTTGACCTGAACGTCGCCGACATCGCCGAAGTCTGGCGTCGGGGCAGCGTGGTGTCGTCCTGGCTGCTGGACTTGACGGCCGACGCGCTGGCCAGCGATCCGAAACTCGACGGCTTCTCGGGTTCCGTGGCTGACAGCGGCGAAGGTCAATGGACCATCGAGGCCGCCATGGAGCAGGCCGTGCCTGTACCGGTGCTGTCGAACTCGCTGTTCGCCCGCTACCGCTCCCGTGGCCAGGGCACTTTTGGCGACAAGATTCTCTCGGCCCAGCGCTTCGGCTTCGGCGGCCACGTGGAGACCGCGAAAAAATGACCCATGGGATCCGCAGGAAATCCAAGACTGAACCCGCGCCACCCACCACGCTGTTCCTGTTCGGCGCCCACGGTGATCTGGTCAAGCGCCTGCTGATGCCGGCGCTGTACAACCTCAAGCGCGACGGTTTACTCGGGGATGGCTTGCGGATCGTCGGCGTTGACCATAACGCCATCAGCGATGAAGGCTTCGCGCAAAAGCTCGAGGACTTCATTCGCAATGAGGTGGCCGGCAAAATCGGCAAGGGCGATCAGGCCCTTGACCCGGCTGTGTGGGCCAATCTCGCCAAAGGCATCAGCTACGTCCAGGGCGATTTCCTGGACGACGGCACTTATCAAGCGCTGGCGGCAAAAATCGCCGCCAGCGGCACTGGCAACGCGGTGTTCTACCTGGCCACCGCGCCACGCTTTTTCAGTGAAGTGGTGCGCCGCCTCGGCGCGTCCGGCTTGCTGCAGGAAAGCCCCGAGGCGTTTCGCAGGGTGGTGATCGAAAAGCCTTTCGGTTCCGACCTGCAGACCGCCGAGGCCCTGAACGCCTGCCTGCTCAAGGTCATGTCGGAAAAGCAGATCTACCGAATCGATCATTACCTGGGCAAGGAGACCGTGCAGAACATCCTGGTCAGCCGGTTCTCCAACAGCCTGTTTGAGGCGTTCTGGAACAACCATTACATCGACCACGTGCAAATCACCGCCGCCGAAACCGTCGGCGTTGAAACCCGTGGCAGTTTCTACGAAAACACCGGCGCCCTGCGGGACATGGTGCCCAATCACCTGTTCCAGTTGTTGGCGATGGTGGCCATGGAGCCACCGGCCGCGTTTGGCGCCGATGCGGTTCGCGGTGAGAAAGCCAAGGTGGTCGGCGCGATTCGTCCCTGGTCGGTGGACGAGGCCCGTGCCAATTCGGTGCGCGGCCAGTACACCGCTGGCGAAGTCGATGGTCAGCCACTGCGCGGTTATCGCCAGGAAGACAAGGTAGCGCCCGACAGCAACACCGAAACCTATGTCGCCCTGAAAGTCATGATCGATAACTGGCGCTGGGTTGGCGTGCCTTTCTACCTGCGTACCGGCAAGCGCATGAGCGTGCGCGACACCGAAATCGTCATCTGCTTCAAACCTGCGCCTTATGCGCAGTTCCGCGATACCGAAGTCGATGAGCTGGCACCCACCTACCTGCGCATCCAGATTCAACCCAACGAAGGCATGTGGTTCGACCTACTGGCCAAGCGCCCCGGCCAGACCCTGAAGATGGACAACATCGAACTGGGGTTTGCCTACAAGGATTTCTTCGAAATGCAGCCGTCCACCGGCTACGAAACCTTGATCTACGATTGCCTGACCGGCGATCAGACCCTGTTCCAGCGCGCCGACAACATCGAGAACGGCTGGCGTGCGGTGCAGCCTTTCCTGGACGCCTGGCAGCAGGATGCCAGTGTGCAGGGCTATGCCGCAGGTGAAAACGGACCGCAAGCCGCCGAAGAACTGCTGGCTCGCGATGGCCGCGTCTGGCACGGCCTCGGATGAGTGACGAGTCGCAACAACCCATCCGCTTGCTGCTCAGTGACATGGACGGCACGTTATTGTTGCCCGATCACAGTCTCAGCCAACGCACCATCGACGCGGTCCGTTCGTTGCGTGAAGCCGGAGTGTCGTTCAGCCTGGCCACGGGGCGTCCACCCAGGGCCATGTTGCAAACGATCGAGGCCTTGGGCGTTGACCTGCCCACGGCAGCCTTCAACGGCGGCACCGTCGTTCATCCCGATGGCAGTTTGCTCGTCGCGCATTATTTGCCGGCCACGGCAGCATTGATGACCCTGGCGCTGTTCGCCGATCAACCGGAGATCGAAGTCTGGGTGTTCAGTTGCGGCGACTGGCTGGTGAAAGACGCGACCGGCCCCTTGGTGCCGCGCGAACAACACGGGCTGGGATATCCGCCAGTGGTGGTCGAAAGCTACGAACCGTACCTGGCCCGCATCGACAAGATCGTCGCCGCCAGCAGCAACACGCAGTTGCTGGTTGAGCTGGAGGCCCGGTTGCTGGCGAAAGTTGAAGGCCAGGCCCAAGTCTCGCGTTCACAGCCGGTGTATCTGGACGTAACTGCGATGCAGGCCAACAAGGGGCAGGCGCTGGCGACGCTGGCCGAGTTTCTCGGTGTGCCGCTGGCACAGACAGCGGCCATGGGCGATGGCGGCAACGACCCGGCGATGTTTCATGTGGCCGGGTTGTCGATCGCCATGGGCCAGGCGGAGGACGAAGTCAAACGCCAGGCCGATGTGGTGACGGGGACCAACACCGAGGACGGGGCGGCCCAGGCCATCGAGCGCTACATCCTCCCTCGATAGCCACACAATCCAAATGTGGGAGCGGGCTTGCTCGCGAAGGCGGTGTGTCATTCAACATTAATGTTGCCTGGCACGGCCCCTTCGCGAGCAAGCCCGCTCCCGCATTTGTTAGGTGTTACAACCAGAAACTCACGGCATACCAACCCAGAATCCCCATCACCACGGTATACGGCAACGCCATCCACACCATTCGTCCATACGACAGGCGAATCAGCGGTGCAATCGCCGAGGTCAGCAGGAACAGGAAGGCCGCCTGGCCATTGGGCGTCGCTACGCTGGGCAGGTTGGTGCCTGTGTTGATGGCAATCGCCAGCGTCTCGAAATGCTCGCGGCTCATGTGCCCGGAGAGGAAGGCCTGTTTTACTTCGGTGATGTAGATGGTGGCCACGAACACGTTGTCGCTGATGGCCGAGAGCAAGCCGTTGGCGATGTACAGCATGCCCGGTTGTTGGTCCGCGGGCAGGGCCAGCACCCAATGGATCAATGGCGTGAACAACTGTTGATCGTGGATCACCGCCACCACGGCGAAAAACACCACCAGCAACGCGGTGAAGGGCATGGCGTCCTTGAATGCGTTACCCAGGCGGTGCTCGTCGGTGATGCCGGTGAACGCGGTGATCAGCACGATCACCATCAGCCCGATCAGGCCCACTTCCGCCACATGAAAGGCCAGCCCGGCAATCAGGATCAAGGCCGCCGCACCTTGCACGAGCAACGCAGCACGCTGGCGGGAAGTGCGCTCGGAATTGTCCTGGGCGGCGTAGTTGGCCAGCACGGTGCGAACGTTGTCCGGCAGCAACGTGCCATAGCCAAACCAGCGCAGCTTTTCCAGCAGGACACAGGTGACCAGGCCTGCGACCAGCACAGGCAAGGACACCGGCGCGACCTGCAGGAAAAATTCGGCGAAGTGCCAGCCCATTTCATGGCCAATCAGCAGGTTCTGCGGTTCGCCCACCAGCGTGCACACACCACCGAGCGCTGTGCCCACGGCGCCGTGCATCAGCAGGCTGCGCAAAAACGCGCGGAATTGCTCAAGGTCGGCGTGATGCAGGGTGGGCAGGTGCTGGTCATCGCTGTACTCGCTGTCCTGGCGCGGATCGCTGCCCGAGGCGACGCGGTGGTACACCGAGTAAAACCCGACGGCGGCACTGATGATTACTGCGGTTACGGTCAGGGCATCGAGAAACGCCGACAGGAACGCCGACAAAAAGCAGAACATCAGCGCCAGCAGGGCCTTGCTGCGTACCCCTAATAGCAGGCGCGAGAACAGGAACAGCAGGAGGTCTTTCATGAAGTAGATACCGGCGACCATGAACATCAGCAGCAGGATCACCGGGAAGTTGTGCAGCAACTCGTCATAGAGCGCCTGGGGCGTGGTCATTTTCAACAACAGTGCTTCGACCAACAGCAGGCCGCCGGGCATCAGCGGATAACATTTGAGGGCCATGGCCAGCGTAAAAATGAACTCCAGCACCAGCAACCAGCCAGCCACCACCGGGCCTGCGGTCCATAACGTCACGGCGTTGAGAAGCAGGAAACCGACAATGCAGGCCTTGTACCAGCGCGGTGAGTTGCCGAGAAAATTGTGCGCGAACGCCTGGGCCATCGAGCCGGACATCGGCTACTCCTTGAGTTAAGAAGCGCGCAACTTGCCGTAAGCCGAACAGAAGATCAAGCGTAGGAAAAGTCTATCGAGTTAGCCCAGGTAGCGTGCGACGATTGCCCGATAACTGCCGTCCAGCGAATAGCCACCGACGAGGATGTTGCCATCATCCTGCACCGCGATCGAAGTGGCCGTGTCAAGGCTGCGGCCCAGTCGGGTGCGTACAAATCCGCTGCCGTCGCCAAAGTCGCCATCGAGCTGCCCGCCCGGCAGGTATCGGCCCAATACAAAGTCGGCCTCGACGCCGCCAATGGTGGCACCGGCGGTCAACACGCTGCCGTCCGGCTGTATCTGCGCGGCAGTCCATTGGCAACCGCTGCGACCGACTTCCAGTAATTGCGCCTGACCGCCATTGCAATGATGATCCGGACGTCCATTGGCGTGCATTTTCAGGGCCAGGCAGCGCATGGGTTCGCGGCTGCTGCCAAAACATTGCACGTCGCCGTTGGCCTGCTGGACGATTTGGCTGACTTGGGCACTGTGTCCGCCTGCCATGAAACTCATGAAGCCATCCAGGGCAAAACTGCTGTCCAGGCTGCCATCGGCATGATAGCGGGCCACCAGGCCTTCTTCCGGGAAATTGATCGAGCCACCCACCAGGATGCGACCGTCACCTTGCACCGTCACACTGCTGAGCCAGGTATTCATCAGCAGGTGCCTGACCATCACAAAGCCGCGGCCATTGAAGCTGTTGTCCAGCGCGCCCTCTGCGGTCAGCCGTATCAGCATGGCGGCATGATCGGCGAGTTCGAAGTGATGATTGGCCACCAACAGGATGCGACCGTCGTCCTGCACGTCGACGCCGCAGGCCTCGGCGCCTGGTACGCCCGGAGGTAGCCAGACATCGCGCATGCCTTGGGAAAAGTTGCCTGGCAGCCGCACGACGCAACGGCCATTGTCGCCAAAACGCCGGACCGGTTGGCCCAGCGAGTCAAACAGCGCCAGCGCGGGGAGTGTGCGGTGTTCGCTTTCGTATTGCAGGCCGACGATCAAGATGTGCCCATTGGGCAGCACCTGTACCTTGCCTGCCATGGCCTCGAAGCCCGGTTCGAATTGCCCGATGACGCTGCCTTGTTTGCCGAAAGCCAGGTCCGCTGAACCGTCCCTGAGCAAACGCGCCAGGCCAAAGCGGCTGCCACCCGGCATCGTCACCTTGGCCGCCACCAATAGCCGGCCCTGTGAATCAATCGCGATGTCGTTGGCCAGGCTTGAAGTGCTGCCGAAGAAATACACCTGGGCGGTGCCTTTGGCAGCGAAGGTCGTGTCGAGCTTTCCAGCATCACGGACGGTTGCCGGGAAAGCCAAAACAGACTGGATTGACATGCACGCATCTCCTTGCGAGTCGTCCTTATCCAGAAGTTGGGCGGTGGCGACTGTCTAGAGAATATTCAATCCCTGAATGATTAAATGCACAACTGTTAGAACTAACAGGCGGAGGGTCGTTGTGTGCCACAACAGTGTCTTTTCGAACCAATGGCAAGCCAGCAAAGAATTAAGGACGCGTCGAAGTTCAAGTAAGAAAGCGTCTTGCGTGCGCTTGGCGTGAAAAAAAGGCCAACTAATTCCAGCCAGGGATGCGGATTACCTGGCGTAATCCGCCCTACAGTTATTGCGGCATCGACCATGATTGCAGGGTGTAGCCTTCTTCGCTCAGCTCGGCGCGGGCCTGTTGCAGCAAGCACTCAAGCTGCGCTGGATCGGTATAGGCGCTGCTCGGGATCTGCGTGCGTCCAATATTGTTATTGGTGCGATCGATAACGGTCAGGGTCAGTTCGCCATTACCGTCTTGTGGGGCCCAAGCCACGCATTTGAACGGTTTAAACGCGCGGTCGGCAATCAAAAGAGCTTCGTTGACACGGAGTGGGGCGTTCATAGGTCGTCTCTCTATAGGCCCAGTCAAGTCAATTGCCGTCGGTTGGGCTTACCGTTCGGCTGGTTACTTGTACTGATGCCCGCAACCGGGGTTCAGGTCACACTCAAGCAAAAGAAATTTCAACTTTCTTTCGCATCCCAAGGATACAGCCTCGCGTTGAAAGCGTAATGAAAGAAAACTTTCGTCAGATGGCTGGAAAATCCCGCTTCTTATAACTCTTTATCTAGAAGCCCTATAGTCAAACGGTACAAGCGCCCGTCAAATTCTTGCTAACGTTACAGCCAGGTCCGCCAAATGACTGTTTTTAATAAAAAATCCTAAAATTTGGCGTCAAGGAAATCACATGAACGAAGCGCCTGCGTTACGTCGTTTATTAGTGGTGGATCCCTGCGACGACTGCCATCGTCTGTTGCCGGGATTACGCTCCGTGGGATGGGACGTTGATAGCTGTTCGCTGGACAACGCCGCCGATCGTAGTTGCGACGTGGGCTTGCTACGATTACAGCCCTTTCACCTCGAGCATCCGGATACCGTCAAAGAGGTGATCAGCCGCAGCGGTACCGAGTGGATCGCCGTACTCAATCAGGATGTCCTGCGGCTACAGAATGTCGGGGACTTTGTCTGCGAGTGGTTTTTCGATTTTCATACCTTGCCATTCGATGTCTCCAGGGTCCAGGTCACGTTGGGTCGGGCCTTTGGCATGGCGCGGCTGCGCGGACAGGGCACGGTTCATATCGATCAACCCGAGCACGAACTGCTTGGCGACAGCAAGCCCATACGCGAATTGCGCAAGTTACTGAGCAAGCTGGCACCCACTGAATCGCCGGTGTTGATTCGTGGCGAAAGCGGTACTGGTAAAGAATTGGTGGCGCGTACGCTGCATCGACAATCCCTGCGCCACAACAAACCTTTTGTCGCGATCAATTGCGGGGCTATTCCCGAGCACCTGATCCAGTCCGAGCTGTTTGGCCACGAGAAGGGGGCCTTTACGGGGGCCCATCAACGTAAGGTCGGGCGGATCGAAGCGGCCAACGGTGGCACGCTGTTTCTCGACGAGATCGGCGATCTGCCCCTGGAACTGCAGGCGAGCCTGTTGCGGTTTCTCCAGGAAAAACACATCGAGCGGGTGGGCGGCAGTCAGCCGATTCCGGTGGATGTGCGGGTATTGGCGGCAACCCATGTCGATCTTGAGGCGGCGATCGAAAAAAAAGGCTTTCGCGAAGACCTGTATTATCGTCTGAACGTGTTGCAAGTCGCGACCGCGCCCCTGCGTGAGCGCAATGGCGATCTGTCGATGCTGGCCAACCATTTTTCCCATTTCTACAGCCACGAAACGGGCCGCCGTCCCCGCAGCTTCAGTGAAGACGCACTGATAGCCATGGGCAAACATGACTGGCCGGGCAATGTGCGCGAGCTGGCCAACCGGGTGCGGCGCGGGTTGGTGCTGGCCGAGGGCCGGCAGATCGAAGCGCGAGACCTCGGGCTGATCAGCCATCACACCGTTGCCGCGCCGATGGGCACGCTGGAAGACTACAAGCACCGGGCAGAGCGCCAGGCCTTGTGTGATGTACTAAACCGCCACAGCGACAACCTGAGCATTGCCGCCAAGGTCTTGGGGATATCCAGGCCAACCTTCTACCGGTTGTTGCACAAGCATCAAATTCGCTGAACACAATACTGTAGGCGCGAGCATGCTCGCGATGGACCACAGGACACCACGGGGGTGCCAGGCTTCCCGCGTAATCGTTGAGGACCATCGCGAGCATGCTCGCTCCTACAGTAAAAGCCCCGTTGCGAGTGAAGTCGCAACGGGGCTTTGTCGTGGGTCAGAAGTAGTACGGGAATTTCAGGCTGAAGGAAAAATCCGGCGAGTCGTCGGTCAGGCCGATGGCCAGGTTGGGAACGATCGTAAGGTTGTCGGTGGCGGCCAAGGTCATGCCGATGTTGAAGTTGGCCGAGTTGTAGTCGCTGTTGGAGATCGATTGCCAGTCGCCGCCATCCGGCTTGATCTTGCTCTTGCGTGCGAACTGATCGGTGAAGGAGAACGACATACTCATCTTCTCGTTCAAGGCGAAGGCAATGCCGGCGCCAATCTGCCAGGAATCGCCCAGTTTCACGTCCCCGGGCACCTTGGAATTGACCTGAGGGCTGATGTCGCTGAAAGAGTCCTCCATGTTGTAGGTGTAGGCCAAGCTGCCGAACAGCACGGCCGGGTCGAAGGTCTTGACCAGCGAGATCCCCGGGGTGATCGACCAGACACCATTGCCGGTCGGCAAGTCTTCGGGTACCGCGAGGTTATCGTTGCCCGGGACCTCGATCAGCTTGATGCCGTAAGGGTCTTCCCCGGTTGGCGCCTTGATGCGCAGTGTCGCCACCGCGTCGGGCAAGTTGGCCGACTCGTCGAGGAATTTGTAGGCCACGCCAACGTTCACATCGCCGATGGCCGGGTCGCGGGTAACGGTTTCGTCTGAAACCCCGTTGGCGGCGCCGCCGGCGCCACCGGAGGAGTACGTCGACTCGCGATAGATCACGGGGACGTTAATGTCGAACTGCCAGCGTTGCGCTACGTTGTAGCGGGCGGTCAGGTCCAGTGTCCAGTTGTCAGCCTTGATACGGTCCAGGTTGATGTTGCCGAGAAAAATCGAGTCCAGTGCCAGGAAGCCGTTGAGCGTCAGCGCACGGGTATCGTAGTGCGTGTAGGTCAGGCCGGTTTCGACGCTGAACTTGCCACCGCCGAAGAACCCGCTGGCTTCGTCGTACAGGTTGGAAACGCTTTGCGCCGGTTCCGAGTCATCCTTGAGCGACTGCCCATAGGAGCTGCCCGTGGTTCCGGGCGCGCCGGTAGCCACCTTCTGGCCACTATTGGGCGATTCCGCGGGGGATTTGGTCAGGCGTTTGGGCGCAGGTGTAGCAGGAGCTTCTTCGACTTGTCGAACGCGCTGTTCGAGAACCATCAGCGCGTTCTGTTGTGCTTCGTAACGCTGTTTCAACTCCATGAGTTCTTGTTTTAGTGCTTCTACCTGGGGGTCCGGTGCTGCGTATAGCAATGGGGCCGGTGCCAGGCTACTCAGACAAACGATAACTCTGAACGTTAACGATCGGTGCATGGATTAGCCGTCCCTTCTGACTACAGATGATGAGACTGAGCGTAGATCAGAATCCTTGAGTGCGAAGACCTTTGAGCTGGTCCAGGTTGCCGTTCAACGAGCCGGCTGTCGCCATGTTGTCGCGCAGCACGACATTCAACGATGTGAGGTTCCTGACCTGGTTGCTATTGCCGAGCAACGTCGTGTTCTGCATCAACCCGCCCTGGGCCAGGCGTTGCATGGTGCTGCCCTGGTTGTTGTTGGCCATGATGTTAAGTTGTACCCCAGAACCGCTCGAGGAAACGCTCAGCGTGCCCGCGCCATTGGAACCGACCAAGGTCGAGCCCGCGGCAAGTGCCTGGCCCTGCTGTGGCGTGGCTGGCGCCTGGTTGGCCTTGGTAACGTTGATATCGACGTTGTTGTAGGCACTGTTGTTGTCGCCGGCAGCCCGCACGACTTGAGTGACGCCTTCGGTGCTGTTGAGGCCGCCACCGCCGGTGACCGTGCCAGTACCGGTGCTTTGGGTGCGCGCTGAGCCAGTGCCTTTTTCGTCGATCAACGACACATAGAATTGTGGCTTGATGGTCGACTGTTGAATTTGCATCGAGGACGTTGCCCCGATCACTTCCCCGTTGGCGTTTTGCCACGTGCTGGTCATGGCAATGCCGAAACTGATGATCCGTCCCGGCAAGACATATCGCCCGCGCAGGCTTGCCAGTTCCTGGTCGTTCAACTCAATGGGTTTCAATATTTCTGCATGGATCGGCAGGCTGGCGGCCAGGCAAACGACGGCCAGCCAGATTGGAGTCTTCATTGGATACTCCCGGAGCATCATGCTCGCTTGTTATTAGAAGAAGTCACTTTGTATGAAGCCGAAATCCATCAACTCCGCGTCCTGCACCGGGCTGAAGGTATTGACGCGGTTCTTTGCAGTCAGCGGCAGAGGCGGGTCGAGCAATGCATTATTTTTGTCGTAGCCTTGGCCGATGACGGCAAAGATGATGCCGTTCCAGCCTTTGATAAAGTCATCGACTTTGTAGCGTTTGTGCCCGAGTACCGGATCGCCGATATAGACCCAGTCGTTATGGACTCTTTGCATGACCACAAAGTGTTTGTAGCCACGGATGTCCATGAGTACCACCACGGGAATCCTGATCTCCTTCAAAGATTCAGGTGACACACGATAGCCACGCGCCCGCATCCCGAGACTTTCCACGTAGCGCTTCATGTCGAGCATGGAGAAGCCCTGGACGCGAACCAGATCCTGATCGGAATGTGACAGCATGCCTTCGATGATCTGTTCTTCGTCTACGTCAAGCCAGTAGGCCTGGCGCAAAATGGTCGCCAGCGCAGCGGCGCCGCAACTGAAATCGGTTTTCTGCTGCACCAGGTCGGCAAACTTGCGCTCGCGAATGCTCTGGATCGGCTTGTACACCACCGCACCGCCTGGCAGGACGGACAGCGGCAGTTGCGCAGCCTCGATCACACTGGACACGCAAAGCAAGATTGCCAAGGCGATAATACGCATGGTGGGGACGCCTTCTGGTTGGGTTGAAAAGGCCCCCGGAAGGGGGCCTCGACTGACAGCATTAGAACGATTGGTTGGAGATGGCCAACGAGTTGCTTTGTTGGTTGCCCACACCAGCAGCCACGTTGACGCCCAGGTTGCCGCTGCCGCCGTTCACCGAACCGCTCAGGGTTGCAGTGTTGGTTACAGGGTTGGCCCAGCCGGTTGGAGTCAGCACTTGATAAGAGTAGGTGTTGCTCAAATCATAAGAGCTGCTTTCGCTCCAGCTTTTCGCTTTTGCGTACTCGGATTCGGACGACTTGCTGCCCGACTTATCGTACGAGGAGGCGTTCGCTTTCTCGAACGAAGTATCGAACGATTTCTCGAACGACGAATCGCGCGATTTGTCGTACGAGGATTCACGATTTTTCTCGTACGAAGAGTCGTAAGACCGGTCGAACGAGGAATCACGAGATCTGTCGAACGAGGATTCGCGCGATTTGTCGTACGATTTGTCTACCGACACGTCAAGCGATGCGCTGAGCGATGCGGTAAGCGATGCGTCGGACTCTCTGCTGCGGGTGCGATCGCCAAAACCGAAGTTGACGGTAGTGGAGCTCGAAGACGCAGCTGCCGCATCCAGGGAAGCATCCAGGGAAGCGTTCAAAGAAGCACTCGATGAACCGCTAGCGCTGCTGCTGTTGGAACCGCTGGCAGAGCTGCTGTTGGAACCGCTGGCAGCCATGCTGTTGGAACCGCTTGCGCTGCTGCTGTTGGAGCCGCTGGCATTACTGCTCTTGGAACCGCTTGCATCCAGGCTGAAGGAACCGCTGGCACTGGAGTTTTTGGACCCGGCAGCGGCCCAGCTCGACGAAGCGCTTTGACTGCCGCTAGCCTCGAAGGATTTCTCGCGAGAGGCACTACCGCTTGCGGTTTTGGTCACCGTAATGGTGTCCACGCGATAGGTGCGGTCAGCGGTGTTGTTCACGATCAGGCCAGGACCGTCTTGATTGGCGGAGGCAGTGGCCCTTGCGCTACCCAGCGGGGCATTGGTGTTGGCAATTGCCATGGTGTTTTTCTGCTGGTTCAGGTCGCCGCCAGCAATGTTGACACCCACGTTACCGCTGCTGCCATCGGCGGATCCACTCATCACGGCAGAGTTGGTTACGCCGAAGTTGTTGACGACGTTACGGTTGCTGGTTTGCCTGACGTCAGCGCTGGCAGTGGCAGTGCCGAACACGAAGCTGTTGTCGATCGCGGCGTTGTCGGACGCTGCGTTGGCGATGGCGGCAGCGTTGTCTTGCTGGTTGCCGTTACCGGCAGCCACGTTGACGCCGACGTTGCCGCTTGCGCCTGCGGCCGAACTGCTCATTTCGGCTGAGTTTTCTACCCCTTCATTCCAGATGCGGTTGCCGGTATTGCTTTGTCTGTCGTTAGCAGTGGCAGTCGCGCTGATAGGGATCATTTTTGGAGGAGGGGTTTGGTTGCCGCCGTTGTGATGACCATTGTGGTGGTCACGGCGATCGCCAGCTTGTACAGCAACAGCCATGACCGCAGCAATTGCGAAAACCAGAGGCTTTAATGCCATCGAAGGTTTCATGGTGATTCTCCGTACTTATTTTAGGTTAAGTGTTGTTATTACCTGTTTGGGTCAATCCACGACCCGTACGCTGAGGGTGTTGGCCATTCGGTTTCCCACCCCGGCGCTCTGATTCAGCTGAATCACCCCGCGGCTACCGGTGAAAGCCTGGTCACTGGTAGTGACCTGGCGATAGCCTGGTGCAGAGTCAGTTGGATCGGAGTTGTTGAGCAGCGTCACGTTCTGCTGCCTGAGGACGCTGTCGTCGATACTTTGCGGTTGCGTACCGATGCTGATACGCAAGGCGTTGGCTTGCTGGGTGCTGGCGCCCGCGCTCTGGTTGACGCCCAGCACGCCATTGCCATGGCTGAAGGAGTCGCCTTGAATGCTCGAGTGAGCATCCATCCTGGGGTCGACAATGGTACGTAGCCGTTGGCGAATCTCTGTGGTCGCGCTGGCACCATGGCCATTGACGATGGCCCTGGCATTCGCCTGCTGCTGCAGGTCGCCGGCCGCCTGGTTGACCCCAAGGTTGCCCTGGTACTGCGAGCCCGAACCGTCGATGTCGGCGTTATTGATGACGGGAGATTGGGCGAAGGTCGATGCACTGCAAAACATGGCGATCAGCAGCAGCGTACGATTCATCTTAACGGTCTCCCGTTATGATTCTCAAAGCGCCCAGGCCCTGCTGGACGTTTGAATTGACCATGTTGGCAATGCCGCTGCCGGAATTGCCCGAACGCCCGGCGGGGAGATTGGAAAGCTGGGTCTGGGTGCTGATATTGCCGCCCAGATTGTTGGTGTTTTGCGTCACCAGCCGGGAGATGCCTGCACCACTGGCAACGCCGGCAAAGTCACCGTCACTCAACTCGTTGGTTTGAGCGAGGATCTGTTTGGACGGGTTGGCGTTGACGGTCGTGGGGTTAGGGTCGGGAACGAGCGGCGCACTCGTCGCGTTGCGCACCTGGACATCACGCTTGATGATGATAATGCCGTTGTCCGCTTGTGCAGACAGGCAGGCCATTGAACTCAGTGTGCATCCGACCAGCAGGAGACTATGGATTTTGTTCTGGAGTTTCCCCACGGCGGCAATTCCTTCTGTAAGTGGAACGCTGGCCCTTATCAGCGTTGCAGGGGAAGAGAGCAGAAGGTGTGCCGGTTTTTGTTTTGTCTTTGATAACAGTGGCTTGGCTTTAACTGTTGAGGTGGTGAAAAACACTTTGTAACGTCACTGAGACAAAGCTGCGCGAAAGTGCCGTCCATGTGGGCGGCGTTGCTTGCTAAGGTCGTTTGGGGGGCGTTGTATCAGTGGCTTAACATTTTCTTGAGAAAATGCTCGAGCCGCTCTAGCTTGAGGTTTTGCGCGGGGCGAGGTGTTTCAGGAATGGACATTTTCTGGCAGCACCGGGCCGCACCCTGTCAGGTGCGTAGCAAGTGTTTCACAGCCTCGAAGGCCATGTCCTTGCGTTGTTGCCAGTCACCTTGCAGTACCTGATAAGGCTGGCGATGCAGGTCAAACCACTGGCGGCTGGCCTGGAAAAAAGCCTGGCGTTCTTCCAGTTGCGGCTGGCAACGTTGTCCGTCGTCATGCCAGGCCACGGTATCCGGGCTCAGCAGCACGTGAAGGTCGTAATGGCGCTTCTGCAAAGCCCCTTCGATCCACGACGGGCAAGCGCCGAACAACGTTCGACTCCAAAGTACATTGCTTAACAGGTGCGTATCGAGAATCAACAGTGGCGGCCGTTTCGCCCGTGCCTGATCTTCCCACGTAAGCTGGCCAAGTGCTATGGGCGTAATGTCTTCGTAGCAGGTTAGCCGGGCTTCATTCTCGATGAAATACCGAACATACTCGCCGACCAATATGCCGCCGAAATTGGCGTGAATCTCGCTCGAAAGCCAGCTTTTGCCACTCGATTCCGGTCCTGCCAGCACCAGCACCTTCATGGGCATAGCACCGGGTCGCTGCGCCATGTCCGCCAGCCTTGAATGGCCAACAGGGTGAACAGGCCATACAGGGCAGCCGTCAGGTACATCCCCTTATAGAGGAATAAACCGACGAAGACGCAGTCCAGGACGATCCACAATGGCCAGCACTGCAGGCGTTTTTGCGCCATCCACCATTGCGCCACCAGGCTGAAGGCCGTGAGGGCGGCATCTAGCCAGGGTTGTGCGGCATCGGTCCAGTGTGCCATGGCGGCGCCCAGCAACAGGCTGCCGAGCGCGCCCAGGGCCAGCCCGGAAGCCACTGCTTGCCCCTCCAGCCGGCTGACCTCGCGTCCAAGATGCGCCTGGCCTGCGCGCGTCCACTGCCACCAGCCATAGATCTGCAGCGCGGCATATATCACTTGCAGCAACATGTCCGAGTACAGCTTCACCTCAAAAAAGATCCAGCTGTAGATCAGCACCATGACCAGGCCGATCGGCCAGCACCAAGGGTTCTGCTTGACCGTCAACCAGACGGCAATGACGCCGAGGGTAGCGGCAAACAGTTCAAGCCCGGACATACGTTTCCTTGGAAAATCGAAGAGGGGGGCGAATTGTAACCGGATTACCGGGAAGAGGCTTGATGCAGCGTCTCTCTCGGAGCCTGCAACACGACAGCATTAGGCGTACTTGTCTGCTAGGATTTCGTCCCGCACGCAAAAACCTGAAATCAAACTGATTTTTCACAAAACTCTGGAGATTTTTGCGTAGGCTTGTGCGCGCGGGACTCAACGACGCTGATTTACAGTAAACGGCTTTGAATAAATTAACGGGGCATGCGTCGACGCATTGTCTTTTGGGGGATTGATGGATCTTTGGACGGCCTTTCAGGCTTTGATTCTTGGCATTGTAGAAGGGCTGACGGAGTTCTTGCCCATTTCCAGTACCGGGCACCAGATTATTGTCGCCGACTTGCTCGACTTCGGTGGTGAGCGTGCCATGGCGTTCAACATCATTATCCAGCTCGGCGCCATCCTGGCGGTGGTCTGGCAGTTTCGTCGCAAGATTTTCGATGTGGTAGTGGGCCTGCCGACGCAGCCCAATGCCCGGCGCTTTACCGCCAACCTGCTGATTGCCTTCTTTCCGGCGGTGGTGTTGGGGGTGATTTTCGCCGACTTGATTCACCACTATCTGTTCAATCCGATCACGGTGGCCACGGCATTGGTCGTGGGCGGCATCGTCATGTTGTGGGCTGAAAAGCGCCAGCACGAAGTACATGCAGAAAGCGTCGATGACATGACCTGGAAAGACGCCCTTAAAGTCGGCCTAGCCCAGTGCCTGGCGATGATTCCGGGTACCTCGCGCTCAGGCTCGACGATCATCGGCGGCTTGTTGTTCGGCCTGTCGCGCAAGACTGCTACCGAGTTTTCCTTCTTCCTGGCCATGCCGACCATGGTGGGGGCTGCGGTGTACTCGGGGTACAAGTACCGCGACCTGTTCGTACCTGCGGATTTCCCGGTGTTTGCGATTGGCTTCATCACGGCGTTCATTTTCGCGATGATCGCAGTGCGAGGCTTGCTCATGTTCATCGCCAGCCACAGTTATGCGGTGTTCGCCTGGTACCGCATTGCTTTCGGCTTGCTCATCCTGGCCACCTGGCAATTCGGTTGGGTTGACTGGACCGCAGCCAAGCCATGAATGGCGTCAGCGCGCGAAACGGGGCAAACATCCGCCACCTGCGCCTGAAGTTGCTGGTGTTTGCGATGGTGTGCGCGCTGCCGCTGTTCGGTTCGATGTCGATGTGGCTGCAAGGGGGGTCGCTGATTCCCCTGGCGGCCTACGGCATCGTCAGCGTGCTGGCGTTCCTGCTGTACTGGAGCGACAAGCGCAAAGCGCGCGTTGATCACTGGCGTACGCCGGAAAACGTCCTGCATGCGCTGGAATTCGCTGGCGGCTGGCCGGGCGCCTTGCTCGCGCAGCAAGTGTTTCGGCACAAGACGCGCAAGGTGTCCTTTCAATTGGTGTTCTGGATCATCGTGCTGCTGCATCAGGTGTTCTGGATCGACCAGCTGTTCCTCGGGGCGCAGCTGTTCTCACTGCTCTAATCGAGGCGCTGCTAGAGCAACAGTCCGACCTGCGTGCGCTTGGGCAACTTGCTCACCACCAGTTGATGAGAACGCTGTAGCAAGCCCTGCAATTCCTCGGCGCCGAGCGGGTAGGGCGTGGTCATGATGATCCATTGTGCCCGGGCCAGATAAGGCGCCGGGTGAATGCCGGGACGGTCGCAATACCCCAGAAACAGGTCCTTGTCGACCTTGAAAGCCAGGGATTCTCCGCGCAGGTTCTGCAAGGCGAACATCTTGTTGCCGGCAATCGAAAACACCCGCACGCCACCCCATTTGTAGTCCTCACGGGCACCCGGCAAAGCCAGGCAGAAAGCCGCTACGTCGGCCTCGCTCATGCGTCCTGCCTTCATATCAAGCGATCTCCACAGGCATTGAATGTTTCGATCAGGTGGTCGAGCCAGGCGCGTACGGCCGGCATCACGCCGCGTCGATGCGGGTAGACCGCTTGCAACCAACCCCCGGGCAGGGACCACTCGGGCAGTAACTGTACCAGTGAGCCATTTGCCAGCTCCTGCTCGCAATACATCATCGGCAGCGTGGTAAAGCCCTGGCCAGCCAGTGTGCAGGTCTTGCGCACGATGAAGTCGTCGATGCCCAGCCGCGCTTCTAGGGCCAGGTCGTGCTTTTTGCCCTGGCGATCGACCAGGCCAATGTGCACCAGGCGATCCGGTTCGAGGGCGCCAAGTACCGGCAGGTTTTTCAGGTCATCGGGGTGATTGATCTCGAGCCCCTCGAGAAAGGCGGGGCTGGCAACCATCAGCATCTGCGCCTGGCGCAGGCGGCGAGTCACTAACAGCGGGTCTTCATCACCCGGTTCGCGCACGCGTAATGCAACGTCCACGCCTTCGGTCACCAGGTCGACGCGTCGATTGACCAGCATCACCTCCAACTGCACTTTCGGATATTTCTCCAGGAAGTTGCTGATTACCCCAGGCAGCATTTCGTGAGCCAGGCCGACCGGGGAAGAGACCCGCAAGCGCCCACGGGGTTCGCTGGACATACTGGCCACGGCTTCGTCAGCCATTTCCGCTTCCAGTAGCATTGCCTGGCAGTGGCGCAGATAACGTTCGCCCACGGCAGTGAGTTTCAATTGCCTTGTGGTGCGTTGCAGTAAACGTGCACCCAGGCGCTCCTCAAGCTCGGCGATGCGCCTGGACAGTCGTGACTTGGGAATCCCCAGTAAACGCCCGGCGGCCGCGAACCCGCCAGCCTCGACGACTTTGGCGAAGTAATAGAGATCATTGAGGTCTTGCATGGGCGTTTTCTCGATCGTTCTACCAGTGAGACAAACTATCGCATTGTTGCAGTCTAATCAGTTATTGGTTTGATCTGTAGGATTGTTTCCATCAGATCGCCCCTGACGGCGATCCTCACCTGGAGATCCCACATGAAATTGCTGCATATCGATTCGAGCATTCTTGGTGACAACTCGGCTTCCCGTCAGCTGAGTAGCGAAGTCGTCAAAGCCTGGCAAGCCGCCGAGCCGTCCGCCGTTGTGACCTACCGCGATCTGGCAGCCGACGCGATCAGCCATTTCTCCTCGACCACACTGGTTGCAGCGGGTACCACGGCTGAACTGCGCAACGCCGCCCAACAGCACGAAGCCGAACTGAGCGCGTCTACCCTGGCCGAGTTCCTCGCCGCGGATGCCGTAGTGATTGCAGCGCCGATGTATAACTTCACCATCCCGACCCAATTGAAGGCCTGGATCGACCGCATTGCCGTCGCCGGCCAGACATTCCGCTACACCGAAGCCGGTCCTGAAGGCCTGTGCGGTGGCAAGAAAGTGGTGATCGTTTCGACTTCCGGTGGCCTGCACGCCGGCCAGGCAACCGGTGTTGCCCACGAAGACTACCTGAAGGTGCTGTTTGGTTTCATCGGCATCACCGACATCGAATTCGTCCGTGCCCACGGCCTGGCTTACGGTGATGAAGTGCGCGGTAAAGCGATGAGTGATGCCCAGGCACAAATCAGCGAGCAGCTGTTCGCCGCCGCATAAGGTTTGGATAAAGACCTGCTGTCGCTGCAGGCAATCCCAAAAAAACTCTGTATTCTGTTCACGCAAGTGGCAGATACGGAGTTTTTTGTTTCTCAGTATTACTAATTGCGCTTGCAATATTGTGGCCCGAGTTATGCAGTCGAGGCTTAACGTCTCCGTTCCGTAGCAAGGTGGGGCATCCCATGGTGCGTCTTTGTGCAGCTTTACTGATCTGTCTGCTCGCCAGCCTGAATTCAGTGCACGCAGCACCTGCGCCGCATCCTCACTGGAGTGTCGGTTTTCATGAAATGAGCTTTCTCGATCCACTCGATCTGCAACCGATGAGGGCCATTGCCTTCTACCCTTCGAGCGAGAAGGAACACGCCAGCCGGCTCGAGGGCTACACCGTCGAAGCCGGCGAAGACACCAAAGTCGCCATGGGCCGGTTTCCAATGCTGATGCTGTCCCATGGCAACACCGGCACGCCATTGGCCCTGCATGACCTGGCCACGTCGCTGGCACGCAAGGGTTTTGTGGTGGTCGCTGTTATTCATCCAGGCGATAACTCCAAAGACCACAGCCGCCTCGGCACCTTGAGCAATTTGTACGGACGGCCGATCCAGATCTCCGAAGCCATCACCGCGACCCTGGGCGATCCCATGCTCGCGCCTTATGTCAATGCCGAGCAGGTTGGCGTCATTGGCTATTCGGCAGGCGGCGAGACGGCATTGATACTGTCGGGCGCGACTCCGGACCTGGATCGTCTGCGCCGCTACTGCCAGGAACGCCCGGACGATCGTGATGCCTGCAATACCCAGGGTGAACTGATCGTCGACCGCGATGATTTGCAACCGGTAGCCGACCCGCGCGTCCATGCATTGCTGCTGATGGCGCCACTGAGCCTGAAGTTCGGTCGTCATACCCTGGCCGACGTGCATGTTCCGGTACTGCTTTACAGCGGCGATGGCGACAAGCTGGTGTACCCCGACAAGAACGCCGCCGCCCTGGCGCGTAAACTGCCCGTCGCCCCCGATTTCAAGCTGCTGGCCGGGGCCGGGCACTTCGTATTCATGGCTCCGTGCAATGATGAGCAGATCGTTGTCACGCCAGCCTTGTGCACCGATGCCGACGGTGTCGATCGCGTCGATATTCACCGTAACCTGATCTCCGAAGCCGGACGCTTTTTTTCTCGCACATTGGGCAGAGCGACGCGGGCCGGGATGCAGACCGCCGATCAATGAATGGCGAGCAGGCGCTTTTATAATTCGTTACTTGTTAGCCAAGGCTGTTTCCAGGGTTTGCACTCTGGCATTGAGTTCGCGAACCGATTCAATTAATGGTGCGACAAGTTTTTGATAGTCCACTTGCAGGTGATCGCCTTCAGTGCGTACCAACTGCGGGTAAACCTTTTGAACATCTTGAGCGATCAAGCCGACGTCAGCCTGGTCGTTTTGTTTCCAGTCGAATGTTACGCCACGGAGTTTGAGCAGGTTCTCTGTCGGGTTTGCCAAGGGCTGGACGTTTTTCTTTAATTTTTCATCGCTGAATGGGCAGCATTCGCTACCAATGTCACCAAGGTCCCAGCATTTACCATTATGGCAAATTTGCTGGTTTGAGACTTCAGCCTCGGCGGTAGCGTGCATGGAAAATGCCAGTGCTGGGGCGAGTAGGGCAAGTGACAATATGCGCATTTTATTTCTTCCTGTTTCGATATGGATGTAAGTGCGGTTAATTAAATTCTCACGGAATTAGTAATTAAAACAACGATGGCACTTAGCATTAATCGATTCGGCATATTGCATGTTGATCGTACTTTAAATGTTATGGTTGTTTATCTCATGGTTTTTAAGTAAATGTATTTGCTGCCCGCCGTGAGAGCAAAAAAGTGAGGCAAAGTCCTATCACGGACAATAACGCCGCGCAAAAGAAAATCCACGCGTACCCCATGTTCAACGCCACCGCGCCCATCAACGGACCGGCAATCGCCAACGCCAGATCGAAAAACACCGCATAAGCGCTCAGGCCGGCGCCGCGACTCGCGTTAGGCACCTGCTTGATTGCCTCGACGCCCAAGGCCGGATACACCAGCGACAAGCCGAACCCGGTGAGGCCGGCACCGATCAACGCATAGCCAGTCGAAGGCGCCAGCCACAGCAGCGCCAGGCCGATGGTCTCGATGGTCATGCAGGCGATGGCCGACGGGAAGCCGCCAAATCGGCTGATGCTGGAAATGAACAGCAACCGGGCCAGGATGAAACACACCCCGAATACCGTCAGGCAATACGCCGCACCGCTCCAGCCTCGATTGATGTAATAAAGGGTAATAAAGGTGGTGAGGGTGCCGTAGCCGATTGAAGCCAGGCTCAGGCTTGCGCCAAACGGTGCAATGCGTCCGAATACGGCCCAAAAGGGCAGGCGCTCACCGCGCACCACCGGCACCGACGGCTTGTTGCGAATCAACAGCAGCGCCGCCAGGGCCAACACCGACAGCGCGATACCCAGGCTGGCAAACCCCAGTTGACCGACCATTACCACCCCCAGCGGCGCCCCGATGGCAATCGCTCCATAGGAGGCGATGCCGTTCCAGGAGATCGAGCGCGCGGTGTGTTCGGCACCTACCTGTCCCATGCACCAACTGATAGTGCCGACCCCGATCAGTCCTTGGGCGATGCCCAGCAACAGGCGTCCGGCGATCAGGACCAGCAAGCTGATTAAAGGAGCGCTTTGCAACAACACCGACAACAACGTCAGCCCGCCACTCAGGACAATCCCCGACAGGCCATAAACGATCGCGCGCTTGGTACCGACATTGTCCGACATGCGCCCGGCCATGGGCCGGCTGAGCAGGGTAGCGAGGTATTGCGAGCCGATGGTCAGCCCTGCGACGACGGCACTGAACCCGAGCTGTTCATGGACGTATCCCGGCAGCACCGCGATGGGCAGGCCAATGCAGAGGAAGGCGACAAAGGTATAGAAAACGATGGAAACGATCTGCAGGGTGATCGCCATGGAGCTTTGCGGTGGCTGTTCTTGCGCAGACATGAGGACTCGTTCGCGGGCGGCGGCAGGAGAACTGCATGATGGCTTGGGTGAGGAACTAAAGAAAGCAGGCTAAGTAATTTGGCTTGAAATTGGATGGATCCCACGCGGTGCGTGGGAATGCCTCAACGGACGCTCCGCGTTCGGCTCTGGATTGGGACGCGGAGCGTCCCGGGCTGCATTCCCACGCAGAGCGTGGGAATGATCTAAAACGTTCGGATAACGCATTCATCCAGATTTCACGCGTTAACGTTAACGTCCATCGCGAGCATGCTCGCTCCTACAGGCTGCTCTTAGAACACCACGCCCTGGCTACGCAGGTAATCGTCATAGGTGCCGCTGAAGTCGGTCACGCCGTTAGGGCTCAACTCGATGATGCGGGTTGCCAGGGACGATACGAATTCACGGTCGTGGCTGACGAAGATCAGCGTGCCCGGGTAGTTTTCCAGCGCCAGGTTCAGCGCCTCGATGGATTCCATGTCCAAGTGGTTGGTTGGTTCGTCCATCACCAGCACGTTCGGCTTTTGCAGGATCAGCTTGCCAAACAGCATGCGACCTTGCTCACCACCGGAGATGACCTTGACCGACTTGAGGATCTCGTCGTTGGAGAACAGCATCCGGCCCAGGGTGCCACGAATGATCTGCTCGCCCTGGGTCCACTGGCCCATCCAGTCGAACAGGCTGACATCGTCTTCGAAGTCGTGGGCGTGGTCCTGGGCGTAGTAGCCCAGTTCTGCGCTTTCGGTCCATTTCACGGAGCCGGCATCCGGGGTCAGTTCGCCCATCAAGGTACGCAGCAGGGTGGTCTTGCCGATGCCGTTCGGGCCGATGATCGCTACGCGCTCGCCAGCTTCGACGGTGAAGCTGAAGTTCTTGAACAGGGTCTTGCCATCGAAGCCCTTGGACATCTGCTCGATGGTCACGGCCTGGCGGTGCAGCTTCTTGGTCTGTTCGAACCGGATGAACGGACTCACGCGGCTCGAGGGCTTGACCTCGGCCAGCTGGATCTTGTCGATCTGCTTGGCCCGGGAAGTGGCCTGCTTGGCTTTCGAGGCGTTCGCCGAGAAGCGGCTGACGAACGTTTGCAGTTCGGCAATCTGGGCTTTTTTCTTGGCGTTATCCGACAGCAACTGCTCGCGGGACTGGGTCGCCGCGGTCATGTACTCGTCGTAGTTGCCCGGGAACAGGCGCAGCTCACCGTAGTCCAGGTCGGCCATGTGGGTGCAGACGCTGTTGAGGAAGTGCCGGTCGTGGGAAATGATGATCATGGTGCTGTTACGCACCGTGAGGATGGATTCCAGCCAGCGAATGGTGTTGATGTCCAGATGGTTGGTCGGTTCATCGAGCAACAGCACTTCCGGATCGGAGAACAGGGCCTGGGCCAGCAACACCCGAAGTTTCCATCCTGGCGCCACTTCGGACATCGGGCCGAAATGCTGTTCCAGTGGAATTCCCAGGCCCAGCAGCAGTTCACCGGCACGGGATTCGGCGGTGTAGCCGTCCATTTCGGCGAATTCGGTTTCCAGCTCGGCCACGGCCATGCCGTCTTCTTCGCTCATTTCCGGCAGCGAGTAGATGCGATCGCGCTCGGCCTTGACCTTCCACAGCTCTTCGTGACCCATGATCACGGTGTCGATCACGGTGAATTCTTCGTAGGCGAACTGGTCCTGGCGCAATTTACCCAGGCGCACGTTCGGCTCCAGCATGACCTGGCCGCCGGATGGCTCGAGGTCACCGCCCAGGATCTTCATGAACGTTGACTTGCCGCAACCGTTGGCGCCGATCAAGCCATAGCGGTTGCCGCCGTTGAATTTGACCGAAACGTTTTCGAACAACGGCTTGGCGCCGAACTGCATCGTGATGTTAGCTGTAGAAATCAAAGGTTTTTCCTGCGAAGCATTCAGAGTAGCTAGGGTTGCGGCAGTACCGATTCAGTACCCGTTCACGCTGTTCGACCATGGGACGTACATCCCGGTCAGCAGCGCAAGATCCATCTGGCAATAAGTGGACAGCAGCATTGGGAGCGCTTGGCCCGAGTCGAAGTGCGCTGAGGCCGGGATTTCCCGTCATCAACCAAGGGGGGCGCGTAAAGTTTGGCGGCGATTGTACTGGTCTGGCCATATAAACGATAGGGCAATAAGGCCGCACCGACGCATTGACGGTATCAACGGACAGATTTTCACATTTCAAGGCTAACAATTGGTTACGGACGATGGCTAAAATGCCATCTTTCACTGATGCCAAACGTTGGCGTCGGCTCAAGGACGGGCCACCGGGCCCGTTGTCTGGTTTTCAGGCACTACTCAGGCTCCGCAGGCCACTGGTTGCCAGGGAGCGCAGTTTGCTCACCTCTGACGTGTGACGATTTTCGTGAAACTCATCATTGCCGCTGTCTACGTTATATCCATCGCGTATGTCCATCTGCGTGGCCGTGTACGCCACAAACTGAGCCGCCAACTGAGCGACCACTCGACGTTCCTGGCGCCGATCAATTGCTTGCTTTACCTGTTCTCGAAGATCCCCAACAAGCCGTTTCTCAACCCGGCGGACTTTCCCGACCTTGCGCCACTGCAGGCCCATTGGGAGGAGATTCGCGCCGAAGGCCAGAACCTGCTGAAGGCGGGGGAGATCAAGCGCTCCAATGATTACGATGACGTCGGCTTCAACTCCTTCTTCAAGACCGGCTGGAAACGCTTCTACCTCAAGTGGTATGGCGATAGCCACCCGTCGGCCATGAAGCTTTGCCCGCGCACCACCGAACTGGTACAGAGCATCGGCTCGATCAAGGCGGCGATGTTCGCCGAATTGCCGCCGGGTTCGAAACTGGTTCGCCATCGCGATCCGTATGCCGGTTCCTACCGCTATCACCTGGGCCTGGAGACGCCTAACGATTCGGGCTGCTACATCAACGTCGACGGCGAAAATTATCATTGGCGCGACGGTCAAGCGGTGATGTTCGACGAGACGTTCATTCATTACGCAAACAACACTACCGAGCAGAACCGCATCATTCTGTTCTGCGATGTTGAGCGCCCGATGAAGTACCGCTGGGTGGCCGCATTCAACCGCTGGTTCAGCCGCCATGTGATGGCGGCTGCCGGTGCGCCGAATGAGGCGGGCGACAAGACCGGTGGCATCAACCGACTGTTCGGCAAGGTTTACAAGATCCGCTTGAATGGCAAAGCCTTGAAAAAACGTAATCGCAAGCTTTATTACCTGCAGAAGTGGGCGTTCTTTGGTGGGTTGCTGGCGATTTTTGTCCTGGTTTGACTTGTTCGTTTGTCAAAACTGACGTCATCGTCGGCGAGCCCGCTCCCACAGGTTTTCTGGCCACCGCCTATCTTTGCAGGAGCTGGCTTGCCAGCGATGAGGTCGGAACGTTCAACCCCTTACTTGCTGACTTTTTTCCGCGCCGCCGGCTTTGTCGGCGACTTGGCCTTGGCTGTCTCCTTGCTTGCGCCCTTGCCCCCCAGGCTACGCTTGAGCAACTCAGTCAAGTCAATGACATCCGCGGTCTTGCGCTCCTCTTCGCCAGTAGCTGTTTCAACATCCTCGATTTTCCCTTCATGGGCTTTCTTGTCCACTAGGGCCATGATCTTGTCTTCGAATTCGTCCCGGTAATCCTCTGGCGACCATTCGACGCTCATGTCCTCTACCAGGCGCTTGGCCATGTCGAGTTCGCCCTTGGCCAACTCGGCCTTGGTCACATCCGGGCCTAATGCCAACTCGTCCAGGCTGCGCACTTCCGCTGGCCAGCGCAGCTTCACGAGGACCATGGCCGATTCCAGCGGCATCAAGGCCGCCAAATATTGGCGGGTATGCAGCACTACGCGAGCCAGCGCGACTTTATTGGTTTTGGTCAGGGTTTCGCGCAACAGGGCATAGACCTTGCCGCCGCGTTTATCCGGTGCCAGGTAGTAGGGCGTGTCGATGTTCTGCAGCGGGATTTGCTTGCTGTCGACAAAGGCAAAGATATCGATAGTCTGGGTCGAAAGTGGATGCGCCGAGCGAATCTCCTCCTCGCTGAGCACCACATATCGCCCCTTTTCGTATTGCACGCCTTTGACGATGTGCTCTTTGGTAACTTCCTTGCCGGTGACTTTATTGACGCGTTTGTAGCCCACCGGGTCCATGCTGCGACTGTCGAGCCAGTCGAAATCCACCCCATGGGAGGACGTCGCCGAGACCAGCGCCACAGGGATATGCACCAGCCCGAAACTGATCGCGCCTTTCCAGATTGCCCGTGCCATGGTCGTCTTTCCGAAAGTGATGTTCAGGTGACCTTGGGCCTCGTGAAAAAGTTTCAGCGGCCTGCAGGGCCGGGGGGGGGGGCTGTGGCTCCACGTCGTGTTACATCTTGCCGGGAAGTTTGGGTTAACAAATCCCGATCCCAGGCGTAGCGTGCTATGGAAGACTCTACTCACGCATCCATCGCGAGGCTCGCCAATGAACCGATACGTACCTGGCCTTATCGTGCTGGCATTGAACGGCGTACTCGGTCACATGGCTCAGGCCGACATCGCTTCGCCCGGCGCACCGATACAGTTGGCGCAAAACCTGCCGGGCAGCACCCACAACAATCCCTACAACAGTCCGATCCGCCGGGCCAATCCAAACAGCATGCAAGGCACCCAGCCCAGTGCCCCGGCCATCCGTGGGCCGAACACCGTACCTGTGCCACGACCGCCCACCCTTGACAACGGCGGCATCGGCAATCGCTACCCCCAGGATCGCTCGGCCCCCAGCAGTGCTCCGAAGTTCATCCCCAATCCACCGCCCCGTAGCCCTTGAAGGACCGGGCTGGCGTCCTGTTGGCCCATCCCATGACAAAAGGAATCGTGCATGTTGCGTAGTAGCCTCCTGAGCACTTTTTTTGCCAGCTCCTTGTTAGCCGCCAGCGCGCCTGTTCTGGCAGCAACCACCCAGGACATGCAAAGCGAGCAGGGCACCCTTGAGGTGACGCTGATCGCCTCGGGACTTGCGCACCCCTGGGCGTTGGCTTTTCTGCCGGACCGCCAGGGCATGCTGGTCACCGAGCGACCGGGCAACCTGCGTGTGGTGACGGCCGACGGCAAGTTGTCAGCACCGCTCAACGGCGTGCCCAAGGTCTGGGCCAAGGGGCAGGGCGGCTTGCTGGATGTGGCGCTGTCGCCCGACTTCAGGCAAGACCGGATGATTTACTTGTCCTACGCCGAAGGCGGCGGCCAGGGTGGCAAGGCGGGTACCGCGGTTGGCCGCGCCCGGTTGTCCGAAGACCTGACGACACTGAAGGATTTGCGGGTAATTTTCCGTCAGGAGCCCAAGCTCTCGGTGGGCAACCACTTTGGTTCGCGGCTGGTTTTCGACCGGGACGGCTTCCTGTTCATTACCTTGGGGGAAAACAACGACCGGCCCACCGCCCAGGACCTCGACAAGTTGCAGGGCAAGGTCGTAAGGATCTATCCCGACGGCCAGGTGCCTGAAGACAACCCCTTTGTCGGACAGGCCAACGTGCGCCCGGAAATATGGGCCTACGGCGTTCGTAATCCACAAGGCGCGGCGCTCAACCCTTGGACCGGCACGCTCTGGGAAAACGAACACGGTCCACTGGGCGGTGATGAGGTCAATATCATCGAGCGCGGCAAGAATTACGGTTGGCCACTGGCCACCCACGGCATCAATTACTCGGGCCAGCCGATTCCGGAAGCCAAAGGTAGAACCGCCGAAGGTACTCTTGGGCCACATCATGTCTGGGAAAAATCCCCCGGCCTTAGCGGCTTGGCATTCTACGACGGCGACCGCTTCAAGGCCTGGCAGCACAACGCGTTCATTGGCGCGCTGGTGAGCCGGGAACTGATTCGCCTGCAGTTCGACGGCGACAAGGTGATCCACGAAGAACGCTTGCTGGGCGAACTCGACAAGCGCATCCGCGATGTGCGGCAGGGGCCGGATGGGTATTTGTATGTGCTGACCGATGAAGAGGACGGAGCGTTGTACAAGATAGGGTTGAAATAACGCTTCACCCGTTCGTTCTCACGTTAGGGAGCGATCGGGTAGACCGGGCTCAAAATCGCAGTTATTCCTCGACAGCCTTCTCAACCTTGCTCGAGGCCGACCAGACCCGGTAGCGAACTTCGATGTCCTTGGGCACGTAGAGCACGATCGGCAGTTTGCTGTTGTAGCGCAGCATGAAACCGTCACCGACCACCGGCACGAAATCCTGCTGGCGCTTGCCATCCGGGCAGGCCATCAGCGTGCTCATCGGGCCGATGACTTTTTCCAGGCGGTAGAACGGATACCCCCAACCTTCGAGGTTCTTCTCGTCGAGAATGCCGCCCAGGCGTTGGCGATTGCAGTCGACTTCCAGTGTCTTGCCAGCAAGGATCTGGACCTGGAAGTCGTCTTCACGGGTTTGCGGGGCGAGGTGGATGACCTGACGGCTGAAACCCTTTTCAGGTTTCGGAAAGGGCGCAACATCTTCGAGCTTTGCCCCATGGGCGATGCTCGACAGCGTGACGGCGATCAGCCCGATGGTGGTGCTGATGGTCGATGAACCCATGATGCCTCCTTGCGTAGGTGTAGGTGAGCCGATTCTTGATCGGCCGGGCGCCATTCTCGACGCCGGCAGCGGCCAATGCAAATCCTTTGCCTGAACATGCAATTTGCAGGGCCTTCATCAACCTTTTTTGCAATTTGCATGACCGAAATCACGAGTCCTTACAATAACCCCTTGATTTGCCGATGAGCTGCACAGCGAGATTCAAGGCATGTTTTATGCTGTAGCTGTTCTCAAGCTGACCGGGATTCCATATGAGTCAGTGTCGATGATTAATTGGCAGTCTCACAACGGAGAAGGTCGCCATGTTTCTTTCTGCCTTGGAACTACGCAACATCATTGAAAGCAGTTTTCTACCGAGACGCTGTCAATGCACGCTGTCGCCGGACATGTCCATGACTGTAAAAGTGTATGCCGATGGGGAGACCGATCAGCTCGATCTGGTAAAAACCGGAATCGATGCCCATCAACTCAATGGCTGTCGGGAAATCAACGAGCTGATAGCTGTCCTGCGTACCGATCTTCAAAACCATTACACAGAACCCGGGCATAACCAAGGGCTGCGTAAAGCGTTTTAAGCCGGCATTTCATGCTCTACCGATTCGCGCCGGGGCGGGAAAACCCCAGACCCGGCGCGTCTGTTTTTAACTGCGAGCAACTATTTTGGTCCTTTCCCTTCAGTTTTGATAACTGCAGGCGTCAGACAGTTTTCGGTAGGCGATTTCTGCAGGTTGACCCGACTGTGAGTCGATGTATTTCATCGTCGCTGTGATCACTTCGCAATCCAGGGTAGTGGGTTCGTTCAGTGCAATCACTTTGCCCACGTGCAACGGCATGCCGTAGTGATAGGAAGGCACGTTTTGAGTGGACGTGGTGTCGTTGGCCTGTGCAATGCCGGTCGATGAGGCACAGAAAAGGGCGATTGAAACGAGCAGGGCGCGCGAGTTCATGAGGCAATCTCCAGTGCAGTCGCAAGTTAGTTCGACGTGTCGTCGAACCTGCCGCACTGGGCGTCAGAGGGCTCTGAGGGCGTGCGGTCCAGTAGAGTGTTGGACTGCGCGATTAAGCATTGGTTAACTTGGCTGAACGCCACCTGTCGTACTGCCACTACCGTTCGGCGGCATTTTCCCATCAAACCGGATCACTATTGAGACTAAAGTCGTCTGCAGCGAGAAAAAGCCTTCTGCCATCATTGCTGCTCACCCCCGCGTGTTTACTTCAGCCCGATCCTCTACTGGTTCGGGCGAAGGCTATTTCTGGCTGATTGCGCCCTGGCGCAAACGCTGCATTGTTGGAGCTTTTTTTAATGCGTCCCCCTTTTACGTTCATCCGCGCTCGCCAGTCATTCGGCTTCGGCGCCCTGGTCCTGTGCGCCGGTTTTACCGGGCCGGTTCAAGCGAGCGGTTTTATCGATGACAGCACAGCGAAAATCGAATCACGTACGGTGTATTTCAACCGCGATTTTCGTGACGGGCACACCTCTAACGAGCAGGGCGCGTCCAAGCGCGAAGAGTCAGCCCAGGGTTTCATTCTGAATCTGCAATCGGGGTACACCGAGGGCACGCTCGGGTTTGGTGTCGATGCATTGGGCATGGCGGGATTCAAGCTCGATTCCAGCCCGGACAGCAGCAACAGTGGCTTGCTGCCGTCCAGCGGCAGTAACCCGCGTGGTTCGGCGGATGAATACACCAAGCTGGGCCTGACCGCCAAGGTGCGCGTTTCGCAAAGCGTGCTGAAGTACGGCGCGCTGCTGCCGGATGTGCCGCTGCTCAAGTACAACGACGGTCGCTTGCTGCCAACCATGTTCAACGGTGCGATGCTCACGTCCAGGGAAGTGCAGGATCTGAACTTCATGGCCGCGCGCCTGGACAAGTACACCGCCCGGGATTCCACCGATTCCCAGGACATCCGCCTGCACTGCAAGAACAAGCGTTATGCCTGCAACATCACGGCCAACCATTTCGACATGTACGGCTTCGATTACCGGATCAACGAGCGGCTGACAGCCCAGTATCACTACGCTGAACTGGAAGACATCTACCGTCAGCATTTTCTCGGCCTGCTGGCCAGTCAACCCCTGGGTGGCGGTGTGCTCAAGGCCGATCTGCGCTTGCTCAAGAGTGCCGACAGCGGCGCCGCCCGCGCCGGTTCCATTGACAACCGCGCGCTGAGCACGATGCTCGCTTATGCCAACGGCGGCCATACGTTCAGCGCTGGCTGGCAGCGCATGAATGGCGACAACTCGATGCCGTACCTCGATGGTAGCAATCCGTATCTGGTCAACTACCTGCAGGTCAACGACTTCGCCGCGGCGCAGGAACGTTCGTGGCAGCTGCGATACGATTACGATTTCAAGGCCATCGGCATCAACGGCCTGACTTTCCTGACCCGCTATGTGAACGGTGACCACATCAAGGTGCCAGGCAGCGGTCAGGAAGGCAAAGAGTGGGAGCGTGACAGCGAGCTCAAGTATGTGGTGCAGGGCGGGACGTTCAAGGATGTCAGCCTGCGGTTGCGCAATGCGACCTACCGCACCAACTACGAGCAATATGCCCGGGATGTGGATGAGACGCGCCTGATCGTCAGCTACAACTTTTCGATCCTGTAGCGTTTGATCGTTCCCACGCGCCGCAAAGGAATGCAGCCCGGGACGCTCTGCGTCCCGAAAGGCCGAACGCGGAGCGTCCGTTGAGGCATTCCTTTGCTGCGCGTTGGAACGATCAATCCAACTGATGCCGATACGGCAAATCCGGCCCGGTCTTGCTGCACGTCAGCGCCGCCGCCTGCACCGCAAACCTCGCCATCTCATCGATCTGCTGGCGACCCAGTTGGCGAACGCCTTCGACCGAATCCAGCCCCTGCTCGGTCAGCCAGGTAATCAACGCCGCCTGGAAGGTATCGCCAGCGCCCACGGTGTCGGTGATGGTCACCGCGCAGGCCGGCACCGACCAAGAACCGTGGCCCCGACTGAATACGCTCGCACCTTCGCCGCCACGGGTCAGGAACACCAGTTGACAACGGTGTTGCAGCCAGCCCTCGACCACCCGCGCGGGGTCCTGCCCGGGGTACAGCAAGCTCAGGTCCTCATCGCTGACCTTGATCAGGTCGGCATACTCGACCAGTGTCGCAATCCGCGAACGCCACAGCTCGATGTTCGGCTGCGGATTGAGCCGCACGTTCGGATCAAGGCTGATCAGGCGCTTGCCGCTCTCCCGGCGCACCAGTTCCAGCAGCGTGTCGGCAATCGGCTGTACCACCAAAGAAAACGAACCGATGTGCAGCCCGCGCACTTGTGGCCCCAACGCCGGCAGATGCTCGGGTTTGAGTTGTCGATCCGCGCAGCCTTCGCCGCGAAAGCTGTAGTGGGGCGAGCCATTGGCCCCGAGCGCCACCATCGCCAGGGTGGTCGGTGCAGCAAAATCCACCAGGTAGTCCGTGCGTACGCCTTCCTCCTTCAGCACCTGGAGCAAGCGTCGGCCAAGGTAGTCGGTGGACAACCCGGCCAACAACGCAGCCTCCACGCCCAGGCGGCGCAAACCCACTGCGACATTGAACGGCGAGCCACCGGCAATGGCCTTGAAATTTACTTTTGAAGCCAGGCCGCTGGCGTCGTTTTCACTGAAGAAATCGAACAGCGCTTCGCCACACACCAGATACATAGTTGTACGCTCTTTATAGGGTTGCGACATGTTGTCGATAGCGTTCATAGGCCAGCTGCGAGGCCGCCACGTTTTGCGCGATCGGCAAGGTTTCACTGGCCGGATCGAATTTCACGCAGCGCTCGCACAGATCCGCCAGGCTGAGCTCATGCCCGTTTGCCCGGGACGTGCACCATGCCGCCTGGATCGCCGCGCCAAGGGCGGCGGCTTCGCTTTGCTCGGGGCAGACGACGTTCATGTTCAGGGTGTCGGCGACGATCTGCCGCCACACCGCGCTCCTGGCGCCACCACCGATCAGGCAAATGCGCTGGCTTTGTAAGCCATTGTGGCGCAGCAGGTCCAGTCCGTAACGCAATCCGAAGGTCGTGCCTTCTACAACGGCGCGGCACAGATTGGCCCGGGTCAGGTTGCTCAGGGTCAGTCCCAGCACGCTGCCGGTGGCATGGGGCAGGGCGGGGACACGTTCACCGTTGAGGAACGGCAGCATGCACACGCCTTCGGCGCCGATGGGGGCCTGGGCAACGAGCGCATTGAAACGCTCGATATCCAGATCGAACAGTGCCCGAATCGACTCCGTGGCGTTGGTCAGGTTCATGGTGCAAATCAATGGCAACCAACCGCCGGTGGATGAACAGAATGTGGCGACTGCCGCGTCCGCGCTGACTTTCGGTTGCTCGGCGTAGGCGTACACCGTGCCGGATGAGCCGAGGCTCATGGTGATCGCGCCCGGCTTGATGTTGCCGGTGCCGATGGCGCCCATCATGTTGTCGCCACCGCCGCTGGACACCAGCGCCTGCGGGTTGATGCCCAACTGTTCGGCAATGTCCGGCAGTACCGTGCCGACAGCTTGATGGGCATCGATCAGTTCCGGCAACGCGGCTTGCAGACGCCCGCTGGGGTCGATGTCGCGCAGTAGCTGCAAATCCCATTGGCGGGTGCGCACGTTGAAGTAACCCGTGCCCGAGGCATCGCCATACTCACTGCAACGACGACCGGTGAGCCAGAAGTTCAGGTAATCGTGGGGCAGCAGGATATGCGCGATGTGCGCAAACACATCGGGGTATTGTTCCTGGGTCCAGAGCAATTTCGAAACCGTGTAGCCCGGTGCAATCACCACGCCGAGGCGTTCCAGCGAGCCTTTTTCACCACCCAGGTGCTTTAGCAGTCGATCGTTCTGCGCGGTGGTCTCGGTATCGCACCAGAGCTTGGCCGGGCGCAGGACCTGGCCTTGCTCGTCGAGCAGCACCAGGCCATGTTGTTGGCCGGACACGCCGATACCGAGAATGCGCTGGCCATCGATATTCGCCGCCAGCAATGCGCGGCGAGTGGCGAGGGCGAATGCCTCCAGCCATTGCGCGGTGTCTTGCTCACGACGACCGTTGGCGCCGCTGATCAGTGAATGCGCTGCGGCGCCCTGGCCCAGGACCTGGCCGCTGAGCACATCGAGGATGATGGCTTTGGTGCCTTGGGTGCCGCAGTCGATGCCGAGGAATAGTTGTTGGATTGCCATGCTGGATCCTTGGTATGCCAGGTCGATTTCGGTGAGTCCATTCGCGAGCAGGCTCGCTCCCACAGAAGTCCGGGGTGGAACATGGATTTTTGTACGACATTAATCCCTGTGGGAGCGAGCCTGCTCGCGAAGACGGCAGTGGGCACGCCACCGTCATCACGCCAGGACCCGCTCCAGAGTCCGTGTCACTCCCACCTCTCGCAAGCTGTTGCAACACCACTCGAACGCCGCGACAAACGCCGCCGAACGTGGAATCGCCCTACCAAAAATCTCCTCGACCTCCAGTAACCGCTGGGTGATCAAATCATCATCAACCACCAGCGCCTGACAAAACGCCGCTCGCGGATCAGGAATAGAGTAGGTAACGCCATTCTCATCCACCCCCTTTAAATACAAGGTCCACGCCGCAACGATCAGCGCCGCGCGTTTAGTTTCGCCGCCATCGGCGATCAGTCGGTTGATCGTGGGTACGGTGAACTTGGGAAACTTCGACGAACCGTCCGAGCACACGCGCTCCAGTTGATCGGCAATCGCCTGATTGGAGAAGCGTGCCACCAGGGTGTTTTTGTACTCGGTCAGATCGATCCCCGGCACTGGCGACAGCTGCGGTGTCACATCCAGGTCCATGTAGGCACGCATGAAACGCACGAACAACGGGTCGTTCATGGTCTCGTGGACGAAGCGGTAACCCTTGAGGAACCCCAGGTAAGTCAGGGCCAGGTGACTGCCGTTGAGCAGCTTGATTTTCATTTCTTCGTAAGGGCTGACGTCGTCGGTGAACTGCACCCCGACCTTTTCCCAGGCCGGGCGGCCGTTGACGAACTTGTCCTCCAGCACCCACTGCACGAACGGTTCGCAGACCACCGGCCAGGCATCGTCGACCCCATGCTGGTCGGCCAGTTGCTGGCGGTGTCGGGTGCTGGTCATCGGCGTGATGCGGTCGACCATGGCATTGGGGAAACTTACGTTGTGCTCGATCCAGTCGCGCAGTTCAGCATCAAGCAGGGCGGTAAAGGCCAGCAGGGCCTTGCGGGTAACCGCGCCATTGTGCGGCAGGTTATCGCAGGACATCAAGGTGAATGCCGGCGTGCCTGCTGCGCGGCGTTTGGCCAGTGCGGCGCAGAGGAAACCGAACACGGTTTTCGGTGCGTTTGGGTGCGCCAGGTCGTGCTGGATCTGCGGCAAGTGGGCCATGAACTCGCCGTTGCTGTCGTCGATGCAGTAGCCGCCTTCGGTGATGGTCAGCGAGACGATACGGATCTCGGGGCTGGCGAGCTTGTCGATCAGCGCCTGGGCATCGTCTTCGGCCAGCAGCATGTCGCGGATGGCACCGATGATTCGCACTTGGGTGTCGTCGCTGTCACCGAGTTCGAACAGGGTGAACAGATAGTCCTGTGCTCGCAGATCATCCCGGGCGCGGCGATCTTCGCCGCGCAAGCCGACGCCGCAGATGGCCCAATCCAGGCCTTCGCCCTGGTTCATCAGCGCATCGGTGTAATACGCCTGGTGGGCGCGGTGGAAACCGCCGACGCCAATGTGCGCAATGCCTTGGCGGGTGTCGCTCAGGGCGTAGGCGGGCAGGGCCACCTCGGGTGCGAGGCGCTGCAGGTTGTGTTTATTGAGTTTCATCGAAGGCTCTCTGAATCAGGCGGCAACGCGCAACGGGCGGGTCAGTGCCACGCCGTCGGCATCGAATAGATGGCAGTGGCTGGCGTCCAGGTGCAGGCCCAGGGTCTCGCCGTAGCGGCTGGCCAGGTCGCCGCGCACGCGCATGGTCAAGGCTTCGCCGTTTGCTGTGCGCACGTGGCAAAAGGTGTCGCTGCCCAGCCGTTCGCTGACGTCGGCAGTGACCTGCAGTGTGCAGTCGCCGGGTGCGGCCAGTTCCAGATGTTCCGGGCGAATGCCCAGGGTGACTGCGCCGCCGACCCTCAGGCTGGTACCGCTGAGCGGCAGGCTGATGCGGGTGCCGGCGTCCAGTTGAACTTCACAACCCTGGCCGTCGATCCGGCTGACCTGGCCCTTGAGGAAGCCCATTTTCGGTGTGCCGAGAAAGCCTGCGACAAACAGGTTGGCGGGTTGGTGATAAAGGTCCAGTGGCGAGCCGACCTGTTCGATGTTGCCGCCATTGAGCACCACGACCTTATCGGCCATGGTCATTGCTTCGACCTGGTCGTGGGTCACGTAGATCATGGTGGCTTGCAGGTCTTTGTGCAGACGCAGCAATTCAAGGCGCATCTGTACCCGCAGCGCGGCGTCGAGGTTGGACAGCGGTTCGTCGAACAGGAAGATTTTCGGATTGCGCACGATCGCCCGGCCAATCGCAACGCGTTGCCGTTGGCCACCGGACAGCTGCTTGGGCTTGCGTTCGAGCATCGGTCCGAGTTCAAGGATGCGCGCTGCTTCGCCGACTTTCTTCTCGACCTCGGCTTTGGGTACGCCGGCCAGGTCAAGGGCGAACGACATGTTCTTGCGCACGCTCATGTGCGGGTACAGGGCGTAGGTCTGGAACACCATCGCCAGGTCGCGCTTGGCTGGGCTGACCTCGGTGATGTCGCGGCCGTCGAGCTCGATGGTGCCGCCGCTGACTTCTTCCAGCCCGGCGATCAGGCGCAGCAAGGTCGATTTGCCGCAACCGGACGGGCCGACAAACACCACGAACTCCTTGTCGTTCACTTCCAGGTCGATGCCCTTGATGATGGAGAAGCCTTCGAAGCCTTTTTGCAGATTCTTGATTTTCAGGTTGGCCATGAGGATGGGCCTCCACGTGTTTTTATTCGGGTTAAACCGGATAGAGTGTTTGTGGGAGCGAGCCTGCTCGCGAAGAACTGTCAGGCGACGGTTTTTTCCAGACGGTCCGCATCAGCGTTCACGTCCTTCGCGAGCAGGCTCGCTCCCACAGGGGGTCGCATGGGGTCGTCGATCTTCATTTCACGGCGCCAAACGACAGCCCGCGCACCAGCTGTTTCTGACTGATCCAGCCGAATATCAGGATCGGCGCACAGGCCAGGGTCGAGACTGCCGACAACTTGGCCCAGAACAACCCTTCGGGACTTGAGTAGGAGGCGATCAACGCAGTCAGTGGCGCAGCGTTCGATGAGGTCAGGTTCAGCGACCAGAAGGCTTCGTTCCAGCACAGGATCAGTGACAGCAGCACCGTCGAGGCCAGGCCACCCTTGGCGATCGGCAGCAGGACCCGGAGCATTTCCTGCGTCAACGTTGCACCATCGAGGCGGGCGGCTTCGAGGATGTCTTTCGGAATGTCCTTGAAGTAGGTGTAAATCATCCACACCACGATCGGCAGGTTGATCAGGGTGTAGATCACGATCAGCGCGATTCGTGTGTCGAGCAGGCCGAAACTCTTGGCCAACAGGTAGATCGGCATCAGTACGCCCACCGGCGGCAGCATCTTGGTGGAGAGCATCCACAGCAGCGTGCCTTTGGTGCGCTGGGTTTCGTAGAACGCCATGGAATAGGCTGCCGGCACCGCGATCAGCAGGCACAGGGCCGTGGCGCTGAACGAAATCACCACCGAGTTCCAGGCGAAGCTGAAGTAATCGCTGCGCTCATTGATGTGCAGGTAATTCTCAAGCGTTGGCGTGAAAATGAACTGCGGCGGCGTGGCGAACGCGTCGATTTCGCTCTTGAAACTGGTCAGCACCATCCAGAAGATCGGGAAGAAGATCAGGATCGCGATGGCCCAGGCCAGGCTGCCCAGCAGCAGGCTTTGCAGACGACGGGATTGTTGAAGTGTCATGGCGCGCCTCAGGCTTTGTCAGTCAGGTTTTTGCCGATCATGCGCACCAGCACGATGGCCGCGATGTTGGCGATCACCACCGCAATCAAGCCGCCAGCGGATGCCATGCCGACGTCGAACTGCACCAGCGCCTGGTTGTAGATCAGGTAGGCGAGGTTGGTCGAGGCGTAGCCGGGGCCACCGTTGGTGGTGGTGAAGATTTCGGCGAACACCGAGAGCAGGAAGATGGTTTCGATCATCACCACCACGGCAATCGGCCGTGCCAGGTGCGGCAGGGTCAGGTGCCAGAAGATGGCGACCGGCCCGGCGCCATCGAGGCGTGCGGCTTCCTTTTGCTCCTGGTCCAGCGACTGCATCGCCGTCATCAGGATCAGGATCGCGAAGGGCAACCACTGCCACGAGACAATGATGATGATCGACAGCAGCGGGTAGTGCGCCAGCCAATCCACCGGTTGCGCACCGAACAGTTTCCAGACGTAGGCGAGAATCCCTGATACCGGGTGAAAGATCAGGTTCTTCCAGATCAGCGCGCCGACGGTGGGCATGATGAAAAACGGCGAAATCAGCAGCACCCGTACGATGCCGCGACCGAGAAACTCACTGGCCTCCAGCAGGGCACTGATCAATACGCCGAGCACCACGCTGATCAACAGCACACTGCCCACCAGCAACAGGGTATTGGTGGCGCCGGGCATGAACCCCGAGTCGGTCAGGAAGTAGGTGAAGTTTTCCAGCCCGACGAACTGGTTTTCTCCGGGATTGAGCAGGTTGTAGCGAATCAGTGAAAAATACAGGGTCATTGCCAGCGGCACGATCATCCACAGCAGCAACAGGGCCACTGAAGGACTGACAAGGAACCAGCCGGGGTTGGCCACCCGGCTTTTGCGCTGGGGTTGGACAATGTCCATGTGAGCTTTGGCAGTTGAAGTATTCATGGCGTAAGAACCGAGTCATGTAGGCCATTGAAGATCCAATGTGGGAGCGGGCTTGCTCGCGAAAGCGGTATTCCAGACGCTGAAACTGCATCGGATGTACCGGCCTCTTCGCGAGCAAGCCCCCAGCCCCCCCCCCTCCCACATGGATTGCGTTATACCTGTGGGAGCGTGGCTTGCTCGCGATGGAGTCAACTCGGTGTCCAGGTAGTCAGGACAGTTGCACCACCGCACTGTTGCTACTTGGGATACCCGGCACGCTTCATCTCGCGCCCGGTGGTTTGCTGGGCCGCAGCAAGGGCCTGGTCAACCGTGGTCTGGCCGATCAGCGCCGCCGAGAACGATTTGCCGACCTGGGTGCCAATGCCCTGGAACTCCGGGATGGTCACCAACTGGATGCCGATATAGGGCACGGGTTTGAGTGTCGGCTTGCTCGGGTCTGCCGCTTTCAGTGATTCGAGCGTCACCTTGGCAAAGGGCGCAGCGCTCATATAGGCATCGCTGTAGGTCGAGGCCCGGGTGCCTGGCGGCACGTTGGCGATGCCGTCTTCTTGCGCGACCAATGCCCCGTACTCCCTCGACGTGGCCCAGGCACTGAAGCTTTTTGCCGCGTCCTTGGCCTTGGAACTGGTGGGGATCGCCAGTGCCCAGGAATACAACCAGGCCGAGCCTTGATCGGTGACTTCGTGGGGGGCGTAGGTGAAACCGACGTGATCGCTGACCTTGCTTTGGGTCTTGTCGGTGACGAACGAGCCGGCGACGCTGGCATCGACCCAGATCGCGCATTTGCCGCTGTTGAACAGGGCCAGGTTTTCATTGAAACCGTTGCTCGATGCTCCCGGTGGGCCGGATTTCTTCATGGTCTCGACATAGAAGTTCAACGCGTTCCTCCATTCGGGGCCGTTGAACTCCGGTTGCCACTGCTCATCGAACCAGCGTGCGCCATAGGCGTTGGCCACGGTGGTGACCAGCGCCATGTTCTCGCCCCAGCCAGCCTTGCCGCGCAGGCAGATACCGTATTGTTCTTTGTCCTTGTGGGTGAGCGTGTTGGCGAATTCGGCGATCTGGGTCCAGGTCGGGCGCTCGGGCATGGTCAGGCCGGCGTCCTTGAACAGGTCGGTGCGGTAGTAGGTGATGGAGCTTTCAGCGTAGAAGGGCAAGGCGTACAGCGACCCCTTGACTGACAGGCCCTCACGCACCGACGGGAAAACATCGTCCAGGGCGTAGCTGGCCGGCAAGTCCTTCATCGGCTCCAGCCAACCTTTCGCGCCCCACAGTGCGGCTTCGTACATGCCGATGGTCAGCACATCGAACTGTCCACCCTGGGTGGCGATGTCCGTGGTCAGGCGCTGACGCAGGACGTTCTCTTCGAGGACCACCCAGTTGAGCTTGATGTCCGGGTGCTCGGCCTCGAAGGTTTTCGAGAGTTTTTGCATGCGGATCATGTCGCTGTTGTTGACGGTGGCGATCGTCAGGGTCTGGGCGCCAAGGCTGACGCTGCTGAGGGTCATGCAGGTGAGGGCAAGCAGAGCTTTTACAGAAGGTTGCATCGAGCACTCCTTTTCTGCACCCGAAGGCCACAGAAGGACAGTTATTGTTTTTGTATCTTCCGACGGCTGGAAGAATGTGCGCTGATTACAGCCTTCTATCGAGGGCGAGACAAATCATCCATCGCACTTGGATTGATACTATTTTGCACTGGGGTTTGGCGGGGTAAGCGTGGGGAAGGGCTTTTCAGCGCTGGGACTGGATCGAATCCGTACAGGTTTTTGGGTTGAAATACAGCGCTGTGGGCGCGGGCTGGTGTGCTAACCGAGGTTTTGCTCGGTCAACCGTTGCACCACCAACCGTCGGTAATGCGAAGGCGTCATGCCCTTGAGCTGCTGAAAACGCCGGTTGAAGTTGGAGATATTGTTGAAACCCGACTCAAAGCACACGTCCGTCACGGGTTTGTCGCCATCGGCCAGCAGTTCGCAGGACTTGCTGATGCGCAGGCGATTGACGAATTCGATGAAACAGCGCCCGGTGGCCTGCTTGAACACGCGGCTGAAGTAGGTCGGTTTCATGCCCAGATGTTCGGCGACTTCCTCCAGCGGCAATTCGCGGGCGTAGTGGGCGAAGATGTAATCCACCGCGCGGTTGGTGCGATCGATGTTGTGTTCGTCGGCCAGTTGCGGCGTCGTTGCACCTGACAGCAGTTGATAATCTTCGCAGGCCGCCAGCAACTCCAGCAGGATGAAAAAGTGCCCGAGGCGGGTCACTCCCTGGCTGTCGGCGATGCGCTGCATGAGGTCCATCGCCTTGCCGATCGTGTGCTTGCAGCGAAACTCGATGCCGTACTGCGCGCGTTCCAACAGGGGCGTCAGGCTCTTGAGTTCGGCAAACACCTGATAGCCATTGTCGAACAGCTCGTCGGTGAAGTTGACCAGCATGTCGCGCTTGGGCACCACCTCGTCTTCGGCCACCTGGCTGATCCAGTTGTGTGGCAGGTTGGGGCCCGTGAGGAACAGGCTTTGCGGATGGAAATTGCCGATGTAGTCGCCGATGAACACCTTGCCTGAACTGGCGACGATCAGGTGCAGCTCGTATTCCTTGTGGAAATGCCAGCGCACCAAAGGGCAGGGGAAACCGTGCTGGCGATAGATGATGGACAACCCGTTATGGTCGTCCATCAACTCGTAGGAAGGGTCGGTGACGCGGGGCGCTCGGCTCATGTCGGAGCGTCTTCTCTATGGCGGTTCTTGGCTTCAATCCATTGCGCCATGTATTGCGTGCTCTTGTGCTGATGATGACGCAGCATGCTGCCGGTGAAGTTGTCTCTCCTGATTGAAGCCAGGTGTTGGCGGCAGTGCTCAAGCCGTGCAATTAGCGCCGGCCCATGGATGCGTGGCTGATAACGGCTTGCCAGCAGTTCCAGGCCCTGGGCCTGGGCCTTGAGCCATTGCGTCTTGTCCTGGTAGAGCTGCACGGCACTATCGGCAAAGCACCTGGCAGTACGGGTGATCGCTCCCGGCCATGGCTCAGCTGCGTGCATGCCCTCCGCGCCGATGGGCGTGGTGACATTCGGTGTACCACAGAGCATTGCGTCGACAATCTTGCCTTTGATACCCGCGCCAAAGCGCAACGGGGCCATGCATACCCGTGCCGCCGACATCACCTGCAAGGCGTCCTCAGCCCAGTTCATCACATGAAAGCCCTGCGCCGCATTATGCAGTGCGGTGGCCTTGGGCGGTGTGTAGGCGCCGTAGATGTGCAGTTGAGCTGCGGGTAATTGCTGGCGAATCATCGGCCAGATAGTGGTCTTGAGCCAGAGCACCGCATCCCAGTTGGGAGCATGGCGAAAATTGCCGATGTGAATAAAGTGCGCCCGGTCCTCGAACGGCACCGGCGCATGGGTGGGCAGGTCCACCATCAGCGGGCACCCATGCAACAGGCTGCGTGGCAGCTTGAAGTGTTCGACCAGCAACTCGATCTCGACTTCGGAGATCATCAGGCTCAAGTCGCAGCGATAAATCGCAGCGATCTCCCGCTGGGCCAGATCGGTCTCGGCCATGAGCTCGAATTCCTCACGCAATGCCGGCGCGAAGAGCTCGCTGAAATCATTGCCGTCTTCGCTTGCCTTCAAGCGGTTCTTGAGTCGTTGCTGGCGCGCATCGCGCAAGCTTTGCAGGTCGGAGGTCTCGATTACCCGCAGTGCTTCGGGGCAGTGTTTCTCGACGCGCCAGCCAAACTGTTCCTCCATCATGAAACGATCGAACAAGACGATGTCCGGGGCCAGTTCGCTGATGAAGGTGTCGAAACTGCTGTTGTTCAGCTCGATCGGTATTTCACGGATACCCAGCGCCGTCAGGTCGGCGCGATGTTCGCCGCTGCCGGCCGGGCTGCTGAATGTGACGTGCCAGCCTTGCTGCAGGAAGCTTTCGAGGATCTGCATCATATGCCCGCCAGCCGCCGAAGAGCGGGGCTCGGGCCAGACGTAACCAATAACCAGGACTTTGGTTGCGTGGGGCTGACTCATGAACCGGAATTCCTTGAAACGAGCATGGCGCTGGAGAGGTAAAGGGGGCCGGCGATAAAGCGGCGGCCGACGTCAGGCATTATCGAGGATACCCTTGACCTTGTCCCGCAACTGATCGATGGAGAACGGTTTGCCAATGAGATGCATGCCTTCGGGTACATCGATGTTCTCGGCATAACCGCTGGCGAACAGTATTGGCAGGCTAGGGTGCAGATTGCGGGCCTCATTGGCCAGTTCCCGACCGTCCATGACCGGCAAGCCGACATCGGTCATCATCAGGTCAATGTGCTGGTCTTGGTTCTTGAGGATATCCAGTGCCTGTTCACTGCCGTCGGCCTCCAGGACCTTGTACTCCAGCTCCTCCAGCACGTCGACGATCAACATGCGCACGATGGCATCGTCTTCGACGACCAGGAGGGTGGGGGTGTTGGCGGTCATGATGGGGTTCTCGGAAAGGGTGGATGGCTTTTTCGGCCGATCAGAATCGCCGGCTCTCTTGCATGAGTAAGTGAGGGGACCCGACAAGTTCCCGATAGGCTATAAAAAGAAAGGTCGGCCCGCACTAGGGCAAAGGATAACCGCTGCGTGGGCGCAACAGCAGTTGAAAGTGCATTTTGCGGCCAATCCCGTGAGAAAATTCGATCAGTGCGTCAGTTTTGGGGCAAACTCCTTGGTTTTCACCCGTTCAACAAGGCTTAACTATGACCACTGAGTCTTCGGTTGATCAGCAGCGATTCCGCAAGCTCCTTAGCCGCAACATCAGTCTACCGCTGGGCGTCGGCGCCATCAGTGCGGTTTTCTTCGTGTCGTTGATCACTTATCTGCTGTCGACGATCCAGTGGGTCGAGCACACCGACCGGGTGATCAATAACGCCAATGAGGCGGTCAAGCTGACGGTCGACCTGGAAACCGGTATGCGCGGCTACCTGCTCACCAGCGACGATAAATTCCTCGAACCCTATGAAACGGCCAAGCCACGCATTGAGGTGGTACTCAGCACCTTGCTCGAACTGACCGCGGACAACCCGGTCCAGACCGACCGCTTGCACAGGCTGGAGTCGTTGCAGAAGGAGTGGGCAGGTTACGCGCAATCGATGATCGATTTGCAGCGAAGCAACGGTGACTACCGTGGGGCGGTCAAGGCCGGTAAAGGCAAGCGCCTGACCGATGAAATCCGCAAGCAGTACGAAGACGTGATCGACATGGAGCAGCAGTTGCGCGCCACGCGTAACGAGGAAGTGCGCCGTACCACGATCTGGAGCATCACCCTTTACCTGTTGTTCATTGCCGGTATCAGCGGGTTGCTGGCCTACATCGGCCGTCGCGATCTGCTCAATCTGTCGCAAAGCTACGCCGCGACCCTGGCGGCGCAACAGGCCAGTGCCAAGCGGCTGGAGCAACAGGCCTGGCTGCGCAATGGCCAGACCCAACTGGCCGAACAAGTGCTGGGGCAACTGTCGCTCAACCTGTTGGGGCGCAACATCCTGCAGTTCTGTGCGCAGTACCTGGGCAGTGCCGTGGCGGCCATTTATGTACGCGAAGAACACGGCGGTCTGCGCCGTGTGGCGTCCTACGGCTTTTCCCGCGAGCAGCAGGAGCGTGAGCAGCAAATCTACAGTGACGAAGGCATTGTCGGTCAGGTGGCACAACAGGCCCACCTGATTCGCCTGGACGATGTGCCCAGCGACTACTTCAAGGTCAGTTCCGGGCTCGGCGAAGGTTTGCCGCGCAGCGTGCTGGTGGTCCCGACCAGCGACGACGAGCGGGTCAACGGCGTCATTGAGCTGGGCTTCCTGCGCCCGTTGACCGACCGCGACATCGATTTGCTGGAGCTCATTGCCGGTAACATCGGCACCTCCATCGAGGCGGCGCGTTATCGCCAGCGTTTGCAGGAAGTGCTGGCTGAAACCCAGCAACTCAACGAGGAACTGCAGGTTCAGCAGGAAGAGCTCAAGACCGCCAATGAAGAGCTGGAAGAGCAGTCGCGAATTCTCAAGGAATCCCAGGCGCATCTGGAAACCCAGCAGGTCGAGCTCGAACAGACCAACGAGCAACTTGCCGAACAGGCGCAGGTGTTGGCCGAACAACGTGACGCCATGGACCTCAAGAATACCGAGCTCAACCAGGCCCAGGCCCAGCTCGAAGAGCGCGCCGAAGAACTGCAGCGTTCGAGCAAATACAAGTCCGAATTCCTCGCCAACATGTCCCACGAGTTGCGCACGCCGTTGAACAGCTCACTGATCCTGGCCAAGCTGCTCGCGGAAAACCCGCAGGAAAACCTGAGTGCCGAGCAGGTCAAGTTCGCCGAGTCGATCTATTCGGCGGGCAACGACTTGCTCAACCTGATCAACGATATTCTCGATATCTCCAAGGTCGAAGCCGGCAAGCTGGAGATACGCCCGGAAAACACCAGCGTTGCGCGCTTGGTGGATGGCTTGCGCGGGATGTTCCAGCCGCTGGCTGCGCACAAGCAACTGGATTTCCAGGTCGAGTTGCAGGACGGTGCGCCAACCATGATGTACACCGACCGCCAGCGCGTGGAGCAGATCATCAAGAACCTGCTTTCCAACGCCGTCAAGTTCACCGAGAAAGGTCGGGTCTCCTTGACCGTGAGCGCGGCGCCGAACCAAGGCATCGCCTTTATCGTCAGCGATTCGGGTATCGGTATTGCCGCTGATCAACAGGAAAGCATTTTCGAAGCCTTTCGCCAGGCCGATGGCACTACCAATCGTCGTTATGGCGGGACCGGCCTGGGCCTGTCGATTTCCCGTGACCTGGCCGCGCTGCTCGGCGGCTCGATCAATGTCTCCAGCACGCCGGGGCAGGGCAGCCAGTTCAGCCTGATCCTGCCGCAGCAATACGTGGAACCTGGCGACGAGCCCGTCGAGCGGATGCATGCCATGCCAACCCACGCTCCAACCCCGGTTGCGCCCATTGCGGTTGCGCCGGCGGTGGTCCAGGAGATTGCGCGGTTCGCCGATGACCGCCTCAATGCACCCTTCACCGTGCGTTGTATCCTGGTGGTGGAGGACGAGCCGAATTTTGCGCACATCCTTTATGACCTCGCCCATGAACTGGGTTACCAGTGCCTGGTGGCCCATGGCGCCGACGAGGGCTACGACCTGGCCAGGCAATACATTCCGGACGCCATCCTGCTGGACATGCGCCTGCCGGATCATTCCGGGCTGACGGTGCTGCAACGCCTGAAGGAACACGCCGAGACCCGGCATATTCCCGTGCATGTGATTTCGGTCGAAGACCGGGTCGAAGCGGCGATGCACATGGGAGCCATCGGTTATGCGGTCAAGCCGACTACCCGCGAAGAGCTCAAGGACGTGTTCGCGCGCCTGGAGTCCAAGCTGACCCAGAAGGTCAAGCGTGTGTTGCTGGTCGAGGACGACGACTTGCAGCGCGATAGCATTTCCCGGCTGATCGGCGATGATGACATAGAAATTACCGCCGTTGGCCTGGCGCAGGACGCCTTGGCCCTGCTGCGCACCACCGTGTTCGATTGCATGATCATCGACCTCAAGCTGCCGGACATGCTCGGCAACGACCTGCTAAAGCGCATGTCCAGCGAGAACATCTGCTCGTTCCCGCCGGTGATTGTCTATACCGGGCGCAACCTGACCCGGGACGAAGAGGCTGAGCTGCGCCGGTATTCGCGTTCGATCATTATCAAGGGTGCACGCTCGCCCGAGCGCCTGCTGGACGAAGTGACACTTTTTCTGCACAAAGTCGAATCACGGTTGTCCCATGACCGGCAGAAGATGCTCAAGACCGCGCGCAGCCGTGACAAGGTGTTCGAGGGGCGCAAGGTGTTGCTGGTGGACGACGATGTGCGCAACATTTTCGCCCTCACCAGTGCGTTGGAGCAAAAGGGCGCCGTCGTGGTCATCGGCCGCAACGGGCGTGAAGCGATTGAGCGATTGAATGAAGTCGAAGACATCGATCTGGTGCTGATGGACGTGATGATGCCGGAAATGGATGGTTTCGCAGCCACCACCTTGATCCGCAAGGAGGCGCGCTGGCGCAAACTGCCGATCATCGCGGTGACGGCCAAGGCCATGAAAGACGATCAGGAACGCTGCCTGCAGGCCGGCGCCAACGATTACCTGGCCAAGCCCATCGACCTCGATCGCCTGTTTTCGCTGATTCGTGTGTGGTTACCGAAGATGGAACGCATTTAAGTGCAGAGCAATCATTCAGGGGAGCGCAGCAGCGAAATCGAATTGCGCTTGTTGATCGAGGCGATCTACCTCAAGTACAGCTACGATTTTCGCGATTACTCCGGCGCCTCGATCAAGCGCCGGGTGACGCACGCCTTGAGCCAGTTCGAGTGCAATACCATTTCGGCATTGCAGGAAAAGGTCCTGCACGACCCGACGGCGTTCATGCAGTTGCTGCAACTGCTGACGATTCCGGTCAGTGAAATGTTTCGCGACCCTTCGCACTTCCTGGCCATCCGCCGCGAAGTGGTGCCATTGCTCAAGACCTACCCTTCGCTGAAGATCTGGATCGCCGGGTGCAGCACCGGTGAAGAAGTCTATTCGATGGCCATCCTGTTGCGCGAAGAGGGCTTGCTCGAGCGCACGATCATCTATGCCACTGACATCAATCCGCGTTCGCTGGACAAAGCCAAGCAAGGGATTTTCTCCATGGAGAATGTCCGCGCCTACACTTCCAACTACCAGCAGGCCGGGGGCAAGTGCTCCTTCGCCGACTATTACACGTCGGCGTACGGGTACGCAATTTTCGACAAGTCGCTGTGCGAAAACGTGACCTTCGCCGATCATAGCCTGGCGACGGACAGCGTATTCTCAGAAACTCAATTAATTTCATGTCGTAATGTATTGATTTACTTCAATAAAAAACTACAGGATCGCGCTTTCGGCTTGTTTCATGAGTCGCTTTGCCACCGCGGTTTCCTCGCTCTGGGCAGCAAGGAAACGCCAGATTTCTCAGCCTTCGGCAACCAGTTCGAGCCGTTGGTCAAACAAGAACGGATCTATCGCAAATCATGAACAGCGCAACGGGCTTACCTTCAATAGAAGCGATTGTGATCGGCGCCTCGGCTGGCGGAGTTGAGGCGCTGCTCACTATCCTGGGGCCGCTGCGACAAGGTTTCTCATTGCCGATCATCGTGGTCCTGCACCTGCCGGGCGAGCGCCGCAGTCACCTGGTGGAAGTCTTCGCCCGACGTGTCTCGCTGCCGGTCGTAGAGGCCACGGACAAGACCCCGGTTAAAGCCGGTACCCTGTATTTCGCCACGCCCGGGTATCACTTGTCGGTGGAGCGGGACCGCAGCTTTTCCCTGAGCCTGGAAGACCGTGTGCATTATTCGCGGCCGGCCATCGACTACCTGTTCGAATCGGCTGCCGATGCCTACGGCGCAAAACTGGCCGCGGTATTGCTGACCGGCGCCAACCAGGATGGCGCCAAGGGTATGTCCCAGGTCAAGCAGCATGGCGGGCTGACCATCGTCCAGGACCCGGGCGAGGCCCAGGTCGCGACCATGCCCCAAGCGGCGCTGAATATCCTGCAGCCCGATCACATACTCCCCATACGCGGCATCGGCCGTTTGCTTGTCGAGCTGGAACGAATCGCATGCTAAGTAATATCCAGGCCAAACTGCTGATCGTCGACGATCTGCCAGAAAACCTATTGGCACTTGAAGCGCTGATCAAGCGTGAAGATCGCATCGTCTACAAGGCTTTGTCGGCCGACGAAGCCTTGTCGCTGTTGCTGCAACACGAATTCGCCATGGCCATCCTCGACGTGCAGATGCCCGGCATGAATGGCTTTGAGCTGGCCGAGTTGATGCGTGGCACGGAAAAGACCAGGAACATCCCGATCGTGTTCGTCAGTGCCGCCGGTCGAGAGCTGAACTACGCGTTCAAGGGCTACGAAAGCGGCGCCGTCGATTTCCTGCACAAGCCCCTGGATATCCAGGCGGTCAAGAGCAAGGTCAATGTCTTCGTCGACCTCTACCGCCAGAGCAAGGCCATGAAACAACAGGTCGAAGCGCTGGAGCACAGCCGTCGGGAGCAGGAAGCGCTGCTCATGCAGTTGCGCAGTACCCAGCTTGAGCTGGAGCAGGCGGTGCGTATGCGTGATGACTTCATGTCCATCGTGGCCCATGAAGTGCGCACGCCGCTCAATGGACTGATTCTTGAAACCCAGTTGCGCAAGATGCACCTGGCCCGGGACAACGCTGCTGCCTTCACCCTGGACAAGATGCACGCGATGGTCGATCGCGACGAACGGCAGATCAAAAGCCTGATCCGGCTGATCGAAGACATGCTCGATGTGTCACGTATTCGTACCGGCAAGTTGTCGATCCGCCCGACACACTTTGATCTGGCGGCGCTGGTTCGCAGTTTGTTGCACAATTTTGCCCCACAGATCGAGGCCGCCGAAACGTCGGTCAGCCTGGACGCCGAGCAATCGGTGATGGGCGATTGGGATGAGTTTCGCATTGAACAGGTGATTTCCAACCTGCTGACCAACGCCCTGCGTTATGGCGCCAAGAGCCCGATCCACCTGAAGGTGTACAGTGAGAACGGTGAAGCACGGGTGGAAGTCCGTGATTTTGGAATCGGCATCAGCGAGGAGAACCAGCAACGGATTTTCCAGCAATTCGAGCGCGTCTCGGCCAATCATGTCGCCACCGGGCTGGGCTTGGGGTTGTTTATTTCCGAACAGATAGTTGCCGCCCATGGCGGCACCATTACCGTCGAAAGCCGGATTGGCGAAGGCGCCCTGTTTCGCGTTTGTCTGCCGCTGTAGGAAAACCGCGCGATAAACGCAACCTCTGATCGACCTCGGGGTCGTATCAGCAGCTATTGACCGAACAAAGGCTTCCCATGAGTGAAGATGCACAAGATGTAGTCCTCGTCGTCGAGGACGATCCCTCAATCCTGATGGTGCTGTCGGCCTATCTGTCGGGAGAGGGCTACCGGGTGCTGCAAGCCGAAAACGGCGAGCAGGCCTTCGAGATCCTCGCCAGCAAGCCACACTTGGACATGATGATCACCGATTTTCGCCTGCCCGGCGGGATTTCTGGCGTGCAGATCGCCGAGCCCGCGGTGAAGCTGCGGCCTGAGCTCAAGGTGATTTTCATCAGCGGCTATGCTCAGGAAATTCGCGAGACGGATAGCCCGATTACTCGCAAGGCACCGATTCTTGAAAAACCGTTTGATCTGGACACGTTGCAGGAACTGATGCAGGACATGCTGTCCTGATCGGGTAGGAGAGCTGCCGCAGGCTGCGATCTTTTGATCTTGCTTTTAAAGATCAAAAGATCGCAGCCTGCGGCAGCTCCTACAGGGGATGGTTGTGTTCGACGCTTGCGCAGCGGCGCGTTCAGACGCGAATCATCTCCTGCACCTTGGCCGTCAACAGATCAAAGGTAAACGGCTTGGTGATCATCTGCATGCCCGGATCGAGGAACCCGCCGCGCACCGCCGCATGTTCGGCATAGCCGGTAATGAACAAGACCCTCAGGTCCGGCCGCAGTTGCCGACCGATTTCCGCCAGTTGCCGACCATTCATGCCGGGCAGGCCGACGTCGCTGATCAGCAGGTCGATGCGTTGGGCCGAGTCGAGGATTGGCATCGCACTGTCGGCATCGCTGGCCTCGACAAAGGCATACCCCAGATCTCCGAGCACGTTGCTGACCAGCAGTCGCACCGCCGGATCGTCCTCGACGATCAACACGGTCTCGCCATTTTTCGCGTAGGGGGCGTGTTCGATGTTGACCGGGTTGTCCTGGGGCAGGTCACCCCCAAAACGCGGTAAATACAAGTTCACCGTGGTGCCTGCGCCGACTTCACTCTGAATGGCGACATGCCCGCCCGATTGTTTGCTGAAGCCATAGATCATCGACAATCCCAGGCCGGTGCCCTGGCCGATGGGCTTGGTGGTGAAGAACGGGTCGAAGGCCCGGTTGATGGTGCTTTGCGGCATTCCGCAGCCATTGTCGGTGACGCTCAGTACCACATAGTCGCCTGGCGCGAGATTACCGTAGGGCTTGGTGAATTCGGCATCCAGGTGCCGGTTCGAGGTCTGCACCAGCAGTTTTCCACCATCGGGCATGGCGTCGCGGGCATTGATGACCAGGTTGAGCAGGGCGCTTTCCAGTTGATTGGGGTCGGCTTCGGCGACCCATAGCTGATCGCTCAGTTGCATGTCCAAGTGAATGCTTTCATTGATGCTGCGTTTCAGCAGTTCGCCCATGGAGACCACCAGGTTATTCATCTCCACGGGCTTGGAATCGAGCGATTGGCGACGGGAAAACGCCAGCAGACGATGAGTCAGGCTCGCCGCGCGATTGGCCGACGTCACGCCAAGGTCGATCAGGCTGTCCAGATCCTCTGTGCGCCCCCGGGCCAGTCGCCGGCGCAATAACTCCAAACTGCCGATGATGCCGGTCAGCATGTTGTTGAAGTCATGGGCAATGCCACCGGTGAGTTGGCCGACCGCCTCCATTTTTTGCGACTGGCGCAGTGCTTCCTCATTGTGGCGCAGTTGTGCGGTGCGCTCTTCAACCTGTTGTTCCAGGGTCTCGAGGGTGTTTTGCAGGCGCAGTTCGCTCATGCTCAAGTCCACCAGCCGATCCCTGGCTTCATACTGTCGCCTTCGGCCGCGCAAGGCGGCGGCGACCAGGCTGATCAATGTTTCGGGGTGGAAGGGCCGTTCGAGGAACGTGACATTGCCCAGGAGGGGGCCAAAGCGTGACGCCGGATTATGTTCCGGGCCTCCATGGTGAGTCAGCAATACGATCGGCAAATCAGACCACGCCGGTTGCTGCTCGATCAGGCTCAACAGGGGTTCGAGATCGCTGCGCAGCAAGGCTTCGGAAGACATGAGCAACAAGCCGGCCCCTTGCTCCACTTCGAGGCAAAGCCCCGGCAGATCAGTACTGACGACTCCGCCGAAGCCCGCTTCATTGAGCAGCATCAAGGCGATCTGACTGTCCCGCCCCAAGGGGGCAAGAATGATCGCACGCTCGGACGTTGCATCATTGACCGTCACGGGACTTCATCCCCGAGCAGGGGATTGCTGGCACCCAAATAGGTCGGGACTCCGCGCAATACGCCCTGGAAGGTTTCCAGCGGTTCGCCGATGGTCATGCCTCTGGTGCTGATTTTGTATTCGCGGATGGTCGATTCATGGCTGCCTGTGCGTTTCTTGATGATGGAAATGGCGCGCCGCACCTTGCCCAGGGCTTCGAAGTAGCGCAGCAGAATGACCGTATCGGCCAGGTACGTGATGTCTACCGGGGCCTGCATGTCACCGACCAGGCCATGCTGGGCGACTGTCATGAACGTCGCCGCGCCTTTGCGGTTGAGGTACAGCAGTATTTCGTGCATGTGCAGCACCAGGGCGTTTTCTTCCGGCATCGCCGCTTGATAGCCGTTGATGCTGTCGATTACCACGGTCTTGATATCGCCTTCATCGACGCAGCGGCGAACCCGGTGGGAAAATTCGCCGGGGGAGAGTTCAGCGGCGTCCACTTGCTCGATCAGCAGGTTGCCGGTGGCTTGCAATGCACTCAGGTCGATGCCGATTTTCTTCATGCGAGCGAACAGCAGGCCAAGCTCTTCATCGAAGATAAACAGCGCGGCCTTTTCGCCCCGTGCCACGGCGGCGGCGGCGAAAATCATCGATATCAAGGATTTTCCGGTACCGGCCGGGCCGAGAATGAGTGTGCTTGAGCCCGTCTCGACGCCACCACCGAGCAGCGCGTCCATTTCGCGGATGCCGCTGGTCAACTGCTGTCGCTGGTAGTCACCCCGGTGCTCCGCGGCCACCAGGCGTGGGAACACGTGTACGCCGTTACCCATGATGGTGAAATCATGATAACCGCCGCGGTATTTCTGGCCACGGTATTTCACCACGCGAACGCGCCGGCGCTCGGCGCCATAGTTGGGCGTCAGTTCCTCCAGCCGAACCACTCCGTGGGCCACGCTGTGCACGGTCTTGTCCAGGGATTCGGTGGTCAGGTCGTCGAGCAGCAGCACCGTAGCCTCATAGCGCACGAAATAATGCTTGATGGCGAGGATCTGTCGACGGTATCGCAGCGAGCTTTGCGCCAGCAGGCGAATCTCGGAGAGGCTGTCGAGCACGACGCGGGTCGGCCTGACGCGTTCGACGACTTCAAAAATCTGTTTGGTGGCCTCACCCAATTCCAGGTCCGAGGAGTACAACAGCGATTGCTGGTGCTCGGCGGTCAGCAGGCTTTCGGGGGGCGTCAGTTCGAAGATATGGACGTTATCGTCCAGCTCCCAGCCATGGGAGCGCGCACCCTGGCGCAGTTCGCGTTCGGTTTCGGACAGGGTGATGTACAACGAGCGCTCGCCGGCTTGGGCTCCGGCCAACAAGAAGTGCAAGGCGACCGTGGTCTTGCCGGTTCCGGGTTCGCCCTCAAGCAAGAACACGTGGCCGCGGGACAGTCCGCCATTGAGGATGTCATCGAGACCAGTAATCCCTGTGGCGGCTTTAACGCTGATCAACTCGTTGGATGTAGACAAAAAATGCCCTCTCATGACTAGGGGAAACGAGGCAGCGGACCGATGATGGCGAGCTGCCTGTTCACTTGACCTTGGGCCGCGAGGAGCGTTCAACTTTTTTGAGAAACGTTGGGCGTGCACCTGCACTGTAGGAGCGAGGCTTGCCCGCGAAGAACGGTAATGCGGTGCAACAGGTACACCGCGGCGTCTGGTTCGCCGGCAAGCCTGGCTCCAACGTCGGTAATCTGTTTTATAGCCCCTGCTGCAGGGCCGGATCATCCGGGTTCATCTGTTCCAGCTGCGCCAGCAATATCTGAACGTTCTGCAATTGCCCGCTTTCTTTCCAGTAGTTGATCAGCAACACCCGTGCGCGGCGATCGTTCGGGTGGCGCTGGACGATTTCCTGCAGCTGTTTCTGCGCCGCTTCCAGCTCCTGCTCGCCATGCAGGGTGGTGGCCAGGTCGTAGCGATAGTCCTTGTTGTTCGGCTCTAGCTCCACGGCCTTGGACAATCCGAGCAGGGCGAACTCGCTTTGGCCGTGATGCAGCAACCAGAGCCCCAGCGCATGTTGCAGATAGGCCGAGTCGGGCTGGGCCTTGAGTTGTTTGGCCAACAGTTGCCGGGCCGCGTCGCTCTGGCCCTGTTTGTCCAGTATCTCAATCTGCATCACCAGCGCCGGCAGATTGCCCGGGTCCAGACGCAAGGTGTGTTCAAGCGCCTGTTGTGCCTCTTTCAGTTGGGCATTGTGCAGGTACAGCCGCGCCAGCTGATACTGATTGTCGGCACTTTCAGGGGCGTCTTTGAGAACCACCTGCCAGGCGTCGATAGCCTGCTCCAGCGCGCCGAAATACAGGCCGAGATCATCGGGTGACAGGCCCAGCAACGCATTGACGGCGGCCAGGCGCACACTCTGCTCGCCGTCATCGAGCAAGGGCCCCAGCAATAGGCTGCGCTGGCCGCTGGGCACCAGCCCGCTGATGCTTTTGATCGCCGCGATACGGACCTCGGGTGCCTCATGCTGCAAGTCTGCATCCGCCAGTTTCAGCCCCACGGAGCTGGGGTAGTTGGGCAGTTCGGCAAGCAGCCAGACGCGCCGCTTGGGTGATATGTCAGGGCGGGCCAGTTGCTGATAGAGCACCCGCGCGGCTCCTGGCTGGCCGTTTCGGGCTGCCGTCAGTGCTTCGCTGTAGCCGCGCTTGATCGTTTCGGGTACGACCGGGGTGCTGCTGCGCAGGAACATCCAGGCAAGGCCGATGGCAAACAGGACACAGAGGCTGATGAGCAAATAGCGGCGGGACTGGGTCATGCAGAATCCGGAAGCTGACAGGCTTTGGCAAAGCTGTCAGCTTCGGTCAGGCGGCGCCCGGAGTCAAACGCTGACTGCGATACTCAAAACCTGTCCAGACCCCGTGGCTATGACTACGCTTTCTGGAGTGGATTGGACGGGGCTTCCCATGCAAGCGCTGCTGCAATACTTCAAGGCGATGCTCAACCCCGGGCGCGGGGTGCTGCTGTTTGCCTTGAGAACCATCGCGGCCGGGCTGTTGACTCTCTATCTGGCGTTCGTATTCGACCTCGAACAACCCAAGTGGTCGATCATGGCCGTGGTCATCATCAGCCAGCCCCTGGCCGGTATGGTGCTGGCCCGCAGTTTCGGTCAGGTCATCGGAACCACCCTGGGAGCGGCAGTGGCCGTGGTAATCATGGCGCTATTCCCCCAGGCGCCGCTGCCTTTCATCATGACCTTATCGCTGTGGCTGGCGTTGTGCACCGCCGGTGGCACCTTGTTGCGTTATACCAGTTCCCAGGCGTTTGTCCTCAGTGGCTACACGGCGGTGGTCGTGGGACTGTTGGCGGTTCCCGATCAGGACGGGACTTTCCTGCTGGCCGTGACCCGCGTGACCGAGACGTTGCTGGCTGTGGCCTGCGTCTGTGTCGTGAGCCTGCTGACCGCGCGCCCGGAGGCCGTGGCCAAGGAGTATTTCGACAGGATCGACCAGGTGATCAAGCTGCTGGCAACCCATGCCAGCGCCGTTATTCGAACCGAGGAAAGCGAGGAAGACTTCCACCGTCGGCAAATGCAGTTGCTGGGGCAGATCAGCGCGCTGGAGGGTGTGCGCCGGCACCTTTATTACGACGCGCCGCGCTTGCGCAGCGCCGACGACCTGGTGCAACTGCTCGGCAACCAACTGGTACTGCTGACGGCAAGACTCACCGCCTTGCGCCACCAGCGCCAATTGTTGCTCGAACGCTGGGAAGGCGAGCTCCCCGGGGAAATACAGCAACTGCTCGGCGAAGAACTGGTCTTGCTCGACGAACTGGCCCGGCAAGGGCGGGCGATATCTGGTGAGCAGCGGCGTCAGTTTGCTGCGTTGCAGCAGCGTTTCGATGCACTGGCGTACCGCTCGGAACAATTGATCGAGCCCTTGAAGGCGACCCTGCGCTCCCTGTCGTGGTCCTTACGCTGGGAACAGGCGCGCATGCTGCAGCAGCTTGAAATGATCTTGGAGTTGAGCGATGTGATCCAGAGCGGGCGCAAGGCCAGTAGCGTTTTTCGTGGCCAGGCCAATCCTTTGCACCTGGACTTCACCTTGGCGACGATGAATGCCATCCGCGCTTACTGCGCACTGATGGTGGCCGGGTTGATCTGGATCGAAACGGGATGGGACGGCGCGCGGGGCGGGATGGTCGTGGTGGGGATTCTGTGTTCGCTGATGGCGACGTTTCCCCGGCCACTGCTGGCTGCCCAGAGCTATGCCCGGGGGCTGGCGCTGGCGTTGGTGCTGTCGGCGGTGCTGCAGTTCGCGCTGGTCCCGATGATCAGCAGTTTCGAACTCCTGGCGCTGCTGCTGGCGCCCTTGCTGTATGCGGTCGCCGTGGGGTTGTCCAGCCCGGCCACGACGGGCACGGGGATTGGCCTGGGGTTGATGACGTGCCTGTTGTTGGGCCCGCAAAACACCGGCACAGGCCAAAACAGCGCCATCCAGTGGTTCGAGTTTGCGGGCGCTTATGTGTGCGCCGCGACACTGGCGTTGAGTGTCTATGCCTTGATCTTTCCCTTCAGGCCTGTGCTGCGCATTCGCCGCTTGTTCAAGGAGAACTGCGAGCAGGTCTACGCCTTGCTGAAAACCCCGGCCACCGATGAAAACCAGTTCGCCTTCGAGAGTCGCATGGTCGACCGCCTGACCATGATGCTGGGACTGTTGCCCGCCATCCAGGACAAGCCATCGCGTGACCTGTTCGACGTCAGCCTGGGTTGCATGGCGCTGGGCATCGCCTTGAACCAACTGCGGCAACAGGGGCAGAACAACGCATTGCTCAGCCCGGGTTTGCAACGTCGATTATTCGCCACGGTGCGTGAAACCGGGAGGCTGGTGGCCGGTCGGCGCGACATTGGAGTGGACCAGGTGCTCGACAGCCTGCACGCCTTGGGCGATGACCTGGACGCGCTGCATTCCAGTGTTCACGAACACCTCTGGTCGGTGTTTCGCATGCGCGTGGCGCTGTTGATCGTGGTGTCATTCCTGGAACGCCACCGTGGCCACTTCGAACCCGCCACCTTGCAGGGAGTACCCGAGCTTGCCCATTGATCTGGAAATAGGCGGCGTCTACCTGCCACCGATCGCCCAGGCGTTGCTGCTGGGGGTACCGGTTTTCCTGGTGCTGGACTGGATCCTGCGGCGTCTCGGGGTGTTGCAGTTCGTCTGGCATGAAGCCTTGTTCGAAGGCGCCTTGTACGTCTGCGTGTGCGCAACGTTGATCCTGGTGATGGGAGCCTGATGCCGTGAAGAAGATCCTTGCCCATCTCACCACGGTGGCGGTAGTGGTGCTGGCTTTCGTGCTCGGCTGGTTTGCCTGGGAGCACTACACTCGCGCACCCTGGACCCGCGACGCTCGAGTGCGAGCCGATGTGGTGACCTTGTCCGCCGATGTCGCGGGACGCATCGTCAATCTCAGCGTGCAGGATAACCAGCATGTGCAGAAGGACCAGTTGCTGCTGGAAATAGATCCTTCACGCTACGCCCTGGCGGTGGAGCACGCCAAGCGTTCGGTGGAAGTGGCGAAGGCTTCACTGGGGCAATCCGAGGCAACCATCGTTGCCAGCCAGGCCCTGCTCAAGCAGCGCCAGAGCGAGGAGCGGCGCCGGCGGACCCTCAAGGAACGCTCGGCGATTTCCGGCGAAGAGTGGGAAAAATCCAGCACCGATGTCTCGGTGGCCCAGGCCGATTTGCTGCGCAACCAGGCCAACCTGGGGTTTGCCCAGGCCAATGTGCAACTGGCGATCGCCGCACTGGCCGAGGCCGAACATGACCTGGAACGCACCCGCGTCGTATCGCCGATCAGTGGCTACGTCACCAACCTGCTGACCCGCCAGGGCGACTACGCCACCGCAGGCGGTCCACTGGTGGCCCTGGTGGACAGCGATGCCTTCTTATATGGACTTGCATGTGTCTCAAAGCGAAAAATCATCTCTGTATCAATGATCTATGCCTTGAGACAGATTTTAGCAAAGAATCGATTATGGGAAAGCTTTCACGGAGGAGGCAGGTTCCCACTTCTTTAATCAAACAACGGTTTGCTATTGGCTGATTGCTATGTGTTGCGGAAGACTGCAAGACACCAAAAGCTTCCCTTCCCGAGCAGCTGAAATCGACTTTCGCCCATCATAATCGGCAGGGAGTGGCAAAAATCAGCCACCCTAGGCTGTCTACAGGAACTGGGCGAATCGTCTCTACCCGCCTTCCCTAATAAGTCTGGAGCACTGGCGAGCTAGGTTTCGCTCTTGGGGGCGCGTGGACGGCCTAGATGCTCCGCATCGGAAAAAATCGTAAAGGACCGTTGCAACCACTTTTGATCACTCGGGTGGGTTGTGTAACTTTGGCCGCTAGCAGTTTGAAATACATGCCCTGGCTCGCCGCTTCGATTGTCTACAGCCACATATAATTCAAGCAAACGCCCCATCGTCCATTCTCCTTTGCCGTTCATGTAGCCAGGCGTAACCAATTGGACATTTTCCAACCAAAGTCGCTTGGAACGCTGGTTTAGGAGCTGTTCAAAATGAGGCACGGTTGCGATCATCAGCATAGTGCAAGACAGTTCGGAACCATCATCTCGGGCCACTTGAATGTAGAACCAAGGCCAGATGGCTTCCTGCTCAATGAACGTCCAACTCCTCGCTGATTGATCACCGGTTGGCGTGCCGGGCCAAAGCTCCGCATGACTATAGGTGGTGAACATACCGCGCCCCCTAAAAATGAACCCTATAGATTGTAGCCCTATAGTTCGCATAAAGGCTTGATCGTTCTTTTTTGACGACATCAAAAATGGAACTGAACGAAGCTTTTGCTAAGTCTCTACGCCACATCCGCAAGCAAAGAGGGCTCACCCAAGAGGATTTCTCCACGCGCAGCAGCCGGACATACCTCAGCTCTCTGGAGCGCGGCCTGAAAAGCCCAACCATAGAAAAAATGGAGGAGCTTGCCAGCGTGATGAGCGTACATCCGTTGACCCTTTTGACTGCTGCTTATTTGACCAAGGAGGGTTTAGAAGGGTACTTGGTGCTCACTGAAAGGATTGAGGAAGAACTCAAAAATTTACAGTTCCCCTCCAACCAAGCTAGTGCAGTGCTTCTCGGGGAAAAGCCCTGATCCTGATTGACGCTGCACTGAAGTGGTTGTGAATGGCGAACGTACACAGGATTCCGGTTGTTTCATTTGTGGCGAGGGTGAAGTATGTTGAAATTGAGTCATTCGGTTCCGTTCCAACGGCCCTTGCAATAGTGCCGACCGAAGTTTGGTGTACGGTTTTTTGATCAAGGAAGCCCCCGGAATAGGTTCGCACGATGACTGACAAGCCCGTGGAATGCACTCCTGACACCCAGTTTGAAGAAGCGTCTGAGGAGCTACCGCTTGATTCAAGCGAAATTGAGGTACGTTTGGCTATCGCCGAGTTTGTGATTCGTCGTGTTGCTGGGACACCAGCAGGGGAAGACATTTTTAACGGTTTGGTAAAGCGCTTCGAAAACCGCTATCCGCATCACAAGCTGCTTGCCCACTACCTGACTCGTCCGGGATACATTGACTCGGATGTGGAGGATATATATTGATCTATGAAAGCCAGGAGTATATCGGTGCAGAACCGGTTGATTCTCCTCGGCTCCTTTCCATCTAGAGAGGAAATTACTGGGGCATGTTCGTCAATTCGTGTGCAGTTTGGAACCATCTCCCGAAGCATCCCCTTTGTCCTCACTGCGTTTTTAACGAATAGGGATGACGCCGATAGGAGATGAGCTTACCGGCATCATTCGGGGATCGTGGCGATAGTTCTGTCTTCCACTGCAACCGGACTGACCAGGAGCGCTGCGAACTCTTCGATACATTGGAAGGCGCTCGCTATCAGAAAAAGTTCTTACGATTTCTATATACCTATGTTATCGAACAACGCTGACAGTACTTCAGCCGCTTTTCCAATCAACATGAGCTCATTTGCATCGCCCAGCGCCACATCCATCAGGTTCACATGTATCACGGTAGCCCCGCTGGCCAGTGCGATTTCCGGAATGTCTGCGGCTGGCATTACGACGCCTGAGGTCCCAACCGAGACTAGGACATCGCAGTCTTTGATCACGCTCATTGCTGCTTTCCAGGCTCCGACAGGCAAATCCTCTTTGAACCACACTACGCCGGGTCGCAGCTTTCCATTACATCTTTTACAGCGAGGAGGCTCAATCAGCTCTCCTTCATTGGATACGGCAGCTTGCTCTGGCGTCAGTTCAGCGCTTCGATGACAGGCAAAGCACTTCGGTTGCGCCAAGCTACCATGCAAGTGCACTACATATTCTGAGCCGGCGCGTTCATGCAGGTCATCGATATTCTGAGTGACCACCGCTACACGGCGGCCAGTGTCGGCCAAACGAGACACCGCAAAATGAGCGGCATTTGGTTTTGCCTGGCTTACCAGATGTCGTCGCCATAGATACCAGCCCCATACCAAAGCCGGATTCTCACGGAACGCATCTGCTGTTTCTAAGCGTTGAGGATCATATTTCCCCCAAAGTCCTATGAGCTTGTCACGGAACGTTGGTATACCGCTTTCGGCGGAGATTCCCGCACCGGTGAAAAACACCACCTTCGTAGCCGCTCGCAAAGCTTCGGAGGCTCTATGCATATCGCTCATTCGGAAACCCCTGAGTCCGGCCTGCTTTGTTTCCAATAGGAAACTCCCTGACTTTCAGCATAATCTCAGTCGGCGAGTAAGCACATTATTCAAGGGCTGTCGGGTTGAACGAGCAGTAATTATCGTGCGCTAGTGTGGAGGAAATCTTAAAGAGTATTTGCATCAACAAGCACCGTTCTCGTCATTGTTTCCAAAGCCAGGACAGCGGAGGCCAACGGCGATCGACATGTGTGCCCCGTTTCAAGAGCGAAGGTCCATAACTGGCAGTTCTGGCCGGAAGCGACGGCTTTGCCTCGACCTCCGTATTGGATGGTCAGGCATCCGTTAGTTCGGCTTTTTCCAGGGCGTCATCGACCTTGATTCCAAGGTATCTAATGGTGCTTTCAAGCTCGTATAGACAAGCTGGAGTTGAATAGCTATTAGGTTCTTCGTTTTGTAATGGATCAACGATGCCGTGGTCGTCGCAGTGTGTGGATAGCGTAGATGGTTGGATTAAGGCCAAAGGCATGTCACCCATGCTTTTGAGCGGTATGGCTCAGGCACATCCGATAGCAGTTTATGTTGTCTTCAGTTAGGTGCCAGTGGCCTGCTTCGGCGCAGTTGATAACCGCTGTATCGAACCCGCTTTGTGGAACTTTGGAAGCGGGCTGCGGAGCCTTAGCATCTCAACGTATGGTTTTGAAGCTAAAATGACACGCGTAGAAACTCCGTTATCCGGATCGGGCCTGCAAAAATAAGGCATCGATCCCGATTTTTTTGGACTGACGATCTCACGCGTGGAGGCTTAAATGACGATGCCATTTGAACGGACTAGGTCCGTCGCACAGACTCACTCCTTCCTCGAGGAGCTTGCACGCGACACCGAAGTTCCCGAACGCGTTAGACAAAATGCTTACTTCCTATTACGTCACTTCCCCACTAAGCACGATGTGCTGCAGGCGGGTCGAATTGAGGAGCAGGCGAAAAAATTAGGGATAGGTACATACGGCCCCGTTTTTTGCTCCTCAACTGAAGACTGGTAGAAATCCATCACGACAGGCAGCTTTGAACTGATTCTATTGAAAACGGCCATGGTTTCCAGGGTAGAAAAGCACGCGCTCGAGATTGAAATCTTTACTCTGAGCTTGGATTCCGAGCTCAGCTCTCTCGTAGTGGCGCGCAAAAAGGCGTTTTCAACAGTTTCGGCCAGAAGCAGCCATTCACCAAGGCTCTATTTGAGATCTGGAGGCGCCTACAGGGCCGGGGACGATTCATATAGATATGGCGATTACAGACCGAGGCAGAAGCTCTTGAACTGGCGCACCACCAGGCACGCGGGCTCATGATGAAGTGACTCAGAATGGGATATCTGGGTCCGAACCATCCGCCCCAACTGAGAATGGCTTTGGGGGCTGCACTACAATGGGGATTACCAAGGACGCAGGAGTGCCCAATGGCTCGGCAGCACCTTCATCGCCAGCCGCTCCGGCGACAATGATAAATGCGTCTGCGTCTGCGTCTACGCCAACGTCAGCGCCGCCAGCTTCGCTCACCAGTTCCTCATCTTCCGTCGCCTCCTCAATAGGATCTAAATCGACAAAGTCTCGGCCCATCATCATTTTATAATGAGGCATATGTTCCATAGCCTTAAAAACCTTGAAGAAGATCTTCATATAGCTGTGCGCCATGCCATCGCTTATTGCCACATACAGTTCCTCTGGCGAATAGTGGGATCCGTCATTAACCCAACTAATCAATGATTGGCATTGAACCTTTTCCTGCCCGTAAAACTTCTCGATGATGACATGCGTATCTATGTTTCCTAGGATTTTGAAGTAGTTCTCCAAAATCCTGCGCATGGTGTTTTGAATTGTAAGCGCCGGCAATGGCTTTCTCGCCAATTCTGCCCACAGCAGCTGATAGGACGTCTTAATTGGATTATTTTCAAAACCTTCAATTTTCGAAAAGTGATCGGGCTTGCGTACTACCCAAAACGTCTCATCCTTAATAGAAGCATCTCCAGTCCTCTGGGGATTAAAGGTGATTTCTTTATGAAAGTGCACATTATGGGTTAGGACAAAGACCTGCTTTAGGTTTTTCCCCTTCTGGCGAACCTCGTGAAAAAGCTTTTTGATCAAGCTACTCACGATGAACAGAACATCGCTATCCAGGCTTGAAACCGGGTCATCAATGACGACTATTCGATCGGTACTGATTCCCGAGGTCGTAATACTTCCCCTGAGCAAATGATAGAAGTACAGGAAAGTGACGAAGGTCTTTTCACCTTCGCTGAGCGTTGCTTTAGCATCAGTTCCATCGCTTCTGATCAGCCGATATGAATTATCGGCGCACGCAGGATCCAGGGAGAAACTTCGGAACCCAAAGTCTTTCAGAATTTTATTGATCGCAATGACAGTAGGCCTCACGCTTGTCAGCGAAGTTTCAATCTTTTCAATTTCTACGTCAGCTGTGGATACATCTACCGTTGCCCTATCCATGCTTGCAGTGATGCCATCAATTGCTTTACCGACACGGTCAGCATCTTTTATGTAATCAGCAAGAGTACCTTTAAGCTCAACATCAAGAAGATACCGCCACACCGCACCTGTTAACTTATCCTGCTCAACTGAGAACCCCGAAACAAGACGATTGTGTTCAGAGACCTTGAGATTGGCTGAATTGATCAGCTCAGAAATTCTCAGTGGAATCTCTGCGAGGCCTTCCAACGCCACGTCAATACTAGGGCTAGCCACCTTGTGCTCAATGCGTTGCCTGTTCACCAGCATGATTGCATTCAGGGCCTGCAACTCAAGATCAAGCTTATCTTTATCTAAGTGAGAACAATCGGTGGCTAGGAGTGTTTGAGCCTGAACTAACAGGCCATCTGCTACCGAGCTATAAATATCTCGAAACTGCGATAGAGCTCTAGTATCAGCCTCGAAAGTTTCGTCGAAATAGTACTCAAGGCTTTTTTCGAATTCATGCGGTAATTTCTGTTGACAGAAAGGACAGTCATCATCGGTATGGCCCAAGTACTTCATACCTTGCCTAATCCAGTCACTGTTCCCCAGGTGTTGGATCATCGCAGATACATTGACATCTTCTTTGCCGACCACTTTCTTGCTCAGGATAGGGTTTTGCTCAAGGGCGACCAAACGGGACAGGTCAAGGTTGGAGACAGCATTCATGGGTGATGGTGCATCACCATAAAGTACCTCTGCACGCTTGCGCAGGTCTTCGATATTAACTAGCTTAGAAGTGTTACTTTTGCTCTCCTGCAAGACCCTATTCTTGAAGGCCTCCCGGTTATTTCTCAGGCCTTTGAAAGCTCCCTGAAATTCATCGTCGTGCTTCTGCTTTTGTTCCCAGCACCGCGCTACTAACTTTGATTCCACGGCATTTTTTTCGGCGATCTTCCCGCTCTTGCCGTCTGGGCCATTCAGGTTTTCTTGCGCTTTGGTTTTGAACAGCGCGTGGCGGTCTCTTTCATTCTTGAGCTCTTCCAGGCGATCAAGTTGCGCTTGCTCGGCCTGCCCCAGCGTGAACACACCTTTGAACTGCTTTGAATCAGTGAAATTCGCAGCGATGAAGTCGTTGTTGTAGACCATTGCCGGAATCTGATTGCCCTTCGCCCACGTAACCTTGGAGGCAGTTGATAGTGCTGGGTTGTTTATCAGTCTGCTGATCGTTGTCTTGCCCGCTCCGTTTGCACCGTAGAAGTAGTTCACGGCCTTCAGGTTTTGAATCGTTTCGGGGGTTACGGGGCTGTAGGTCGCTATACCGGAAAGGGTGATCGATTCAATCATGTCTCGCATCCGTGGAGAGAGGAAATTAGGTAGCAAGCCAAGGGCGGCCCTAGATATGAAGCACATCATAGATCAGGCAGTGGCCTTTTGCCGCCTCAGCGTAGACCTATACACCAGCTTGTGAAGGCGGTGCAATCGAGGACTACCACCGCGCCCCGGCTGTAGTGATCTACTCCTGTTTTTTGGTCGCTCTTGGGAGTGGTCAAGCGCGTCCTACGCACCTCGGCTGCTGCTATCCACTGTGCATCTTTCAAGTTGAACATCATCGAAAAGGGGACAGATTTATTTGTGTATCACGGTCCGCTTCTGGCCGATTTCAGCCTATCGGGATCGGCAGAAACCGACCCTAAGCTGCCGGTCGTCATCGGCAGCTTAGGGTTTCGTAAGCCTACATCGATCAATTCGTGGCGATAGATAGTGTATCTGAAGTAAGTTACTGTTAGGGAGCTACTCGAACCCATTCTAGTATTTTGTCTAGCGGATCTACACAATGTAAATCTTGTGAGCACACGTATTCAGAGTCATGAGAAAACTTTTCGTTTTTCTTCCCTCTTTCGATATCTGTAACGGTTGTTTGGTCAATTCCATTTGCCAATGCAACTGCCGCTAAGCAAGATCTGATTGCCTCTTCACCGAGATGGCCATGACAAACCCATTTTAATAGAGTTTGATTGGATGCCATGAGCTGTGAATATCGTTTGTTGCAATCAGTTGAGAAGGTGTAGTTAACTCCTCGTTCAGAAAGCTTAGCATTGAAGCTTTCCTGAAGAAGGAAGTCTCCGTTATCCCATGAGATATCTGAATGAGAAATAAGCTCTGAAGAGCGCGTTATTATTGAGGCGTCTTTTGCTGTTAGTGAGTATGCAGCAGCAAAGCGCAAAATCGCGGGGAAGCTATATGATATGGTTTGCAAATAATCTTGGTTGACGGTTGTAGGGAATGCTTTGATTAGAAAGCTAACTGATGCATCCACATCGAACCAGTAATTTTCAATCGAATGTCCTTTGGTAAGATAAACATTATTTATGTTTTGTATAAATTGGCTTTCATCGAGTTCGCTAAGGTTAATATTATCCCATTCACGGTCGATCATTCCGCTTAGCTTTGGGTTGTTTATGGTGCTGATAATTGCAAGTGCTTTATTTTTGTTTCCTAAGCCACAAAGTGCATCGTCATGCTTGACTATTGATGCATCATCAACAAAGTAGTCAGATTGATGGTTGTCGTGATAATTTCTAGATAACAAGAAATGAGATATAACCGATTTGTCTGATGCGCCCTCGACAAGTACGGTTTTATGGCTGCGAATTTTTATTGCGAGTCTGTAGGAGGATATGTCCTTATATTTACTCATATCAATTCGTCCAAGAATCCGTCTTGAGTTGGACTAACAGGCCCATCACTGCTGCTTGAAATTACAGGTGCAAACATCTGAACTGCGTCATCATGGTCTGCTCCTACTTCAGGAGAGTGAGTGCATGCAATAATTTGTCTCATCGGCGCTTGTGTACTTATTTCTTTTAAAATTATACGTTGCCAATCTACATGGAGCGATAGTTCGGGCTCGTCAATCAAGAAAACGCCTGTGGTCAGAGTACTCATGCGCGTTGCAGAGAAAAGCATAGTGAGGATCTGTCTTTCTCCTGAAGAGAGCGTTGAAACAGGGTAGAATGACTTTGTGTCTGTTTCAATGTATACATAGTTACGTCTGTGATCGATGCCGCGATTTGATACCCTGAATTTTTTCTGGTCGAGAAATCGATTGACCGCAGATTCAAAGTTTCGAATTTTTTGGAATGATTGTAGTTTTTCTGCTTTTCTTTTTTCTAATAATTCAGCGTAAAGTTTTAGAACTCTTTTTTGTGCGGCGCTTTCTTGAGTTGAACTATAGATTTTTGCATCTGCAAGCTCTTCAGCCAAGCTGCGGCCCAAATGATCCGGATAAGCATTCGCTGTATCATCCTCAACGTCCAATGCGTTTTTCACACGCGCGATTAGTGGTTCAACTTCTCCGTCGCTAGGTGTGTCGTATGTAGATACAAGAGATTTGAAAACCTCAATGAAGGTAGAGGACAGCATTCTTCTCTCTGACTGTGATGCTTCCATCTGGGCATCTGTAAATTCATCTGTGATGCTTTCCACTACTTCAGCAAGCGCTGGGTATCTAATGATGGGAACGAACGCGCCGAACCAGTCCCTGCATTGCTGTGTTTTTTTTGCTATCAAACCGGCTCGCTGTTCTTGAGAACGCCAGCTGTATCCTGCATGTCGAGCCTTATTAAGCGAGGCGAGTTCTGATTTTTTTATGGATTCGTATTCAGCGTTGGGCTGGTCGTAAGGAGATGATTTTACTCTTTCCAAAATTGCCCGATATGCTGGTAGGTATATTGGGCGACCGCCAAAGGCCTCGCTAATTACTTCGCATTCACTTTCGGATAACTGAGGCGCCGCTTGCCCCTCATACCGACTGCCTACGTCTAAGCCATTGTATCGAACTGCAAGGTAGTGTTCGTCGAATTTAATAATCTCTAGGTGATTATTCGAGAATGAATAAATGTCAATTTTGTTAAATGTAAGGTGTAAAAATCTTTGGAAGTCTAGTTCTAATATGTTTGCTAGGATGTGGAGTACGGTAGTTTTACCCTTGCCGTTTTTTCCGTAAATAACATTCAGTCCTGGATTGAGATCTATATCAATGTCGAGGTGGTTGTGTAGACCGTTTATCAGAATTTTTCGGATCGATTTTCCTTGCACTACAGGCCTCCAAAAGGTGAGTTGCTATCGTTTTGACAGCATACCTGAGTAACCGTGTTCGGGCTTTAGCTTTTTGCTGAGTGCCTACCCAAAAGGGCTGCTATTGGCCGTTTTCTGCCCGTTCCCCACCGGCAGCTTTTGGCCGATTTCTGCCTGCCACGACGGCTGACACCGACCCATAGCTGCCCTTCGCGTAAGACTGCGATCGGCCAAAACTTGCCCACCGCAGTTAGATTGGCTCTGATGCGACACTATTGCGCCCACTGAGCATCGTGAGCGCATGCCCCTGGTGCAACGTCGGTCCGCGTAAGCGCATGGAAACGGCCCAAGTCGAATTGGTTCATGAGCATACTCGGTATAAATCACCTGATATCGGGGCAAATAACTGCTGTCCGAACTTCAACCGATTTTGCGCAATGCACCTTGCCAGTATTTTTCGCGTACTTGCCGGCGTAGTACTTTGCCTACTACTGAAGTAGGTAGTTCATCGACAAATACCAACGACTTGGGCGCTTTGTAGCCACCCAATCGCGCCCGTGTATGGGCAATCAATGCCTCGGCGCTGACGGTCTCACCTTTGCGCAAAACCACTTCTGCATGAACGGCTTCACCCCATTCTGCGTGAGGAATACCGACTACGGCAGCCATCATTACAGAAGGATGCGCCGCTAGTGCCGCTTCGACCTCTACCGCGTACACATTGAAACCGCCGCTGATGATCATGTCCTTGAGGCGGTCGACGATGTACAGGTAGCCATCTGCATCAATGTAGCCCAAGTCCCCGGACTTCCATGCGCCCTCTTCGAACTCTGCCACTGTCGCTTCAGGATTCTCATAGTAACCTTTGATTATGGCTTTGCAGCGAATGCGAATTTCACCGGTTTCGCCATTGGGCAACGGGTTTCCCTGCGCGTCTGTAATGAAAACCTCGACCCCGGGCGTTGGACGCCCGGCGGATGACAAGTGTTGCAATGTAGAAGCGCTATCCGGTTGGTGGGCGGCCTTGTTGAGCGTGGTTATCAGCATCGGGGATTCGGTGGCGGCATAACCTTGAGTAAAGATTTGACCGAAGCACGCCACCAGTTCCCCGAGTTTGTCAGGGCTCATCGGCGCTGCGCCGTAGATCAGTGTGGTAAGCGAAGAGAAGTCCTTTGGATCGCTTCGCTGCAACTCCAGCAGTCGGTAGAGCACGGTGGGCACCAGGAACGAATGAGTGACACGCTCATGCTCCACCGTCCGCCGCCAGCTTTCCATGTCCAGGTGATTGAGGGTGATGTTGGTACCCCCGGCGTAAACCGTCGGGATGAATTTCATCAGCGTCCCGTGGGATAAAGGCGAGACGTGCAGCAATCGCGTCGTACTGGAGAACCCCAAGTCGGTATTGATGAACGCTGCATCGCGACACGCCATCCAGTTGTCGATGGAGTACATGGCGCATTTGCCCTTGCCGGTGGTGCCGCCGGTGAAGCGCAACATGCAGATATGCTCATCGGTATCGAGATTCACCTCTTTGTCGCGATCGCAAGCGGCCTCCACCAGCGGCCAGAAACTGTGCACGCCGGGGAGGGCGGCTTGCTCGGCGGTGGGCGGGTCCATCACGACCACCTCGCATCCGCGATGGCGCAGCATTTCGTAATAGCTGTCCAGAAGGCGGGTCTCGATAAACACGATCCGCGGCTTGACCAGGTCGATCTGGCGCGCATGCTCGTCGAGCGCATCGCGCAGGTTGGTCATGACCACCGTGCCTTCCTGCTTGAAGGTGCTGGGAAACATCATCAGGCTGAGGTTGTCGTTTTCCAGGATCAGCATGAAACGCTCACCCACGCGCACCTTCAATGTGGTGCGCAGCACATCGGCGATGCGATTGCTCAGCAGGTGATATTGCGCATAGGTATAGCGTCGATTGCGCTCGATGTTGACGATTGCCTCGTGATCGCCGTAACGCAACGCCAGCAAACGCATGATCCGGCAAAAATTCATTTTCATGGGTGATTGCTCTGATGGCTCAAGAAGGTCGCAGCGTGGTTTAGCGAGCGCGCATTCGCGTTGCGCCATCAAGGCGAATGGTTTCGCCGTTGATGTAGGCGTTCTCGATCAGGAAAGCGCAGCAATGAGCAAACTCACGGGTGTCACCCAGGCGCTTGGGTGCTTCCATTTGTTCCTTGAGCGAGTCGAGGATCTTTTCCTCGAGCCCGGCGACCATGGTGGTCAGGAACAGCCCCGGAGCGATGGCGTTGACACGTACCCCGACGGCACCCAGTTCGCGCGCGGCCGGCATGTTCATGCCAATCACGCCAGCTTTGGTTGCGGAGTAGGCGCATTGGCCAACCTGGCCTTCATACGCGGCGCCTGACGATACGTTGATCACCACGCCGCGTTCTTCCCCGGCTTCGGCGTCATTGCGGGTCATGTGTTCAACACACTTGGACATGACATTGAACACGCCATTGAGATTGATCGCGGTGGCTTGGGCAAACCGCGCCAGCGGTGCGGCCTTGCCTTCCTTGCCCAGTACTTTGAAACCAGTTGGCACGGCAGCGCCGTTGATGCACACGTGGATGGCGCCAAACCGGGCCATGACCCTATCCACGGCATGTTGTACCGAGGCTTCGTCGCTGACGTCGGTCTGGACGAATATTGCCCGGTCCGCGCCAATTCTGGCGACAGCAGCCTCACCGGCTTCGACGTTGAGGTCGAAAATCGCGACAAACGCAGCTTTCTCCTCCACCAGATAATGAGCGGTTGCCAGGCCCAGGCCCGAAGCGCCACCGGTGATAACCACGACTTTGTCTTGAATACGCATGAAAGTGTCCTGTTCGTTGCCCGGCCATCAAGAGGCCGGGTTGTTATTGTTGGGTGTCGAACCTTGAGCCAATCAGAACGCGTTGATCCCGGTGAGGGCGCGGCCGATGATCAGTTGCTGGATTTGCGTGGTGCCTTCGGGGATGGGGACGACGATCGCCTCACGAGCCAGTTTTTCGACGAGGAAATCGGTGGTGACACCGGCACCGCCATGGATTTGCACGGCTTGTCGAGCAATGGTGACCGCCGCCTCACACGCGAAGTATTTGGCCATTGCAGCTTCCATTTCGGCTGGAATCCCGGCCCCGATCATCTCGGCGGCGCGGTAAGTCAACAGTCGGGCTGCATCAACCCGGGTGGCCATTTCTGCGAGCATCGCCGAGATCAATTGATGCCCGGCGATCAGCTTGCCGTGCTGCTTGCGTTCCTTGGCATAACGCACCGCTTCTTCCAGGGCACGGCGGCCGATACCCAGGCCTTGCGCCGCGACGAACACCCGGGAGCGTTCGAACAGCGACAGGGTGTTTTTCAGTGCTTCGCCTTCGTTGCCGATGATGTTGCTGGCCGGCACCCGTACATCGTTGAGGAAAATTTGTGCAGTGGACTGGCTGTTCCAGGCAATCTTGTGAATGTTGCGCACTTCATACGGGTGCTCTTTGCGGTCCAGCAGGAAGTGGGTGAGCCCCTTGCGTGGATCGTCGCCTGTACGGCAGGTGCAGATCAGGAAGTCGGAATAGGAGCCGTTGCTGATCCAGGTCTTTTCACCATTGATGATGAAATCGTCGCCGTCACGTCGGGCCCGGGTTTTGATTTCCAGCACGTTGGAGCCGACGTCGGGTTCCGAAATGGCAATGCTGGCAAACAGGTCCCCGCTGATCAGGCCGGGCAGGTAACGGTCACGCAGGTGGTCCGGCGCCAATTTTTCCAGTATCTGCGCGCCAAAGGAGTTGATCACCACTGGCGACGACAGGTCGACCGAGCACGCCGCCACTTCTTCGAACAGCATGATCAGGGTCGGCCAATCCAGGCCCAGGCCGCCGCGGGCCTCGCTGACCGCGCCGCTAATCATGCCGAACTCGGTGAGCTGGCGCATGATCTCGGCCATTTTCTCCCGGGGGATGAACTTGTCGCGGTACTCCTTGTTGAATACCGGGTCGATCTTGTCGGCCAGGAAACGACGGAAGCTCTCGACCGCTTCCAATTGCTCCGGGGTGCGCATGACATGTCCCATGGGGGCTCCTTAAATGTTCTTGTTGGCGAGAATGTTGACGGCGACGACGGCTTCTTCGATGCCGAAGAGACCGCCGCCGTTTTCCTGTATGGCAATGCGCGCGCCTTCGACCTGGCGCTTGCCAGCTTCGCCACGCAGTTGCGTGACCAGCTCATGAAGTTGCGCCAGGCCGGTGGCGCCAATCGGGTGCCCTTTGGATTCCAGGCCGCCGGAGGGATTGATCGGCATGCGACCACCGACAGTGAAATCACCGCGCTCGGCCGCCGGACCGCCTTCGCCGAAAGGCACAAGCATCAACGATTCGGCATTGATGATTTCGCCAATGGCCGAGGCGTCGTGTACTTCGGCGACGTCGACATCGGCCGGAGCGATGCCGGCCTGGGCGTAGGCTTTTTTCGCCGCCAGGTGCGAAACGATTTTCTCCGGCTCGTCGAGGCCCCGACTGGTACCGGTTTGCACCACGCTGGCCAATACACGCACGGCGCGCTCGCCGGCATTCTTCAAGCGCTGGAGTCCGTCGGCATTGCACAGCACGACAGCGGCGGCACCGTCGCTGATCGGCGAACACATCAAGGTGGTCAGCGGGTAGCAGATCGGCGGCGACGCCAGCACCTCGTCAATGCTGAAAGCCCGCTGGAACTGCGCGAGCGGGTTGTGCACCGAGTGCTGGTGATTCTTCGCCGCCACCGCGGCAATCTGCCGTTGAGTCGTGCCGTAGCGCATCATGTGATTGCGGCAGATCGCCGCATACACGTCCATGAACACGCTGTAAGGGCGCTCGGACACCGTGCCTGGCGGCGGCACGATGCCTTCGCCCATGGCCAGTAAGGTACGTTTGTTCTGCTCGACGGTGGAGACGTCCCAGCCGCCATCGAACACCGCGAACATCCGCGCTTTATCGTCAATGTTCATCTTCTCGGCACCCACCGCCAGGGCGATGTCGCACTGACCGGCGCGCAACGCCAGGATGGCGAGGTTGAAGGCAGACGAACCGGACGCGCAGGCGTTTTCCACCGTGAACACCGGAACACCCTCGATGCCGAGACGGCGCATGGCAATCGGTCCGGGAATCGCGGTCTGCCCCTGCAAAATGCCGTTGGTCATGGTGCTGTAGTACACCGAGCCGATGTCGGCGGTGACGGCACCGGCATCCTTCAGGGCAAGGCTGACAGCTTCGCCAACCAGGTCGTGCACGCTGCGTTCGAGCAAGCGGCCGAAGGGGGTCATGCCAACGCCCACTACATAAATATCGTTCATGTCTGTTCCTGCGAAATCTGAAAATAGGCGGCCTAGCGGCCCTTGAAGTTCGGTGCGCGTTTTTCGCCAAAGGCCTGAATACCTTCCTGGAAATCGGCGCTGCGCAAGTGTTGGCGCAACATCACCTGCTCGTGCAGCAGGGCATCGTCGCGAGACTTATCGGCGGAGGTGCGGGCGACCTCTTTCATGCGCCGAAGTGCGATCGGACTCTTCTTGGCAATGTGCTGGGCCAATGTCAGTGCGGCGCTGGCTAATTCCGTATCGCTGTGGACTTCGCACACCAAGCCATAGACTTTCATTTCAGTGGCCGACAGGGATTTGCCAGTCAGCAGCAGGTACATCGCCATGTTCAGCGGGATCAGGCGTGGCAGGATCGCCGCGCCGCCCGCACCGGGATAGACGCCGAAGTTGGCATGGGCGTCGGCCAGGGTGGCCGATTGCGCTGCCACCACGATGTCGGCGCACATCGCCAGTTCGAGGCCACCGGCCATGGTCACGCCATTGAGGGCGGCAATCACTGGCTTGGGGAAATTGCGAAGTTGACTGAAGACCTGGTTGGCACGGTCGAGAAAATCAGCTTCACCGGCGGCCAGGCTCGCGCCGGCCAGCACTTCCTTCAAATCGGCTCCGGCGCAGAAGGCAGGGCCGTTGCCGGTGAGAATCACCACCCGCAACTCGTCATTGCGAGCAATGGCGTCGAGGCAGTGTTCCAGCTCGTCCAGCGTCGCCAGGTTCAAGGCGTTCATGGCCCGTGGCCGATTGAGCGTCAGGCGCGCCACCGGGCCGACGATTTCATACTGCAAAATTTCTTCACTCATGACAGCTCCCCGTTATTGTTGATCGCGCTGATGGCGTAGCGGATGAGCTGATACTAGAAATACCGTCGACACTGACGCAGGTCCTTGCAACGAAAGCGCTTGTCCGTTGAATGCGCTGAAGCACAGCAGCCAAGGCGCAGCGTTCGCCAAAGACCGGAGAAAGGGTTCAGATGACTGGCAGGGCGCGGAGGCGTTGCGCACCATCGGTGCGCATTACCATCAGACTCAAGGAATCCCATGGCCAGCAGTGAACACCTCGACACCCATGTGACCATCGCCCGAATGCAGGATGTGCTGGCGCGCCAGCAAGCCGCGTTCATCGCCGAAGCGCCGCCATCGGCAGCGTTGCGCATTGATCGAATCGATCGCCTCATTGCTCTGTTACTGGACAACCGACAGGCATTTTGTGCAACGCTGGCTACGGACTTTTCATGGCGATCCCACGATCAGTCATTGATGAGTGACGTGTTGTTGCCGGTCGCCGGGCTCAAATATGCGCGCAAGCATGTGCGGCGCTGGATGAAGCCTGAGCGGCGCAGCCCGGAAATGGGCGCCGGGTGGTTGGGCGCCAAGGCCGAAATCCATTTTCAGCCATTGGGCAGCATCGGCATCATGACGCCATGGAATTTTCCGCTGGCCATTTCGCTCGCGCCTTTGGCCGAAGCCTTTGCGGCGGGCAATCGGGCGATGATCACGCTGTCGGAGTTCACGCCCGCCACCGCAACCTTGCTGATTGACCTGCTGGCTCGACACTTCGATGATACCGAGGTGGCGGCATTCGTCGGGGGCGCCGACGTTGGCGCAGCCTTCAGTGCTTTGCCGCTGGACCACATCATTTTCACTGGCAGTCCCAGAGTAGGGCGCATGGTAATGGCGGCCGCAGCGCAGAACCTGACGCCGCTTACCCTGGAACTGGGCGGCAAGTCACCGACCATCATCGGTCGTGGCGCGGACCTTGATGATGCGGCACGGCGTATCTGGGGCGGCAAGGGCATCAATGCCGGTCAGGCCTGTATCGCCCCGGATTACGTGCTGGTGCATGAAACGGACCTCGAGCGGCTGCTGACCAGCATGCAAGTGGAACTGGGCAAGATGTTCCCGACCCTGCGTGACAACCCCGACTACACCGCCATCGCCACACCCGGCCAGTACCAGCGCCTGCAAGCCTGTCTGGCGGATGCCAGGGCCAAGTGTGTGCGTTGCATCGAAGTCAATCCTGGTCAGGAGCCGCTCGCCGACGTACGCAAGATTGCGCCGACAATACTGGTGGAACCGTCTGAGGACACCCTGGTGATGCAGGAGGAGTTGTTCGGGCCGCTGCTGCCGATCCGTGTCTACCAATCCATCGATGAAGCCATCGCCTACGTCAACGAGCGGCCGAGGCCATTGGCGTTGTACTACTTCGGCAATGACCGTGCCGAGTCGAAAAAGGTACTGGAGCGCACGTCGTCGGGCGGGGCCTGTATCAACGAGGTTATGCAACACATTTTTCAGAGCGATCTGCCCTTCGGTGGCTGCGGAAACTCAGGGTTCGGGCGCTATCGCGGCGGCGATGGTTTCAAGGCGTTCAGCTTGCAGCGAGCCGTCTATACACCCCCCTGCGTGGACGTCATGGGCTTGCTGCGACCGCCTTATGGCAGGCTGTTTCGACGGGTGATGAAGGCTGTGTTGAAACCTTGAATCGAGTGGTCCGGAAACTGGAGGCAGGCCTGTGAACGGTGATATCGATGTGTGGGGCCGACGGTTGATCCATCGGCGCACGGTGATCTGCAAAGGAATCTTGCGAGCCGACGGGTTGTGGGATATCGAAGGCCGGCTTGATGACAGCAAGTCTCATCCGATGACGCTGGTTCAGGGGCGAGTAGTGTCGGCGGGTGAGACTTACCATGGCATGTTGATCCGTCTGACCCTGGACGATGACTTCATCGTGCATGAAGTGCAGGTGTCCATGCCCCATGTACCTACCAGCGAATGTCGCGGTGCTGTGGAGGCTTATCAGTCATTGATCGGCGAGCGGATTGGTCCGGGATTTTCGCGACGTATCAAGGACCTGTTTGGCGGTGTCGGCGGTTGCGTGCATTTGACGGAGTTGTTGTTGCCAATCGCTACCACCGCGTTTCAAACCATCCCGATGGCGCGGGCAACAGTGGCGCCACGTACGACGGCGGATGCCGAGGCTTTTGATAAAGCCGCCAATGGTTTGATCAACAGCTGCCACGCCTTGCGTGAAGATGGCCCTGTGGCCTTGATTCTGAAGAGTTGAAAGGCAGGCTCGCGCACGAGCCTGCTGTTTTTTATGCAAGGTGACGAGACAGATTGGCGTCCTGATCTTTCGGTGCTCGCAGGGCGGCGCCACCGCGACGATCTTCAGCGATCAGGTCCGAGGCTTTTTCACCGATCATCACCGTGGCCGCGGTGGTGCTGCAGCCGATGATGGTCGGCATGATGGATGCGTCCACTACACGCAATCCTTGGACACCGTAGACTTTCAAGCGCGGGTCCACCACGGCCATGTCATCTGTACCCATTTTGCACGTGCCCACCGGGTGATAGAGCGTGTCGGAGCGATTGCGCAGAACCTGTTCGATCTGCTCATCGGTGTCCATGGGCATTGCAATGACACTCCTGGGATTGAAGGCCCGGAAGGCCGGGGTGGCCATGACCTGCTGGATGACACGGAAACCTTTGACCAGCGTCTTGATGTCGTCGGGATGCGTCAGGAATGCCGGGTCGATCAGGGGCGGCTCCAACGGGTCGGCGCTGGCGAGCGTCAGGCGCCCGATGCTTTTGGGGTGCAGCAGGCACGCATGGACGCTCAAACCATGGCCGCTATACAAGGTGCGACCGTGATTGGCGAACATGGCGATGGTTAGCGCCAGCTCGATGTCGGCTTGAGGCAGTTCCGGTGAGGTCTTGATGAAGGCGCACGCCTCGGCAAAGTTGCTGGTCAGCGGGCCGCTGCGCCGCCGCCAGTAGCGGATGGCGGCTTTGGCCATGTCCCACAATCCGGCAAACGAAAGGCCCATCAGGCGACGGGATTTGACACGGAAGGAATGCACGTAATCGATATGGTCTACGAGGTTTTGCCCGACACCCGGCAAGTCGTGGAGCACCGGGATATCCAGTTTCAACAGATCGTCCTTGGGACCGATTCCAGACAACAGCAACAGCTGCGCAGAGTTGAACGCACCGGAACTCACAATCACCTCATGGCGGGCACGCAGCGAACGTTTTACGCCGTTCTGCAGGAACTCAATGCCCGTCGCACGCTTGCCCTCGAAAATGATCCGGGTTGCGTGGGCGTGAGTTTCGATACGCAGGTTCTGCCGATCCGTATGGGGTGTCAGGTAGGCCTTCGCTGCGCTGCAACGTTGGCCATTCTTCTGCATCACCTGCACACGTCCGAATCCTTCCATGGTCGCGCCGTTCTGATCAGGGCAAGCGCGATAGCCTGCCTGCAGGCCAGCCTCGACAAACACTTCGCCGAACGGATTGGGGGAGGTATGGAAGCGCACGTTGAGCGGTCCATTCTGGCCATGCAAGGGGTCGGTGAAATGCTCGTTGTGCTCGGCGCGCTTGAACAGCGGCAGTACGTCTTGATAACTCCAGCCAGGATTGCCCAATGCCGCCCAACGATCGAAATCCTCAGGATGGCCACGGTGATAGGCCATGGCATTGATCGATGAACTTCCCCCCAGCGTCTTGCCCCTGGGCTGATAGCCGACCCGGCCGTTCAAGCCGGCCTGGGGCACGGTCTGGTACTGCCAGTTATTGATCGACGTCGGCACCATGGCGGCGATCCCCGCCGGCATGTGCACCAACGGGTGGGTATCAGGGCCGCCCGCTTCGAGCAAGCAGACGCAAATGTCCGGATCTTCCGACAAGCGACTGGCGACGACGCAGCCGGCAGCGCCTGCGCCAACTACGATGTAATCGAATACCGTGTTCTCGTTCATGCGTTCTTCTCTTTATCCGATGCACAACTTCACTGCATTGTCAGGAGAAGACCGCTTCGCCACCGGTCAATAGAACGAATTCGACGGTCAACGGCGCAGGTGACGATCGCGCCAAGCATCGGCACATCCGGCACAAGGCACAGACCGGAGATTGACCGGCAAGCAGGCCGGAGCGAGTATCGACAATCGCATTTTCAGCAGGCAATCCCATGTCAGGTTCGACGACACAAAGGCCCGGCGATGCACCGGCCACAGGCGACGAAGCGCAGCAGCCCACCACCATTGGCAGCTACACCGTCGCCATCGCTCGGGCGCTGGAGGCCAGTGGGGTGGACAGCAAACGTATCCTTGCGTCTGTAGGCATTCCCCAGGGACTGTCCGCCGACCCGATGATTCGCCTGCCTGCCACGACCATGACCCGCTTGTTCCAGGCCTGCGTGGATGTGACCAATAACCCGTATTTTGGGCTGATCGTCTCCAGGCATCTGCATCTGACCCACCTCCATGCATTGGGCTATGCCTTGGCGGCCAGTGGCACCTTGATGGATTTTTGCCGACGTCTGGAGCGTTATTTCCGCTTGGCCTCTCAGGTAGCTACTATCAGCGTCAGCGAGAGCACCGATGAGGTGTCATTGCGCTTCGAGCATCGGGTGCCTCTGAGCAGTGAGACCGAAGACGCATTTTTCGGCTTTCTGGTGCGCACGATGCGCCTGATTGACACGCAGGTATTCAACCCCTTGCGCGTTGAAATGCGCCGGCCCATGCCGCACGAAGGTGCCGAGCCTTACGAGACGCTGTTTCGCTCACCGGTGGTCTTCAGTCAGGACTACGGGCTGCTGGTTTTCGACAAAGCCGATATGGTGCGCCAATTGAGCGGTTCGTGCCCGGAACTGGCACAAGTCAACGACAACATCATCATCAGCTACCTGGCGCGGCTGGACAAAAACGATGTCATTACAGGCGTCACGCAGAAGATCATCGAATTTCTCCCGGATGGCGATTGCACGCGGGACAAGGTGGCCAGCGCGTTGTGCATGAGCCCGACCAAGCTTCAGCTCAAGCTGTCCCAGCGCGGGACGAGTTTCCAGCAATTGCTCGATGACACACGCAAGGAGCTGGCCTGCAGCTACTTGAGCCAGGCCTCGCGTCCCGTCACGGAGATCACCTTCCTGCTGGGCTTCAGTGATACCAGCAACTTTACCCGCGCCTTCAAGCGCTGGACCGGGTTGTCCCCGACGGATTACCGGCAGCAGGGCTGAGCCCATCGCAAAAAAAAGCCTCGCCGAAACTCTGTTCGGTGAGGCTTTCGTTTTATCGACGGCGATTATTGTGCCGGTGGATTGGGCAGCACAACTTCGAAATTCGGCGAGAACGTGTCCATGAGACCCAGCAGGGTGGCGAAGGCCTGGGCATTACCTTCGATTTTCAATTGCCCATCTTGCAGGGCCTGCTGCGGTGTCAGTTGCTGGCTCATGATCGCATTCAAGGTGTCGCGATCGAGCGTCAAGGTAGCGTCCGGATTGGGTGCCACCTGACCCACGGAGTAGGTCAACGCCGAGTTCTCCAGGTTGAGCGCGTATTGCTTGCCGCTGTCCGTGAAATTCCAGTTCATGACGATGTGCTTGCCCTCGGCCTTCGGCCCGTTGAGACGAACCCCGAGCAAGTCGAAAATGTTTTCGATGGACAGCGCGCGAATGGTGTCCGGGCTGGCGGTACGCAACGGTGACGGCACTTTTTTCCCGCCGCTGCGCAACTCCTGAGCTCCGGTCAGGTAGCTATTGCGCTCTACCGCCGATTCGGCCTGGTAGCCGAGCTGCTCCAGGGCATCGGCAAACAGCTCCAGTGCGGGTTGATTGGTGGGTTCGGCATTCACCAGATGGTTCATGGCCTGGGACACCCAGCGATATTCGCCAGCTTGGAAATCTGTGCGTGCCCGGGCCAGCAAGGCGTCGGCACCGCCGGCGTAATCGACGAACTTGCGCCCGTAATCGATATTGCTCAAGGCATCCAGATTGGCCGGGTTGGCGTCGTACCAGCCCATGTATTGCTGATACACCGCCTTGGCGTTGCGCTGCACAGACCCGTAATAACCACGGGCAAACCACTCGCTGGCCAGACTGGATGGCACGTTCTGGCGCATGAACTCGCCGATCTCCACGGGTTTGTAGCCCTTATTCACCAGGCGTAGTGACTGGTCATGCATCCATTTATAAAGGTCACGTTGCTTGCTCAGGTAGGTGTTGACCTGTTCCTTGCCGAACACCGGCCAGGTGTGTTGGCCCACGAGGATGTCGGTATCGGCGCCAAAGCGCTGAAGTGCATCGTTGAGGTATTTGGCCCAAGCCTGGCTGTCGCGGATTTCCGCACCGCGCAGGGTGAGCAACTGGTGTTGCGCCTGAATGGCCAGCTCACCGGTGTCGAGCACTTTATGTTGTGGAAAGTAGTGAACCATCTCCGCCGGCGCTTCGGTGCCAGGTGTGAGCATGTTGATAATTTCTACGCCATCGATTTCCAGCGTCTCGATCGGCTTGGTGATTTCCCGGGTAGGCGGGATCAGCGTGATGGTGCCATTGGGCAACGCCTTTGCGCCGCCCAGGTCCAGTTGACCGCGATCGCCACGGGGCAGGGTGGTACCAAACTGGTATTCGGTGCGCCGACTCATGGCGTTGCCGGCCATGACGTTTTCGGCAATCGCGTGCTCCATGAATCCCGCGGGTGCGATGATTTGTACCTTGCCGGCCTTGACGTCGGCTTCATCGACGATACCTTTGACGCCGCCGTAATGATCGACATGGCTGTGGTTGTAGATCACCGCCAGCACCGGTTTCTTCGGACGATGCGCATAGTAGAGATTGAGTGCGGTACGCGCAGTTTCGGCGGTCATCAAGGGGTCGATGATGATGAGTCCGGTCTTGCCTTCGATGATGGTCATGTTGGTCAAGTCGATGCCGCGCACCTGATAGAACCCTTCCGTGACCTTGTACAAACCGTTTGCCATGTTCTTGCGTGCCTGTAGCCACAGACTGGGATTGACGGTGTTCGGCCCTTCTGCCGGTTTGAGGAATTCATAACCCTTGAGGCTATAAATCACCTTGCCGTCCGCCGTCAGCGTTTCGGCATCCGGGATGCTGGCGATGAAACCGCGATGAATGTCGGCCTCGCTCCGGCTGTTCATGTTTTTCAGCATCTGGCGTGTCGCGTCATTGGCCGTCACGGTGGCGGGCTCGGCCGATTTCGGTTCAACGGCGGCCACGGCGGATTGGCTGATCAGGCTGGCCAGCAACGAAGGTAAAAGCAGAACAGAAAGGGTCTTTTTCATGAGGTCTGTTTTTCAGGTCAAGGGTTCTGGTCGGCGCAAGCGGACCGCTCGACATTTGTTCTACAGGCCCTGTTCCATGCAGACCGGTCAATAGCGCCCATTCATCAGTCAATACAAAGCGCGGCGTGGGTTTGGTCGCCTGCGCGCTGTGCTGACCGATGATTTGGCCCAATTGACCGGCGTCTCCCTCACTGCTCGCGATACAACATTCTCGACCGATCCGGCCTGCGCTCCCTAAGAGCAGGGCGTTTGGCTGACGGGCGTTTTTCCTGAATGACTTTTCGCGAATCCACAGTAAGGCGAGCACGCTAGATGAATAACAACAATAAGATCTGCCATTCCAATCTGCGACGCGGGCTGCTGGCATCGGCGGTTCTCGCCGGGTTGGGGATCACGCCTGTGCAGGCGTTCGAGTTCGATACGGGCAATGAGGACGTTTCGGTTCGTTTCGACAACACCTTCAAGTTCAACTACGCCCAGCGGGTGGAAGCGCCGAACAGCAAGCTGGCCAACGCGTGGAACAACAACGACGGCAACCGTAATTTTTCCTCCGGCAGCCCGGTTTCGCAGCGCCTCGATGTGTTGTCGGAACTGGACGTGGTCTACAAAAAGCAGCTGGGGTTTCGGGTCAGTGCCAACAGCTGGTACGACCATGCCTATGACGACGTCGGCAGCTTCAACCCATCGACCAACCAGCTGAACAATGGCAGGCCAGACTCCCATCATCTGAGCGGCTATGCCGAGCGTTATTACAATGGCCCGTCCTCGGAAATCCTTGATGCCTTTGTTTTCGGCAGCACCGAGTTCGGTGACGAATCGCTGTTGAGCGCCAAGGCGGGCCAGCACACCTTGTATTGGGGTGAAAGCGTGCTGGCCTTCGCCCACGGCAACAGTTATGGCCAGTCCGGACTGGACTTGTCCAAGGCGCTTGCGGTGCCAGGGACTGAAGCCAAAGAGCTGTTCATCCCGCGCAATCAATTGTCCACCAGCTTCACAGTCAACTCGGAGTTGACCCTGGCGGCGCAATACTTCCTTGATTGGGATGCTGCACGACTGCCGGAGTCGGGCACGTACCTGGGTTTCAACGACGGTATCCAGAACGGCGGCCACAACCTGTCGCTGATCGCTGCACGCAATCCCCGTTTCGGCACGCCAGGGCCCTTGGGGGCCAATGAGTTTCTACGCCTGACCAATGGCCACACCCATACCCCTGACAAGCGCGGTGACTTCGGTCTCATGGCCAAGTGGAGTCCGGCGTGGCTGGACGGCACCCTGGGTCTCTACTACCGCAAGACCTCCGACATTCTGCCCAACCTGGTGCTGCAACCGGTGGCGGTCGGCCCGGCGCAATTGGCCTCGGGCAATGCCGGCAGCTACAACCAGTTCTACGTCGATGACATCGATGTCTATGGCTTGAGCCTTGCTAAAAACGTCGCCGGTGTGAGTGTCGGTTTCGATTTGAGCTATCGCCACAACATGGCGCTGTCCAGCGTTCCGGCCACCGTCAACCCGGCTTTGGGCGCAGCGAACGCGCCCGGTTTCATTGAAAGCTTCGATGGCGAGAACGGCGTGGCACGTGGCAACACCGTACACGCGGTGCTCAACGGATTGACCACCTTTGGCGACACCCCGCTGTGGGACTCCTCGACCTTGCTGGTTGAACTCGGCTACAGCCGCTGGCTGGACGTGACCGAGAACAAGCAACTGTTCAAGGGCGAGGATTGGTACCACGGCGTCGACAAGGTCACCAAGGACAACTTCATCCTTGGCATGAACTTCAACCCGACCTGGTACCAGGTATTCCCCGGCGTCGATCTATCGCTGCCGGTCAGTTACAACGTCGGCCTCTCAGGCCAGTCCGCCGTGCAAATGGGCGGTAACAAAGGCACTGGCAGCTATTCGGTCGGCGTTGGCATGGACGTGCACAGCCAGTACCGCTTCGACCTCAAATACGTCGATAACTTCGGCGACTTCGACACCTGCGGCTCTGCCGGCAACGCCGCGGCACAGGGCGATGGCGCTGCACCCGGCGCCAACGGCCAGTACAACTGCGTTCCCGGCCAGACCACAGCCTTCGCGGGTACCCCGGCCCAGCTCAAGGATCGCGGCATGGTCACTTTCACCTTCAAAACCACCCTCTGATATTCGAGTTGTGCGTTAACAGGAGACACTCTATGAACCTTCTCAAATCACTACTGGCTCCCGCCCTGACCCTGGCCGTTGCAGGCTCCGCGCACGCGGCCGTCAACGCCGACCAGGCCGCGAAACTGGGCACTACGCTGACCGCCGTCGGCGCGGACAAAGCCGCCAACGCCGATGGCAGCATTCCGGCCTACACCGGTGGCCTGACCACAGTCCCGGCCAATTTCAAAAATGGCGACTCGTTCCGTCCTGATCCGTTTGGCGATGAAAAACCGCGCCTGGTGATCACTGCCAAGAACCTCGCCGAACAGAAAGACAAACTCACCGCGACAACCCAGGCATTGCTCACGCGTTACCCCAGCTATCGCCTCGACGTGTACCCGACTCACCGTAGCGTCGCGCTGCCCAGGACGGTTCTCGAGAACACCGCGAAAAATGCCGTGACCGCCAAGACCACCGATGGTGGCTTGTCGCTGGAAAACGTACTGCCGGGCGTACCTTTCCCGATTCCGGCGGATGGCAACGAAGCGATGTGGAACCATTTGCTGCGCTATCAGGGCGTGGCCATGACCAACAAGTACGATTCGTGGAACGTCGACTCGTCTGGCACCGCATCCTTGAGCTCCACGGGCGTGTTCAATATCGAGTACCCGCTCTATGCGCCGTCCCGGGCTGTGGGGGCTGTCGCTGCCGATGAGTCCTTCTACAAGATCAAGCTGACTTACACAGGGCCGGCCCGGCGTGCCGGTGAAGCACTGTTGCTCATGGATTCGGTCAACCCGCTGAAACAGCCCCGTCGCGCCTGGCAGTACCTGCCGGGGCAACGTCGGGTGAAACTGGCGCCGGACCTGGCCTACGACACGCCAAACCCGGGCACAGTTGGTGCGGCAACCTACGACGATGCGTTCTTGTTCAACGGCGCGATGGACCGTTACGACTTCAAATTGGTGGGCAAGAAAGAACTCTACGTGCCGTACAACACCTACAAGCTGAGCTATCACAAGGACGCGCGCGATGTGACGACCGCCAACCACGTCAACCCGGACCTGCTGCGTTGGGAGCTGCATCGGGTGTGGGTGGTCGAAGCCACGCTCAAGCCCGGCAAGCGTCACATCTACAGCAAACGTACCTTCTACCTCGACGAGGACAGCTGGATTGCCCTAGCGTCCGACGCGTATGACGCTCGTGGCCAGCTCTACCGTGGCGGCTTCTCGCACCTGACCTACAGCTACGACGTGCAGGCCCCGGACACCATCAACCACATGCTCTATGACCTGGTTTCCGGTGCCTACAACATGAATGGTTTCTACGGGCCTTACGGCGGCCTCAAATACATCGACCCGCTGTCCAAGGCGCAGTGGTCGGCCGAGTCCCTGGCCGGCACCGGCATCCGTTAAACCCACGATCGTGCAGGAGCGGGCGGCGATACGACTTGCCCGCGCCTGCAGAGGTCTGTGACGTGCACCCGAGATCACAATAATGACAATGATCAAATGGACCCTGCTCGCCGCGCTCGCATCAGCGCTGGCAGTGCCGTTTACCCGCCCGGTAATTGCCGGCGGGTTTGCCGATGTGCTCGACACCCCCGCGCTGCAAAGTGAATACGCCATGCATTCGACCTACACCGGGCTGAGCCAGGCCGGTGAGCGGTTGATCGCCGTTGGCCAGCGCGGTCATATCCTTTACTCCGATGATGCAGGCGAACACTGGAAGCAGGCACAGGTTCCGGTCAGTTCCGACCTGGTTGCAGTCACCTTTCCCACGCCGCAGTCGGGCTGGGCCGTCGGACACGACGGTGTGGTCCTGCACAGCCGCGACGCCGGGCAGACCTGGAGCCGGCAACTGGACGGGCGTCGGATCGGGCAACTGCTGCTCGACCACTATCAACCCCGACTCGCCGAGCAGCCGGACAATGTTGATCTGCAACAGCGTGTCAGTGATGCGCGGCGAATGCTCGACGAGGGCGCCGACAAGGCCTTTCTGGATGTCTGGTTCGAGAATGCCCGGGTTGGCTACATCGTCGGCGCGTTCAATCTGATTTTTCGCACAGACAATGGGGGCCTTGACTGGACGCCACTGCTGGAGCGTACCGACAACCCCTCGGCGTTGAATCTCTATGCATTGCGCCCCGTAGGCAATGATCTGTATATCGCTGGGGAGCAGGGCCTGGTGCTGAAGCTGGACCGTGCAAGCGGCCGATTCAATGCCATGCCGACGCCTTATAACGGCAGCTTTTTCGGCATTACCGGCAAGCCGGGAGCGGCGCTGGTTTTCGGATTGCGCGGTAACGTCTTTCGCAGCACCGATGACGGCGCGAGCTGGAGCAAGGTCGAACTCGCGCTTCCCCTCAGTATCACCGCCAGTTCCGTGGCCGCCGACGGCCGGATCGTACTCGTCAGCCAGGCCGGTCATGTGCTGGTCAGCACCGACGACGGTGCCAGTTTTCATCCCCGACAGAACACCGTGACGTCTCCGGTAGCCGCTGCGCAAGTGACGTCCGATGGTGCGTTGGTACTTGCGGGTACCCAGGGCCTGCGGCGACTGGCCCTTGACTGAGCCCGGCATTACATAGAGAACAACATCATGGGTCACTACGAACTCGAAACAATGCCGGTCATCCGCGAACTCAAGGGTTTCGATGCCTGCTCTGGTAATGGCCTCGAACGGCTGATCTTCAACAATCGCCTGTGGGTGGTGCTGGCTTGCCTGATGGTGACGTTAGCACTGAGCTACCTGGCAACTACGCGACTGACACTCAACGCCAGCTTCGAAAAAATGCTCCCGCAGAGCCAGCCCTTCATCAAGAATTATCTGGAAAATCGCGCGGCCTTACGGGGGTTGGGCAATGCGGTGCGGGTGGTGGTGGAGAGCACTGATGGCGATATCTTCGACCCGCATTATCTGAACGCGCTGAAAGAGATCAACGATGAACTCTTCGTCACTCCGGGAGTCGACCGCGCCTGGATGAAATCGCTGTGGACGCCGGCAGTGCGGTGGACCGAAGTCACCGAACAGGGCTTCCAGGGTGGCCCGGTGATGCCTGATTCCTATGACGGCTCCGTGCAAAGTGTTCAACAGTTGCGCCAGAACATTGCCCGCTCTGGCATTGTCGGCAGCCTGATCGGCAACAACTTCAAGTCGAGCATGGTGTTCGTGCCGCTGCTGGAGAAAGACCCGGTCACCGGCCAGGCCATCGACTATCACCAATTCTCCAGAACCATCGAAGAGAAGCTGCGTGAAAAGTACGAGTTCGATGGGGTCGTACGGGTGGCGAGCGAGGAGGGCAAGGGCCCGATCAAGATTCGCGTGATCGGCTTCGCCAAACTGGTGGGCGACCTGATCGATGGGTTGATGCAAGTGATGCTGTATTTCGGTGCCGCCGCGCTGATAGCCACGGCGATTATCTTCTACTTCACCCGGTGTGTGCGCAGCACGGCGTTGGTCATCCTGTGTTCGGTGATCGCAGTGATCTGGCAGCTGGGATTGGTGGCGCTGTTTGGCTTCGCGCTGGACCCGTTTTCGATTCTGGTGCCGTTCCTGGTGTTTGCCATTGGCGTATCCCATGGCGCGCAAAAGATGAACGGCATCATGCAGGACGTCGGACGCGGTACCCATCAGTTGATCGCCGCGCGTTATACCTTTCGCCGGCTGTTTCTCGCCGGCCTCACCGCATTGCTGGCCGACGCCGTGGGGTTCGCGGTATTGATGCTGATCGACATTCCGGTGATCCAGGACCTGGCAGTCACCGCCAGCATTGGCGTTGCCGTGTTGATTTTCACCAACCTGGTGCTGCTGCCGGTGCTGCTGTCGTATTGGGGTGTCAGTCGAAAGGCTGCCGAGCGCAGCTTGCGCGCGGAAAAAAAGGAGCTGCGAGGCAGCGGTATGGGCGCGCTGTGGTGTTTTCTCGACAAATTCACCGAGCGCCGCTGGGCGACTATCGCCGTCAGTGTGGCGGGGCTGCTGGCGGTGGGCGGCTTCATGGTCAGCACCCAGTTGAAGGTCGGTGATCTGGACCCCGGTGCGCCCGAGCTGCGTGCCGATTCGCGCTACAACCGCGACAACGCCTACATCACCGCTAACTATTCGCTGTCCAGCGATCAGTTCGCGGTGATGCTCAAGACACCCAGCGAAGGCTGTCTGAAATATGAAAGCCTGGTAGAAGCCGATCGCCTGGGTTGGTTGTTGCAGCAACAACCGGGCGTGCAGACCACGGTGTCGCTGGTGAACGCGGTACGGCAGATCACCGCGGGTTCCTATGAAGGCAACCCGAAGATGCTAACCATCGCGCGTAATCAGGATGTGCTCAATTACGGCGCACAGCAGGCATCTGTCAGCAATCCGGACCTGTTCAACAACGATTGCTCGATGATGCCGATCATCGCGTATCTGGCGGACCACAAGGCCGAAACCCTGGATCGCGTGGTGCGAGTGGCTGAAAGCTTCGCCCGTGAACACAGCAATGGCGAGCGTCAGTTCATGTTAGCGGCCGGCAGTGCCGGGATTGAAGCGGCGACCAACATCGTCGTGCGCGAGGCCAACCGCACCATGTTGTTTTATGTGTATGGCGCGGTGATCGTGCTGTGCTTCATCACCTTCCGCAGCTGGCGGGCGGTGGTGGTCGCGGTAGTGCCGCTGATGCTGACGTCGATCCTCTGCGAAGCGCTGATGGTCTGGTTGGGCATGGGCGTGAAAGTCGCGACATTACCGGTGATCGCCCTCGGTGTCGGCATTGGCGTGGACTACGCGTTGTACCTGCTGAGCGTGCAATTGGCCCAGCAACGCGCCGGGTTGTCGTTGACCGAGGCTTATCGCAATGCCGTGGCATTCACCGGCAAGGTGGTGGCGCTGGTCGGCATTACTTTGGCTGCCGGCGTGATCACCTGGGCCTGGTCGCCAATCAAGTTCCAGGCCGACATGGGCATCCTGCTGACCTTCATGTTCATCTGGAACATGGTTGGTGCGTTGGTGCTGATCCCGGCGCTGTCCCATTTCCTGTTGCAGAAAGTGAGTAGTTCCAATCATGTCTGATTACAAAGCGCCCCTGCGCGATATGCGCTTCGTCCTCAATGAGGTGTTCGAGGTCG
>NZ_JASCAE010000082.1:0-82208 GCF_029967975.1 Pseudomonas sp. V98_8
AGCGAGGCACCGAGTGGTGGGGCAAAGCCTTTTGCTTCCTTTTTGGCGTTTGAAAAAGGAAGTCGCTGTAAGAGCGAAACCATAAGTGGGCGTTACCGCAGCAACGGATAGAAAACAATCTCCCACAACAAGCCTCGACCCGGCATGGACCAACGTTGGTAGAGGCTCAGGAGCTACCGCAGGCTGCGATCTTTTTCTTCAACCCCGCAGCAAGTTGCCCCAACTCAAACCCCTTCCCTTACCTCCACCAATTGCCCCAACCGACTACGCGTGCGCGCCAGGTCTATAGCGTCACCGCCCAGGCTTTCGCGCAGGGAGCGCTGGCCCAGCAATGTCAGGTGCTTGTCCTGGTCATACAAGACGTCGATCAGGTTGATGAAGCGCTGCTGGGCGGCAATCGAGCAGTCGGCGAGGTCGGGCAGGTCGTCGATGATCCAGTGATCGAAGCGGCGGCACAGTTCCAGGTAATCCATGACCGCTGTGGGGTGGTCGCACAGGTCGCTGAAAGTAAAACCGACGACGCGTCCTTCGCAGTAGCGGGCCGATAGATGGCGAGTGCCGACAGCCAGGGCAATGGCCGATGCGTTCGGCGCCGGCAGGTTCGATGCCTGGCGTTGCGCCAGCGTGGCGGGCCAGACGTAGCGGCCCTGGGTGAACAGCTGGTGCGCATGGGTTCGGGCCTGGCTGCGATAGTCGTGGGGCCCGCCGACTTCCATGACCTGCATGCGCGCATTGATCAGGTCGATCACGGGCTTGAAGCGCGCATGGTAAAGCGGGTTGGGCAGCAGGCCTTCAGGCGGGTAATTGGAGGTGACCAGCAGGAGGATCCCCCTGTGGAACAGCGCCTTGAACAGTCGCGTGATGAGCATCGCATCGCCGATGTCGTGGACGTGAAACTCGTCGAAACACAGCACCCGACAATCGCTCAATAAATCATCCAGCGTGGTCGCCAGCGCATCCGGTTGGTCGCGATGGCTGAACATGCCCTCGTGCAGGCGGGCAAAAAAACCGTGGAAGTGCAGGCGCTGCTTTTGGGCAATGGGGATCGCCTGGAAAAAACCGTCGAGCAGCCAACTCTTGCCACGGCCGACGGCGCCGTGCAGGTAAAGCCCGGGCAATGTCTTGCCCGGCGTACCCAACAGTTCTGATGCGTGCTGCGCCATGCAGTCGATTACTCGTTGCTGGCTATGGCTAAGGGTGTAGCCCTGGGAACAGGCCTGGCGATGAAAGTAGTCATGAATGACCCGCGCATGCCTGCAGTGGCGGTCAGGCCCGGTCGCTACCTTGCCAAAGAGGCTGCGCAACGCCGGCCAGCGCGGTGTAAGTCGCGAATGTTTGGGTGGTCGAGCGGCCACTGTAATGTCCCCGTGATCTTCAGTCAGGCTCCTCGAGCCGCGGCGGCATAGTTTAACCATTTGGGTAGTTTCGCTTCCAGAGGGTTTCAGGGGCAACGATCGCCGTACGTCAGGCGCAATACCCGACACCATTTGTCAACTAATTACTAAGCAGCCTAACTATTACGTTGACATTGGCTGCCTAGGCAGTAATATCTCAACATACATTCACTGCCTAGGCAGCTAATCGGTGTTCAGATGAAGCATTTCACGCCAGACGATTTCCATAATTGCCACCTCGGTCTCTTGCTCGGGCGCGCTGCGCTGCTCAAGGACCGGATCATCGATACGCACATGGAACCCCACGGCATCACCGCGGCGCAGTTCAAGGTGCTGATCATCATGGCCCAGTTCGGCGTCGATTCGCCGGGTGAGCTGTGCCGGCACCTGTCCCTGGACAGCGGTTCGATGACGCGCATGCTCGATCGTCTGGAACAAAAAGGTTTCCTCGCTCGCCAGCGCTCCGAGGCAGACCGTCGTCAAATTCAGCTAGTGCTGACCGACGAGGGTCAGAAACTGGCCGATCTTCTGCCGGGCATCGGTTCTGAAGCCATGAATGAACTGGCCGGAGCCATCACGCCGGAAGAACTGAAAACCCTGGAATCCATTCTCAAGAAAATCCTGGTAGCGGCCGGTGACTCGATCACCCTGCAGCGGTTAGGTGACCAATGAACGTGAAAACCTTGCGTACCGGCGTCAGCCTGCTTCTGTTGGCCATGGGCTTGGCCGGTTGCGCCAGTTACAGTGGCCTGACCACCGAAGGTGTCAGCCTTGATGCAAAAAACCTCAAGGCGGGGCAATCCCTCAGCGGCGTGACGCTGTCGCCGGCGGCCTGGCCGAAAAGCGACTGGTGGAAAAGTCTCGGCGATCCGCAGCTCGACGGTCTGATCCGCGAGGCCCTGCGCGACAGCCCCGACATGCAGATCGCCGACGCCCGCGTCCATCAGGCCAGCGCCGCGGCCTATGCCGCCGACGCCGCGCGGATGCCGACACTGGATGCCAGCGCCGGCGTCAGCCGTTCGCGTCTGGCCCGGGACCAGGACCCGCTGGGACAGGGTGGCAATTACTCCACGGTGCGCAACATCAGCGCCATCTTCAATTACAACTTCGACCTCTGGGGCGGTCAGCGTGATGCCTGGGAAGCGGCGCTGGGGCAGGCCCGTGCCGCCGAGGTCGACCAGCAAGCCGCGCAGTTGACCCTGTCCGCTGACGTGGCCCGCGCCTACAGCGACCTGGGGCAGGCGCACATCGTCCATGACCTGTCCGCCGAAGACCTCAAGCGTACCCGGCAAATGCTTGATCTGAGCCAGCGCCGCCTGAGTTCGGGGATCGACAGCCAGTATCAGTTCCAGCAGACCGAAAGCCTGGAAGCCACTTCCGAAGCCAATTTGATCGATGCCGAAAAGCGCCTGCAAAGCGCCAGGATCGCCCTGGCTGTGCTGCTTGGCAAAGGCCCGGATCGCGGCAACGAAGTCGCTCGACCGAACATTCTCAAGCCGGGTGCCGTGGCCTTGCCGTCGGTGCTGCCAGCCGAACTGCTCGGACGTCGTCCTGACCTGGTGGCCGCGCGCTGGCGGGTCGAGGCGGCGAGCAAGACTATCGATGCCGGCAAAACCCAGTTCTACCCGAACTTGAACCTCAGCGCCGCGGCCGGTGCCGAATCATTACTGGGGGATGCGATGTTTGGTTCGGCCAGCCGCTTCTTCAATGTCGCACCGACGATTTCCGTGCCGATTTTTGACGGTGGTCGCCTGCGCGCCGACCTCGATTCCCGCGACGCCGACTACGACCTGGCGGTGGCGCAGTACAACAAAACCCTGGTCAGGGCGCTGGGCGACGTCAGCGACAGCATCAACCAGTTGCGTGACATCGGTCGCCAGATCGCGGCCCAGCAACACGCCACCGACATCGCCCAGGACTCTTACAACACCGTGGTCCAGCGCTACGGTTCCGGCATCGGTAACTATCTGGACGTGCTCAGCATCGAGCAGCAGTTGCTCCAGGCCCAGCGCCAATTGGCCAACCTGAATGCGGAGCAGATCGACCTGTCGATCCAGCTGATACAGGCGCTGGGCGGCGGTTTCCAGCCAGAGGCCATTGCCTCGGCCAATACCGCGCCAGCCACGCTGACCCAATAATTCAAGGAATTTGTCATGGCCACTGCCGATACAACGCCAACCACTGAAAACACCCCGGCCAATCCCGATTCAGGCAAGCGCAAGTTCATGCTGCTGGCCCTGGCGGTGGTGGTCGCGCTGGGCAGCGCGAGCGTCTGGGCCTATCACGAATTTTACGGACGCTGGAGCGAAAGCACCGACGATGCCTATGTGAATGGCAACGTGGTGGAAATCACCCCGCTGGTTACCGGTACCGTCGTCAGCATCGGCGCCGACGATGGCGATCTGGTCCACGAAGGCCAGGTGCTGGTGAACTTCGACCCGAACGACGCCGAAGTCGGTTTGCAAAGTGCCCAGGCCAATCTGGCCCGCACCGTGCGTCAGGTTCGCGGTTTGTACAGCGACGTCGACGGCATGAAAGCCCAGGTCAACGCGCAACAAGCCGAAGTGCAAAAAGCCCAGGACAACTTCAACCGGCGGAAAAATCTCGCCGTTGGTGGGGCGATTTCCCAAGAGGAACTGTCCCACGCCCGTGATGACCTGACCTCGGCGCAAAACGCCTTGGCCAACGCCCAACAGAAGCTCAAGACCACCGCCGCACTGGTCGATGACACCGTGGTTTCATCGCACCCGGACGTAATGGCCGCCGCTGCGCAATTGCGTCAGGCCTACCTCAACAACGCCCGAAGCACCCTGATCGCGCCGGTCACCGGCTACGTGGCCAAGCGCACCGTGCAATTGGGGCAGCGAGTGCAGCCGGGGGAGGCGCTAATGGCGGTGATTCCGCTGGATCAATTGTGGATCGACGCCAACTTCAAGGAAACCCAGCTGCGTGACATGCGTATCGGCCAGCCGGTGGAGATCGAAACCGATCTCTACGGCAGCAGCGTGAAATACAGCGGCAACATCGACAGCCTTGGCGCTGGCACGGGCAGCGCGTTTGCCTTGCTGCCGGCGCAGAACGCCACTGGCAACTGGATCAAGATCGTGCAGCGGGTGCCGGTGCGGATTCATATCAACGCCCAGGAGCTGGCCGAGCATCCACTGCGCGTTGGCCTGTCGACCGTGGTCGATGTGAACCTGCGTGACCAGAGCGGCCCGGTGCTGGCGCAGCAGCCGCCGCAAAAGGCTTCGTTCAGCACCGCCATCTATGACCGCCAGTTAACCGAGGCCGATGCCATGATCACGCAATTGATCCACGACAACAGCGCCGCGGTGAGCAAGACCGCGCATCGCTGATACCGAATTTGCGGGCGAGCCTGTGTGGCGAGGGGATTCATCCCCGTTGGGTCGCGCAGCGGCCCCAAAGCCTGCAATTAGGAATGTCAGATATACCGCATGCACTGGCTTTGCGACTGCTTCGCAGTCGGACGGGGATAAATCCCCTCACCACTCAGGCTTGTTCCCACAGGGAGCAGCTGCGCCTGTAGCGGACGCCGCGCAACTTGAGTATCAAAGGATTCGCGATGAGCAATAACGCGTCATTCACGCCCCCCAGCCTGGTGCTGAGCACCATCGGCCTGTCGCTGGCGACCTTCATGCAGGTGCTCGACACCACGATCGCCAACGTGGCGTTGCCGACCATTTCCGGCAACCTGGGGGTGAGTTCGGAGCAGGGCACCTGGGTCATCACGTCTTTCGCGGTGAGCAACGCCATCGCGTTGCCGCTGACCGGCTGGCTGAGCCGGCGGTTCGGCGAGGTGAAGCTGTTCCTGTGGGCGACCGTTCTGTTTGTGCTGGCCTCGTTTCTCTGCGGTATTTCCACATCGATGCCGGAGCTGATCGGCTTTCGGGTGCTGCAAGGCCTGGTGGCGGGACCGTTGTACCCGATGACCCAGACGCTGCTGATCGCCGTTTATCCGCCCGCCAGGCGCGGCATGGCCCTGGCGTTGCTGGCGATGGTCACGGTGGTCGCGCCGATTGCAGGGCCCATCCTCGGCGGCTGGATCACCGACAGTTACAGCTGGCCGTGGATCTTCTTCATCAACGTGCCGATCGGGATCTTCGCGGTCATGGTCGTGCGTTCGCAGCTCAAGGCGCGGCCGGTGGTGACCAGCCATCAGCCGATGGATTACGTCGGTTTGATCACCCTGGTCATCGGCGTCGGGGCGTTGCAGGTGATCCTCGACAAGGGCAATGACCTGGACTGGTTCGAATCGAGCTTCATTCTCATCGGTGCGGCCATTTCGGTGATTGCGCTGGCGGTGTTCGTGATCTGGGAAATGACCGACCAACACCCGGTGGTCAACCTGCGGCTGTTCGCCTACCGCAACTTCCGCATCGGCACCCTGGTGCTGGTGCTGGGGTACGCCGGTTTCTTCGGGATCAACCTGATCCTGCCGCAATGGCTGCAAACCCAGATGGGTTATACGGCAACCTGGGCCGGCTTGGCGGTGGCGCCAATTGGCATTCTGCCGGTCCTGATGTCGCCGTTTGTCGGCAAATACGCGCACAAGTTCGACCTGCGCTTGTTGGCGGGCCTGGCATTCCTGGCGATTGGCTTGAGCTGTTTCATGCGTGCCGGCTTTACCAGCGAAGTGGACTTCCAGCGCATCGCCCTGGTGCAGTTGTTCATGGGCATTGGCGTGGCGTTGTTCTTCATGCCGACCCTGAGCATCCTGATGTCGGACCTGCCGCCGAGCCAGATCGCGGACGGCGCGGGGCTGGCGACGTTCCTGCGGACCCTGGGCGGCAGCTTCGCCGCGTCGTTGACCACCTGGATCTGGATTCGCCGTGCGGACCAGCACCATGCCTACATGAGCGAAAGCATCAGCACCTACGAGCCCGCAACCCGCGAGGCCCTGCATGCACTGGGTGGTGCGAGCAACCCGGCGTATGCGCAGCTCGATCACGTGTTGACCAGCCAGGCGTACATGCTCTCCACCGTGGACTACTTCACGCTGCTGGGGTGGGCGTTCATGGGGTTGATCCTGATCGTATGGCTGGCGAAACCGCCGTTTGCGGCGAAGGCTGGGCCTGCTGCGAGCGGCCACTGATCTGGAATGCGGTCAAATGTGGGAGCGAGCCTGCTCGCGATGGCGATCTGTCAGCCAACATCTGTGTTGACTGTCAGGCCCTCTTCGCGAGCAGGCTCGCTCCCACAGGGGGGATTGTGTTTGGTCGTTAGATTGTGGGAGCTGGCAACCGCGGCGGCGGGGTGAAATCAAACGGTGCCAGGGCAAACCCGCTGTCATCCACCTGCAACGCCCAACCCTGTTTATCCCAATCCCCCAGCACGATGCGCCTGGCCGCCAGATCGCCGATCTGCAACTTGTGAATGGCCGGACGATGAGTATGCCCGTGGATCAGGGTTTTCACGCCATATTGCTGCATGATCCGTGGAATCACTTCAGGCGTGACATCGACAATGTCATTGGCCTTCATGCGCGTTTGCGCCCGGCTTTCACTGCGCAGCTTGCGAGCCAGCTTATGCCGGGTGCTTAACGGCAGATGCCGCAAGATGAACCGGGTGATCGGGTTGCGCAGGTAGCGACGCAGCTTCATGTAGGCTTCGTCGCGGGTGCAGAGGCTGTCGCCGTGCATCAGCAGCACGGGTTCGCCGTTGAACTGCACGACACTCGGATCTTTGAGCAGGGTGCAGCCGGCCTGTTTGCAGAAGGCCTTGCCCAGCATGAAGTCGCGATTGCCGTGCATCAGGAAAATCGCCGTGCCACTGTCGCTCAATTCGCGCAGGGCCTGGCAGATGGAACGCTGGAAAGGGGTCATGGCGTCGTCGCCAATCCACGCCTCGAAAAAGTCGCCCAGGATGTACAACGCACTCGCCGAGCGGGCGCGCCCGGCAAGCAAATCCAGAAACGCCCGGGTAATGTCCGGGCGCTCCTCTTCCAGATGTAAATCTGAAATCAGCAGTATCACGCTTCGATGATCTCGGCTTTCTCGATGATCACGTCGTCTTTAGGCACGTCCTGGTGACCGGCCTTGGAGGTGGTCGCAACGCCTTCGATCTTGTCGACTACGTCGGTGCCCGCAACGACTTTACCAAACACGGCATAACCCCAACCCTGAGCGGTCTTGGCAGTGTGGTTGAGGAAGCTGTTGTTGGTGGCGTTGATGAAGAACTGCGCCGATGCCGAATGCGGATCCATGGTGCGCGCCATGGCGACGGTGTACTTCTCGTTCTTCAGACCGTTGTCGGCTTCGTTCTGGATGCTCGGGCTCTTGTCTTTCTTTTCCTGCATGCCAGGCTCGAAACCGCCGCCCTGGATCATGAAACCCTTGATCACACGGTGGAACACGACGTTCTCGTAGTGACCTTTTTTAACGTATTCGATGAAGTTGGCAGCGGTGATTGGCGCTTTTTCCGCGTCCAGTTCGATGACGATGTCGCCGTAGTTGGTGGTCAGTTTGACTTGAGTCATGATCGCTACTCTTTATGAGGAATTCGTGGATCTGGGACATTCAGCCCCACAACCGGTTCAGCCTGCTTCGGCCAAGGTGCGCAGTTTAGCGTGACAGGCACGAATTTCGAGGCTGTTTTTTTATTTACAGCCTATTAAATGCGACGGTTTACAGAGCGCGCTCTGTCAGGTACTTGACGGCATCGGCTATGATAGCGGCTTTGTTTTGTCCGGCCTTCATTACGGCCACGCACTTGTACGTTCAAGGATCCTATGAGCAAGCCCACTGTCGACCCTACCTCGAATGCCAAGACCGGCCCTGCTGTGCCGGTCAACTTCCTGCGGCCGATCATCCAGGCAGACCTGGACTCGGGCAAGCACACGCAAATCGTCACCCGTTTCCCGCCTGAACCCAACGGCTACCTGCACATCGGGCACGCCAAGTCGATCTGTGTGAACTTTGGCCTGGCCCAGGAGTTCGGCGGCGTCACGCACCTGCGTTTCGACGACACCAACCCGGCCAAGGAAGACCAGGAATACATCGACGCGATCGAAAGCGACGTCAAGTGGCTGGGCTTCGAATGGTCCGGCGAAGTGCGCTACGCCTCGCAATATTTCGACCAGTTGCACGACTGGGCTGTCGAACTGATCAAGTCCGGCAAGGCCTATGTCGACGACCTGACCCCTGAACAGGCCAAGGAATACCGTGGCACCCTGACCGAGCCAGGCAAGAACAGCCCGTTCCGCGACCGCAGCGTCGAAGAGAACCTGGACCTGTTCGCCCGCATGAAGGCCGGTGAATTCCCGGACGGCGCACGTGTGCTGCGGGCCAAGATCGACATGGCCTCGCCGAACATGAACCTGCGCGACCCGATCATGTATCGCATTCGCCACGCTCATCACCACCAGACCGGCGACAAGTGGTGCATCTACCCCAACTACGACTTCACCCACGGTCAGTCGGACGCCATCGAAGGCATCACCCACTCGATCTGCACCCTGGAGTTCGAAAGCCATCGTCCGCTGTACGAGTGGTTCCTGGAGAACCTGCCGGTGCCGGCCAAGCCGCGCCAGTACGAATTCAGCCGCCTGAACCTGAACTACACCATCACCAGCAAGCGCAAGCTCAAGCAGCTGGTTGATGAAAAGCACGTCAACGGCTGGGACGATCCGCGCATGTCCACGCTGTCGGGCTTTCGTCGCCGTGGCTACACGCCGAAATCGATCCGCAACTTCTGCGAAATGATCGGCACCAACCGTTCCGACGGCGTGGTCGATTTCGGCATGCTCGAATTCAGCATCCGCGACGACCTCGACCATAGCGCCCCGCGTGCCATGTGCGTATTGCGGCCGCTGAAAGTCGTGATTACCAATTACCCGGAAGGCCAGGTCGAGAATCTTGAACTGGCATGCCACCCTAAAGAAGACATGGGTGTGCGCGTCCTCCCATTCGCCCGTGAGCTCTACATCGACCGTGAAGACTTCATGGAAGAGCCGCCAAAAGGCTACAAGCGCCTGGAGCCGAACGGCGAAGTGCGCCTGCGCGGCAGCTACGTGATTCGTGCCGACGAAGCGATCAAGGACGCCGATGGCAACATCGTCGAACTGCGTTGCTCGTACGATCCGGACACCCTGGGCAAGAACCCTGAAGGCCGCAAGGTCAAGGGCGTTGTGCACTGGGTGCCAGCCGCGGCCAGCGTCGAGTGCGAAGTGCGCCTGTACGATCGCCTGTTCCGTTCCCCGAACCCGGAGAAGGCCGAAGACAGCGCCAGTTTCCTGGATAACATCAACCCTGACTCCCTGCAGGTACTCACCGGTTGTCGTGCCGAGCCTTCGCTGGGCAACGCACAGCCGGAAGACCGTTTCCAGTTCGAGCGCGAAGGTTACTTCGTCGCGGATATCAAGGACTCGAAACCCGGTCAGCCGGTGTTCAACCGTACCGTGACCCTGCGTGATTCGTGGGGCCAGTGATTCAAGGATCCTCTAAAGTGCTTTCGATCTACAACACGCTCACCAAGAGCAAAGAAGTCTTCAAGCCGCTCGATGGCAACAAGGTGCGCATGTACGTGTGCGGCATGACCGTGTACGACTACTGCCACCTCGGCCACGGCCGCAGCATGGTCGCCTTCGACCTGGTGACCCGTTGGTTGCGTTTTAGCGGCTATGACCTGACTTATGTGCGCAACATCACCGACATTGACGACAAGATCATCAACCGGGCCAACGAGAACGGCGAGTCGTTCGAAGCGCTGACCGAGCGCATGATCGCGGCGATGCACGAAGATGAAGCGCGCCTGAACATCAAGAAGCCGGACATGGAACCGCGTGCCACGGATCATATCCCGGGCATGCACGCAATGATCCAGACCTTGATCGACAAGGGTTACGCCTACGCCCCGGGCAATGGCGACGTGTACTACCGCGTCGGCAAGTTCATGGGCTACGGCAAGCTGTCGCGCAAGAAAATCGAAGACTTGCGCATCGGCGCACGCATCGAGGTCGACGAGTCCAAGCAGGACCCGCTGGATTTCGTGCTGTGGAAAGCCGCCAAGCCGGGCGAGCCGAGCTGGGAGTCGCCATGGGGCGCCGGGCGTCCGGGCTGGCACATCGAGTGCTCGGTGATGTCCACCTGCTGCCTGGGCGAAACCTTCGACATTCATGGCGGCGGCAGTGACCTGGAGTTCCCGCACCACGAAAACGAAATCGCCCAGAGCGAAGCGGCCACCGGCAAGACCTACGCCAACGCGTGGATGCATTGCGGCATGATCCGCATCAATGGCGAGAAGATGTCCAAGTCCTTGAACAACTTCTTCACCATCCGCGACGTGCTCGACAAGTATCACCCGGAAGTCGTGCGTTACCTGCTGGTGTCGAGCCATTACCGCAGCGCCATCAACTATTCGGAAGACAACCTCAAGGACGCCAAGGGCGCTCTGGAGCGGTTCTACCATGCGTTGAAAGGCCTGCCGAGTGTGGCGCCGGCCGGTGGCGAAGCCTTCGTCGAGCGTTTCACCCAGGTGATGAACGACGACTTCGGCACGCCGGAAGCCTGTGCGGTGCTGTTCGAGATGGTGCGCGAGATCAACCGCCTGCGCGAGAGCGATCTGAACGCAGCGGCCGGCCTGGCTGCGCGTTTGAAAGAACTGGCCAGCGTGTTGGGCGTGTTGCAGCTTGAAGCCGATGACTTCCTGCAAGCCGGCGCCGAAGGGCGTGTGGATGCAGCTGAAGTCGAAGCGCTGATTGCTGCGCGCCTGGCGGCGCGTGCCGGCAAGGACTGGGCCGAATCCGACCGCATCCGCGACCAGCTCACCGCCATGGGCGTGGTGCTGGAAGACGGTAAGGGCGGCACGACCTGGCGTTTGGCTGACTGATTGCTGCAGTGCTTGAAAACAAAACCCGCCTTGTGCGGGTTTTTTTTATGGGCTAGGCGTAGGTTCGTCGGTGCCACGGCTGACGCCTTCGCGAGCAAGCCCGCTCCCACATTGGTTTTGCGGCGTATTTGAGTATTGAGTTCGACACAAATCCAATGTGGGAGCGGGCTTGCTCGCGAATGGTCTCAAGCCGAGCAAAGCAGATGCGGATACTTTGTCACTCCGCCTGGCGCAATCGCTTGTAAAGGGTATTGCGGCTCACCCCCAGCCGTCGCGCCAGATGCGAAATATTCCCCCCAACCGCCTGCAACTGCCGGTTCAAATCCTCGGCATCATCAAGATCCACCGCCAACGGCTCCGGCGTCTCCACCGGCTCCATCTCCAGATCGACAAAAAAATCATCCGGCAAATGCTCCGGCCGCACCGGTTGTTCCTCGGCCATGGCCAGCGCCACCTGCATCACGCTGCTGACTTGCCTTAAATTTCCCGGCCAGGGGTGACGGCTGAACAGTTCCAGCACCTCGCGACTCAATCCCGCCCATTGCGAGGGCTCGCGATGCTGTTCCCACAAGCGTTTGAACAGCGCCTCTTTATCACTGCGCTCCCTTAATGGCGGCAGTTCCAGGGTCAGGCCGCCGATGCGGTAGTACAAATCCTCGCGAAAGCGCCCCAGTTGTACCTGCTCGCGCAACGAGCGGTTGGTCGCCGAAATGATGCGAATGTCCACCGGGAACAACTCGCTGCTGCCCACCGGTTGCACACAACGCTCCTGCAGCACACGCAGCAATCGCGCCTGGGTCGGCAGTGGCATGTCGCCGATTTCATCGAGGAACAGCGTGCCTTTGTCGGCCTTGCGGATCAGGCCGATGCTGCCTTTCTGGTTGGCGCCGGTGAAGGCGCCTTTTTCATAACCGAACAGTTCTGATTCCACCAGTTCAGCGGGGATTGCCGCACAGTTCACGGCGATGAACGCCTGTTTATTGCGCGAGCTGGCCTGATGCAGCGCTTTGACGAACACTTCCTTGCCGACCCCGGTTTCCCCATGAATCAACAACGGAATGTCCTTTTCCAGCAAGCGCTCGGCCTGGCGCACGGCTTTTTCCACGCGGTTGTCGCCAAAATGCAGGGTGTTGAGGCTGATGGCGGCGGGTGGCGTGACGCTGGGCTCAGTGAACACCCGCGCTTGAACGGGCGCCATCTTTGGCCGCTTCAACAGGCACTGGAATCGATTGCGCCCGCAAGTTTGGAGAGCGAAGGGCAAGCCTTCGGGTTGATTGAGGAGTTCCAGCAAGGAAACCTTGAACAGACTCTCGACACTGACCCGTGACAGGCTCACGCCCAGCAGGTTGTCGGCGCGACGATTGGCGGACAGCACCTGGCCACTCTCATCGAAGATCAGCAACCCGGCCCACTGGCTGTCGAGATTGTTCAGGCCGGTGTTAAACGTCAGTTGGAAATGCTGGCCGTGGAACAGGTTGAGAATCAGCCGATTTTCCACGGTCTGGCTCATCATCTTGACCATCCCCAGGGTATGGGATGGCGGCAGGTAGCTGTCGCTGGACACATCCAGCACGGCGATGACCTTGCGCTCGGCATCGAAAATCGGCGCGGCGGAGCCGGTCATGAAGCGGTTGGCCTTGAGAAAGTGCTCATCGTGCTCGATATGCACCGCCTGTTCGCAAGCCAGCGCGGTACCGATGGCATTGGTCCCGCTGCAGCGCTCCATCCAGCTGGCACCAGCGCTGAAGCCACGGGTCAGGCCCGGTTCGATAAACCGTTGGGTGCCCCAGGACGTCAGCACCTGGCCCTGATTGTCGGCGAGCATGATCAGGCAGTTGGAGTTGCTGAGGATGTTTTCGTAGTACGGCAGGACTTCCTGATGGGTGGTCTGCACCAGGGAATGCTGGCTCTCCAGCAACTGCTTGATGCCTTCGGCGGGCAGTTGATCGAATGCCGGGGTGCTCTGATGGTTGAGGCCGAAGGCGCGACAACGTTTCCAGGAGTCCTGGATGATGGCGTCGTGGGATAACGCGGGGGCAGGTACGGCCATTCAAGTCAGCCTCTGAATCAGCATTTTTATTGTTGTTATAGGCACATGCTATCCCCTGTAGGAGCTGCCGCAGGCTGCGATCTGTTGATCTTGATTTTGAACAGCAAAATCAAAAGATCGCAGCCTGCGGCAGCTCCTACAGGGGGCGTGAACAGTGTGTAGATTGTTGTTCACTAATGTTCATTGTCAATCGTTGAACTGTTCAGTTGTTCAGTCCCGATTGTTCATTTGTGTTCAGCAATGAACGTGACCCGGTAGTCACTTTTAAGGATTCAGAGCCAAATCAACGACTTATATTTTTTGGCACAGATGTCGCTATACCGCTCAGGTCGCTTGACTCCAAAAATAAAAAGGCCGAGCCATGTCACTAACCCTGGAGCATGTCAGCCGCACCGTCGAGGGCCAGACCTGGATCGACGATGCGTGCCTGCGTTTCGAACCCGGATCTTTCAATGTCTTGCTCGGGCGCACGCTGTCCGGCAAGACCAGTCTCATGCGCCTGATGGCCGGGCTGGACAAGCCTGACACCGGCCGCATCCTGATGAACGGCGTCGATGTCACCCAACGCCCGGTACGCCTGCGCAACGTGTCGATGGTGTATCAGCAGTTCATCAATTACCCGACGATGACCGTCTTCGAGAACATCGCCTCGCCGTTGCGCCAGGCCGGTGTGTCCAATGAGCTGATCCAGAGCAAGGTGCTGGAAACCGCGAAGATGCTGCGCATCGAGAAGTTCCTGCAGCGTTTTCCGCTGGAACTGTCCGGTGGCCAGCAGCAGCGCACGGCCATGGCCCGGGCGCTGGTCAAGGATGCCGAACTGATCCTGTTCGACGAGCCACTGGTCAACCTCGACTACAAATTGCGCGAAGAGCTACGCCAGGAAATGCGCGAGCTGTTCAAGGCGCGCCATACCATCGCCATCTATGCCACCACCGAGCCCAACGAAGCCCTGGCCCTGGGCGGCACCACCACCATTCTCCATGAGGGCCGGGTGATTCAGAGCGGCCGGTCGTCCGAGGTTTACCACCAGCCGCAGACCGTGCTGGCGGCCGAGTTGTTCTCCGAGCCGCCGATCAACCTGATGCCGGGTCGCATTGCCGGCAACGAAGTGAGCTTCGCCAATTTCGTGCACTTCCCGCTTAACGTCGATTTGCGCCCGGTGGGCGAGGGCGAGTTCCGCTTCGGCGTGCGCCCCAGCCATATCTCGCTGGTGCCGAGTAACGACGATGACCTGGAACTGGCGGTGACCGTTGAAGTGGCGGAAATCAGCGGCTCGGAAACCTTCCTGCACGTGCGCAACGAGCATTTCCTGCTGGTGCTGCACTTGCCTGGCGTTCACGAATACGACGTCGATGCGCCGATCCGCATTTACATACCGACCCATAAACTGTTTGTGTTCGATGCGCAGGGGCGGCTGGTCCAGGCGCCCGGCCGGCGCGTCGCGAGGGTTGCCTGATGGCCGAAATCCGTTTACAGAACCTCGCTCACAGCTATACCAGTACCCCGAGTGGCCCAGAGGACTACGCGATTCGCCAGATGGACCACGTCTGGGAACAGGGCGGCGCCTATGCCTTGCTCGGCCCGTCGGGCTGCGGCAAGTCGACTTTGCTCAACATCATTTCCGGCTTGCTCAGCCCGTCCCAGGGGCATGTGTTGTTCGATGGCAAAGCCGTCAACAACCTGACCCCGGAGAAGCGCAACATTGCCCAGGTGTTCCAGTTTCCGGTGGTCTACGACACCATGACGGTGTTCGACAACCTGGCCTTTCCGCTACGTAACCAGGGCATGGCCGAAGCGAAAATTCACACCAAGGTGCGGGAAATCGCCGAGGTTCTCGACCTGCAAAGCCTGCTAGGCAAAAAAGCCAGCAACCTCACAGCCGACGAAAAACAGAAAGTCTCCATGGGTCGTGGACTGGTACGCGATGACGTCTCGGCCATCCTCTTCGACGAGCCGCTGACGGTGATCGACCCGCACCTGAAGTGGAAGCTGCGGCGCAAGCTCAAGCAGATCCACGAGCAGTTCAACATCACCATGGTCTACGTCACCCACGATCAGTTGGAGGCCTCGACCTTTGCCGACAAGATCGCGGTGATGTATGGCGGACAGATCGTGCAATTCGGCACGCCGCGGGAATTGTTCGAGCGGCCGAGCCACACCTTTGTCGGCTATTTCATCGGTAGCCCGGGGATGAACTTGATCGAGGTCGAGGTGCAACCGGGGGGCGTCGGTTTCGCTTCGACGCATCTTCCGTTGTCAGAGGCCATGCAGAAACGCATCGCCGAATCCGAATGGCACACCCTGAAGGTTGGAATTCGCCCGGAGTTCATTCATGTCTGGGACGAACCTTTTGATGACGCGCTGCGTGCACAAGTCGTACACGTCGAAGACCTCGGCACGTACAAGATCATGACCTTGAACCTCGACGGCGTGTCGCTGAAAGTGCGCCTGGCCGAAGACAAACCGGTGCCCGAAGGCACGGCGTATATCAGTTTTCCGGCGCAGTGGCTGATGGTCTATGCCGATGATTTCCTGCTGGAGCCGCAATCGGTAGGTGAGGTGCAGCCATGAACAAAGTGCAGAACAACAAGGCCTGGTGGCTGGTGCTACCGGTGTTCCTGCTGGTGGCGTTCAGTGCGGTGATCCCGATGATGACCGTGGTCAACTACTCGGTGCAGGACATCTTCGACCAATCCAGCCGCTACTTCGTCGGTGCCGACTGGTATAAACAGGTGCTGCTCGACCCGCGTCTGCACGACTCGCTGCTGCGCCAGTTCATCTACTCGGCGTGCGTTCTGCTGATCGAAATCCCGCTGGGTATCGCGATTGCCCTGACCATGCCGACCAAGGGGCGCTGGTCGTCGGTGGTGCTGATCATCCTGGCGATACCCTTGCTGATCCCGTGGAACGTGGTCGGCACCATCTGGCAGATCTTCGGCCGGGCCGACATCGGCCTGCTGGGGGCGAGCCTCAAGGCCATGGGTATCAACTACAACTATGCGGCGAACACCATGGACGCCTGGGTCACCGTGCTGGTGATGGACGTCTGGCACTGGACCTCATTGGTGGCGTTGTTGTGTTTCTCCGGGCTGCGGGCGATTCCGGACGTGTATTACCAGGCTGCACGGATTGACCGTGCCTCGGCCTGGGCGGTGTTCCGCCATATCCAGTTGCCCAAGCTCAAGAGTGTGCTGTTGATCGCCGTGATGCTGCGCTTCATGGACAGTTTCATGATCTACACCGAACCGTTCGTACTGACCGGTGGCGGGCCAGGCAATGCCACGACCTTCCTCAGCCAGACCCTGACGCAGATGGCCATCGGACAGTTCGACCTGGGGCCGGCCGCGGCGTTCTCGCTGGTGTACTTCCTGATCATCCTGTTGGTGTCCTGGCTGTTCTATACCGCCATGACTCACTCTGACGCCAACCGCTGAGGCCATCATGAGCATGAGAAAGCTTGTACCACTGCTGATCTACATCCTGTTCCTGCTGGTGCCGATCTACTGGCTGCTGAACATGTCCTTCAAGAGCAACAGCGAAATCCTCGGCGGCCTGACACTTTTCCCACAGGATTTCACCCTGGCCAACTACAAGGTGATTTTCACCGACCCGAGTTGGTACACCGGTTACATCAACTCGGCGTACTACGTGAGCCTGAACACGATCATCTCCCTGACCGTGGCATTGCCGGCGGCCTACGCGTTCTCGCGCTACCGCTTCCTGGGCGACAAGCACCTGTTCTTCTGGTTGCTGACCAATCGCATGGCACCGCCGGCGGTGTTCCTGTTGCCGTTCTTCCAGCTGTATTCATCGATCGGCCTGTTCGACACCCACATCGCCGTAGCCCTGGCGCACTGCCTGTTCAACGTGCCACTCGCGGTGTGGATTCTCGAAGGCTTCATGTCGGGCGTTCCCAAGGAAATCGACGAAACCGCCTACATCGACGGCTACAGTTTTCCCAAGTTCTTCGTGAAGATTTTCATCCCGCTGATCGGCTCCGGCATCGGCGTCACGGCGTTTTTCTGCTTCATGTTTTCCTGGGTCGAACTGTTGCTGGCGCGAACCCTGACCTCGGTAAACGCCAAGCCCATCGCGGCGGTGATGACCCGCACGGTCTCGGCATCCGGCATCGACTGGGGCGTGCTGGCGGCGGCGGGGGTGTTGACCATCCTGCCGGGCATGCTGGTGATCTGGTTTGTTCGCAACCACGTGGCCAAGGGCTTTGCCCTGGGCCGGGTATGAGGAACTGATGATGGAATGGATGAGTTGGACTGTCCCCACGGCGGCGTTCTTCAGCGTCATTGCCTTGATCCTCGTAGGCATGACGACTTGGGAATTGCGTTCGCCGAGCATATTGCGACGAGGTTTTTTGCCGATTGCCACCACCCGTGGCGATCGGTTGTTCATCGGTCTTCTCGGCAGCGCCTACCTGCATTTGCTGGTAATCGGCGTGACCGACTGGAGCATCTGGGTCGCCTTCGCGTTGTCCCTGGTGTGGCTGTTGGTGGTGATGCGTTGGGGCTAGTCGAATCGCTCGGCAATGTTGCTCCGAAACTCAATAAGGAGGTCTCTATGTTCGACAAAAACAATAAGCTGCGACATAGCATTTCATTGGCAGCCATGCTGGCACTCAGCGGTTTGAGCGCATCTGCCTGGGCCGATGCCTACGAAGACGCCGCGAAGAAATGGATCGGCAGTGAGTTCAAGCCGTCGACCCTGACGGCCGATCAGCAACTCGAGGAGCTCAAGTGGTTCATCAAGGCAGCGGAGCCGTTTCGCGGCATGAGCATCAAGGTGGTGTCGGAAACCATCGCCACCCACGAATACGAGTCCAAGGTGCTGGCCAAGGCCTTTAGCGAAATCACCGGAATCAAGCTGACCCACGACCTGCTGCAGGAAGGCGATGTGGTGGAAAAGCTGCAGACGCAGATGCAGTCGGACAAGAACATCTATGACGGCTGGGTGAACGACTCGGACCTGATCGGTACGCACTTTCGATACGGCAAGACCGAATCGATCACCGACCTGATGGCCAACGAGGGCAAGAACTTCACCTCGCCGACCCTGGACATCAAGGACTTCATCGGCATCTCCTTCACCACCGCGCCGGACGGCAAGATCTATCAATTGCCTGACCAGCAGTTCGCCAACCTTTACTGGTTCCGCGCCGACTGGTTCGAACGTGCGGACCTCAAGGCCAAGTTCAAGGAAAAGTACGGCTACGAGCTGGGTGTACCGGTGAACTGGTCGGCCTATGAAGACATCGCCAAGTTCTTCAGCGAAGACGTCAAGGAAATCGACGGCAAGCGTGTCTACGGGCACATGGACTACGGCAAGAAAGACCCGTCCCTGGGCTGGCGCTTCACTGACGCCTGGTTCTCCATGGCCGGTGGTGGCGACAAGGGCATTCCCAACGGCCTACCGGTGGATGAATGGGGTATCCGGGTCGAGGATTGCCATCCGGTCGGCTCCAGCGTGACACGCGGTGGCGACACCAACGGCCCGGCGGCAGTGTTCGCCACCACCAAATACGTGGACTGGATGAAGAAATACGCACCACCGGAAGCGGCGGGCATGACCTTTTCCGAGTCCGGGCCGGTGCCTTCCCAGGGCAACATCGCCCAGCAGATCTTCTGGTACACCGCCTTCACCGCCGACATGACCAAGCCGGGCCTGGCAGTGATGAACGCCGATGGCACGCCGAAATGGCGCATGGCACCGTCGCCACGCGGACCGTACTGGGAGGAGGGCATGAAGCTGGGGTATCAGGACGTGGGTTCCTGGACGTTCATGAAGTCCACGCCTGAGAAGCAGAAACTGGCAGCCTGGCTGTACGCGCAGTTCGTGACCTCCAAAACCGTGTCGCTGAAGAAAACCATCGTCGGCCTGACCCCGATCCGCGAATCGGACATCAACTCGCAGGCCATGACCGACCTGGCACCGAAACTCGGCGGCCTGGTGGAGTTCTACCGCAGCCCGGCCCGCGTGCAATGGACCCCAACCGGGACCAACGTGCCGGACTATCCACGCCTGGCGCAACTGTGGTGGAGCCACATCGCCGAAGCCGCCAGCGGCGAAAAAACCCCACAACAGGCACTCGACGGCCTGGCCAAGGACCAGGACGCAATCATGTCCCGGTTGGAACGCTCGAAGGCCCAAGCCACCTGCGCCCCGAAAATGAACCCCGAGCGCGACGCGCAGTACTGGTTCGACCAACCGGGCGCCCCGAAACCGAAACTGGCAAACGAGAAACCGCAGGGTGAAACCGTGAGTTATGCCGAGCTGCTGAAGTCGTGGGAGGCGGCGCGTAAGTAAAAGTTTGGTAGGTGAAATGCGAACGGCACCCGAAGGTGCCGTTTCCATTTGTGTCTGATAAGGCCTCTTCGCGAGCAAGCCCGCTCCCACATTAGATCGGCGTCGGACTCAAGTTTTGTGGTCACTGCAGATCAACTGTGGGAGTGGGCTTGCTCGCGAAGAGGCCGTCTCTGGCAATCGATATCTAATGGACGGTCAAATGTATGAAGGTTAAAAGATCGCAGCCTTCGGCAGCTCCTACAGGGTGTACCTCGTTCCAATGTAGGAGCTGCCGAAGGCTGCGATCTTTTGAGGTTGACTCAATAACAAAAACGGCACCCGAAGGTGCCGTTTCCATTTGTGTCTGATAAGGCCTCTTCGCGAGCAAGCCCGCTCCCACATTAGATCGGCGTCGGACTCAAGTTTTGTGGTCACTGCAGATCAACTGTGGGAGTGGGCTTGCTCGCGAAGAGGCCGTCTCTGGCAATCGATATCTAATGGACGGTCAAATGTATGAAGGTTAAAAGATCGCAGCCTTCGGCAGCTCCTACAGGGTGTACCTCGTTCCAATGTAGGAGCTGCCGAAGGCTGCGATCTTTTGAGGTTGACTCAATAACAAAAACGGCACCCGAAGGTGCCGTTTCCGTTTACTACCGAGTGTCGCTTAAGCGATCAACCCGCCAGACCCGATTGCTGTACCAGGTTCAACAGCGGCTGTGGATACAGGCCGAGGAAGAACGCCAGTACCGCGATGGCCAGCAGCATCACGCCGCCTGCACGTTGTTCCCAGTGCAGTTGCGCATCGTGGCGACGCAGGTTCGGTTCGATCAGGTACAGGGTGACCATGACGCGCAGGTAGTAGAACACGCCGATGGCGCTGCCCAGTACCAGGGAGCCGACCAGCCACCATTGTTGCGACTGGACACCGGTGGCGATGATGTAGAACTTGCCGATGAAGCCCGCGGTCAGCGGGATACCGGCCAGGGACAGCATCATCACGGTCAGTACGGCGGTCAGGTACGGACGGCGCCAGAACAGGCCGCGGTATTCGTACAGGGCATCGGCGTCACGGCCGTTGTACGGCGAGGACATCAGGGTGATCACGCCGAAGGCGCCAAGGCTGGTGATCACGTAGGTGACCAGGTATACGCCGATGGCTTCCACGGCCAGGCCCTTGCTCGCCACCAGGGCGATCAGCAGGTAACCGAAGTGAGCAATGGACGAGTAACCCAGCAGACGCTTGAGGTTGCTCTGGGTCAGCGCCAACAGGTTACCGAACAGGATCGACGCGATGGCGATGATGGTCAGCACGTCGCTCAGTACACCGCTGCTCGCCGCTGGCGAGATCTGGAACAGACGCACCATCACCGCGAACACCGCGACTTTGGAGGCCGTTGCCAGGAACGCTGCAACCGGCGCGGGCGCACCTTCGTAGACGTCCGGGGTCCATAGGTGGAACGGTACCAGCGACAGTTTGAACGCCAGGCCGATCAGCATCATGCCCAGGCCCAGTTGTGCCAGCGAGCTTGGCAGGCCGGTGGCCGCCAGGGCCTGGCCGATACCGACGAAGCTCAGGGAGCCGGAGTCGGCATACAGCAGCGCCATGCCGAACAACAGGAACGCGGAACCGGCAGCCGACAGCACCATGTACTTGATACCGGCTTCCAGCGAGCGCTTGTTGAAGAAGGCATAGGCCACCAGGCCGTAGACCGGTACCGAGAGCAGTTCCAGGCCAATGAACAAGCCTGCCAGGTGCTGTGCGCTGACCAGGACCAGGCCGCCGGCGGCGGCCATCAGGATCAGCAGGTACAGTTCTTCACGGTTGCCCGGGTAACCCGAACCGCCATCGCCGAGGTAGGCGTGGGCAAGGGTCACGCAAGCGAGGGTGGCGACCAGGATCAGCGCCATGTACAGGCAGGCAAAAGTATCGATCTGCAGCAATGGCGTCACGGCCAGGGGCGCGACTTTCAGGGCTGGCAGGATCGACAGCAAAGCCAGGTTCAGACCCGCCACCGACAGCAGGAAGGTCTGGGAGTGGTTGCGGCGCCAGGCAATCGCCAGCATCACCACGATGATCGTGGCGCTGGTGATCAACAACGGCGCTAGCGCGATAAAGTGTTGAGTCGTGAATTCCATAGCGCTCTTACCGGGCCGAAGCGAGTTGAGTGAAGGCGGTGCCGAGCCATTGCTGCACGCCATGCATCGTAGCGGCAGAGGTATCGAGGAACGGTTGCGGGTAGACGCCGATGTAGACCAGCAGCGCTGCCAGGCCGACCACCATGATCATTTCGCGACCGTCCATGCCATGCAGCACCGCATCCGACTTGGCCGGGCCGAAGTACGCACGGTGGATCATGATCAGCGAGTAGACCGAACCGAACACCAGGCCGGACGTCGCGATGATGGTGACCCATGGCGCGATCGGGAAGGTGCCGATCAGGATCAGGAACTCACCGACGAAGTTACCGGTACCCGGCAGGCCCAGCGACGCCGCTGCAAAGAACAGGCTGAGGGCCGGCAGGTAGGCGATCTTCGACCACAGGCCGCCCATCTCGCGCATGTCGCGAGTGTGGGTACGCTCGTACAGCTGGCCGCTGAGGATAAAGAGTGCCGCCGCCGACAGGCCGTGCGCCAGCATCTGCATCACCGCGCCCTGCAGCGCCAGTTGGCTGCCGGAATAGATGCCGATCAGTACGAAGCCCATGTGGGAAACGGACGAGAAGGCAATCAGACGCTTGATGTCGGTTTGCGCGAACGCCAGGAACGCGCCGTAGAAGATCCCGATCAGACCCAGGGTCATGGCGAACGGCGCGAACTCGGCCGACGCATTCGGGAACAGCGGCAGGGCGAAACGCAGCAGGCCGTAGGCAGCGGTCTTCAGCAAGATACCGGCCAGGTCCACGGAACCTGCGGTCGGCGCCTGGGCGTGAGCGTCAGGCAACCAGGAGTGGAACGGTACGACTGGCAGCTTCACCGCGAAGGCGATGAAGAAGCCGAGCATCAGGATGTACTCGGTGGTGGTCGACATCTTGGTTTTCAACAGGTCGGCGTAGTTGAACGTAATCACGCCGGTGTCGTTGAAGTTGACCAGTACCAGGCCCAGGATCGCCACCAGCATGATCAGGCCGGAAGCCTGAGTGAAGATGAAGAACTTGGTCGCCGCGTAGATCCGGGTTTTCTTGCCGTCCGAAGAACTGTGACCCCAGAGCGCGATGAGGAAGTACATCGGCACCAGCATCATTTCCCAGAAGAAGAAGAACATGAACAGGTCGAGGGCCAGGAACACGCCGACGACACCGCCCAGGATCCACATCAGGTTCAAGTGGAAGAAGCCCACGTGACGCTGGATCTCTTTCCACGAGCAGAGTACCGAGAGGACACCCAGCAGGCCGGTCAGCATGATCATCAACAGCGACAGGCCGTCGAGGGCCAGGTGCACGTTGATGCCGAAGCGCTGGATCCAGACGTGCTTGAACTCAAGCGCCCAGGTCGGATCGGCGCCAGGCGCCGGGGCAAACGAATAGTCGCCGTTAGCCCACAGCCAGAGGCCGAGGGCGAGCAACAGGGACATGGTGATCAGCGCAATCCAGCGGGGGAGGGTGGCGCCGAAGCGCTCACCCAGCCAGCACAGCAGGCCGCCGATGAAGGGGATCAGGATTAGCCAAGGCAGAATCATGACGGGCTCAATTCCTTTCGCAAGTTCGCAAGGTTCATATCAGACCGCTACCAGCACGACGGCGCCGATTACCAGCACGGCACCAGCAGCCATCGAGGCGGCATACCAACGCAGTTGACCCGTCTCGGTACGGCTCAGGGCGGTGTGACCGCCTTTGGCCATGCGCGGGATCAGGCCGATGGTCTGGTCCAGTGGGTCTTTGCGCAGGATGTGGCTGATCGCCAGGTATGGCTTGACGAACAGTTTGTCGTAGATCCAGTCGAAGCCCCAGGCAGCGAACCACCAGGCCGAGAGGAAACGGCCGATGCCGCTGTTGGCGATGGCGGTGACGAAGCGACGCTTGCCGAGGAACAGCAGCGCAGCCAGCAGGATACCGGACAGGGCGATGGCGCCCGAGGCGATTTCCAGGCTGTGCTTGGCTTCGCCGCCGGCATGGCCAACGCTTTGCGGCAGTACGCCGTGCAGTGGTGGAACGATCATCGCGCCAATGGCGGTGGACAATACGATCAGCACCGACAGCGGCAGCCAGTGGGCAATGCCGTGACCGGCGTGGGCTTCGGTCTTCGCTTCACCGTGGAACGCGATGAAGATCAGGCGGAAGGTGTACAGCGAGGTCATGAACGCGCCGACCAGACCTGCGTAGAGCAGACCGTGGTTGCCGCTGGCGAACGCTTCCCAGAGGATTTCGTCCTTGGAGTAGAAACCTGCGGTCACCAGTGGCAGGGCCGCCAGGGCCGCACCGCCAACGATGAAGCTGGCGTAGGCCAGGGGCAGTTTCTTCCACAGGCCGCCCATCTTGAAGATGTCCTGCTCGTGGTGGCAGGCAACGATCACCGCACCGGAGGCAAGGAACAACAGCGCCTTGAAGAAGGCGTGGGTCATCAGGTGGAAGATCGCGCCGTCCCAGGCGCCAACGCCCAGGGCCAGGAACATGTAGCCGATCTGGCTCATGGTCGAGTAGGCGAGGATACGCTTGATGTCGGTTTGAACCAGGGCGGCAAAACCTGCCAGCACCAGGGTCACACCGCCGACGATGCCGACCAGGTGCAGGATCTCCGGCGCCAGGGTGAACAGGCCGTGGGTACGGGCGATCAGGTAGACGCCCGCGGTCACCATGGTTGCGGCGTGGATCAGTGCCGAAACCGGGGTAGGACCGGCCATCGCATCCGCCAGCCAGGTTTGCAGCGGCAGTTGCGCGGATTTACCGACAGCGCCGCCCAGCAGCATCAGGGTGGCCATGACCATCCAGAAGTCGCCGGCCTGGAATTTCTGCGGTGCCAGCACCAGCAGTTCCTGGACGTTCAGCGTGCCCAGTTGGGCGAACAGGATGAACAGGCCGATGGCCATGAACACGTCGCCGATACGGGTCACGATGAAGGCCTTGAGCGCGGCGTTGCCGTTGTTGCGGTTGCTGTAGTAGAAACCGATCAACAGGTACGAGCACAGGCCCACGCCTTCCCAGCCGAAGTACAGGAACAACAGGTTATCGCCCAGCACCAGGAACAGCATGCTGGCGATAAACAGGTTGGTGTAGGCGAAGAAGCGCGAGTAACCGGCTTCACCGCGCATGTACCAGGACGCGAACAGGTGGATCAGGAAACCCACGCCAACCACCACACCGAGCATGGTCAGGGACAGACCATCCAGGTACAGCGCGAAGTTCGGCGTGAAGCCTTCCACCGCCATCCACTGCCACAGCACCAGGGTGTAGTGGCCGCCTTCAGGAGGCGCGACGTTGAACTGCCAGATCACATAAGCCGCGACGATGGCAGACAAGCCGACGGAACCGACGCCGATCAGCGCCGAGAGGTTTTCCGAGAGGCGTCCACGGGAGAACGACAGCAGCAGGAAACCAATGAGAGGGAATACGAAAGTCAGATAGAGAAGATTCATCCGCGCATCTCGCTGGCAGCGTCGATATCGAGAGTGTGGAAGCGGCGGTACAGCTGCAACAGGATCGCCAGGCCGATACTGGCCTCGGCGGCTGCCAGGCTGATCACCAGGATGAACATGATCTGTCCATCCGGCTGCGCCCAACGGCTACCGGCCACGATGAAAGCCAAGGCGGAGGCATTCATCATGACCTCCAGGCTCATCAGCACGAAGAGAATGTTGCGGCGGACCATCAGGCCGACCAGACCGAGGCAGAACAGGATGCCGGCGACCGCCAGACCATGCTCCATGGGGATAGCAGGCATCGTCATTGCTCCTTGGCTTCGTTACGGCCCAAATGGAACGCCGTGACGGCTGCGGCAAGCAGCAGCATCGAGGCGAGTTCGACCACCAGCAGGTACGGGCCGAACAGGCTGATGCCCACGGCCTTGGCGTCTACGGTGGTGTGGCCGACGGCCTCACCGGTCTGGTGGGAGAACAGCACATACAGCAGTTCCACCAGCAGCAGCGCAGCCAGGGCGACCGGGCCGCCCCAAATACCGGGCTTGAGCCAGACGCGCTCTTGCTGAACCGAGGCCGGGCCAAGGTTCAGCATCATCACCACGAACACGAACAGCACCATGATGGCGCCAGCGTAGGCGATCACTTCCAGGACACCGGCAAACGGCGCGCCGAGGGCGAAAAACGTCATCGCCACGGCAATCAGCGAAATGATCAGGTAGAGCAGGGCGTGCACAGGGTTGGTGTTGGTGATCACGCGAAGCGTGGACACCACAGCGATACCCGATGCGAAATAGAAAGCGAATTCCATCTTTCTTCCTTAAGGCAGCAAGCTCTTCACGTTGATCGGTTCGGCTTCATTCTGCGCGGAGCCCTTCGGCTTACCGGCAATCGCCATACCTGCAACACGATAGAAGTTGTAATCAGGGTTTTTGCCGGGGCCGGAGATCAGCAGATCTTCTTTCTCGTAAACCAGGTCCTGACGTTTGAACTCGGCCATTTCGAAATCCGGCGTGAGCTGGATCGCGGTGGTCGGGCAGGCTTCCTCGCAGAGGCCGCAAAAGATGCAGCGCGAGAAGTTGATGCGGAAGAAGTCCGGGTACCAGCGACCGTCTTCGGTTTCAGCTTTCTGCAGCGAGATGCAACCGACCGGGCACGCCACGGCGCACAGGTTGCAGGCGACGCAACGCTCTTCGCCGTCGGGGTCGCGGGTCAGAACGATACGGCCACGGTAGCGCGGCGGCAGGTAGACCGGCTCTTCCGGGTACTGCAGCGTGTCGCGCTTGCGGAAGGCGTGGCCGAAAATCATCACCAGGCTGCGAAGCTGGGTGTAGAAGCCATGCACGATGTCAAATATGTACTTCATGATTCTCTATCCTCACTGAGCCGCGACGGCGGGCGTGTTGAGCAACACGATCGCAGCGGTCACCAGCATGTTGACGAGGGTCAGCGGCAGGCAGAACTTCCAGCTGAAATCCATCACCTGGTCATACCGTGGGCGCGGGATCGAAGCGCGCAACAGGATGAACATCATGATGAAGAACGCGGTTTTCAGTGCGAACCAGATGAACGGGATCTGCGGCAGGATGTTGAACGGACCGTGCCAGCCACCGAAGAACAAGGTCACCAGCAGCGCCGAAATCAACACGATGCCGATGTACTCGCCGACGAAGAACATGCCCCATTTCATGCCGGCGTATTCAATGTGGTAACCGTCGGCCAGTTCCTGCTCCGCTTCCGGCTGGTCGAACGGGTGACGGTGAGTCACGGCGACGCCAGCGATGAAGAAGGTCAGGAAACCGAAGATCTGCGGAATGATGAACCACATGTTCTGCGCCTGGTATTCAACGATGTCGCGCATGTTGAACGAGCCCACCTGGATCACGATGCCCATCAGCGACAGGCCCATGAACACTTCGTACGACACGGTCTGTGCCGAGGCCCGCAAGCTGCCCAGCAGGGCGAACTTGTTGTTGCTCGACCAGCCGGCGAACAGCACCGCGTAGACCGACAGACCGGCCATGGCGAAGAAGAACAGGATGCCGATGTTGATATCCGCCACGCCCCAGGTCGGGGTGATCGGGATGATCGCGAAGGCAATCAGCAGCGCGCTCATGGCCACGACCGGTGCCAGGGTGAAGATCATCTTGTCGGCGAATGGAGGCGTCCAGTCTTCCTTGAAGAACATCTTGATCATGTCGGCGGCGATCTGGAACGCGCCGAACGGACCAACGCGGTTCGGACCGTAACGGTCCTGCCAGAGAGCGAGCAGACGACGCTCGACCCAGCTGAGCAGGGCGCCGCAAACCACCACGGCGAGCAGGATCACCACGGCCTTGAGGACCGCGATGATCACGTCGATCACTTCAGGAGTGAACAAGGTCATTGAGCTGCCTCCTGCAGACCGTCAACGGATTTACCAAAGATCGCTGGCGGAATGCCGGCGATGCCCGCAGGCAAGGCCACCAGGCCCGCGCCCAGTTCTTCGTTGATGCGCAGCGGCAGACGCAGGGTCTGGCCAGCCACGTTCAAGCTCAGCATGGCGCCGTCGTTGACACCCAGGCGGTCGGCTTCGGATTTGGCCAAGGCGACGTAGGCGGCCGGAATGCGTTCCTGGACCGGCGCGGCTTTCGAAGAGTTCTCTTCGCTGCCGAACAGGTGGAAGAACGGCACGACCTGCCAGGTGCCCGGGGCCGGGTTGAACGCGCGTGGAACACTGGCGAACCAGTTCAGCGAATCACCGGTGCTTTCGATCAGGCGGGTGCCCGGGTCGCCAGCACGGATGTGACCACCGACTTCGTCCTGGAACTTGTTCCAGGCTTGCGGCGAGTTCCAGCCCGGAGACCAGGCGAATGGCACTTGCTGGCGCGGTTCGGCCGAGCCCGAGTAACCTTCCATCGAGAACGCGAACGCGGTGTCCTTGTCCTGCGGGGTACGCGGTTCGTGCACGCTGATGTCGGCGCGCATGGCGGTACGACCGGAGTAACGCAGCGGTTCACGGGCCAGTTTCATGCCCTTGATGCGGAACGCGGCGGACGGAGCGGCATCGACGATGCGGTTCAATTGCGGCGTGCTTGCAGCCACGGCAGCGGTGACGTGGTCCAGTTGGGTCCAGTCGATCGGCTGGTTCAGCAGGGTCGCACGCAGGGCATGCAGCCAGCGCCAGCCTTCGTGAACCAGGATGCTCGCGTCCATGTACTTCGGATCGAACACCTGGAAGAAGCGCTGGGCGCGACCTTCCTGGCTAACCAGGGTGCCGTCGCCTTCAGCGAAGCTGGCGGCTGGCAGGACCAGGTGCGCGCGATCGCTGGTAGCGGTCTTCTGGTGATCAGCCACGATCAGCACTTTGGTGGCGTTCAGGGCAGCGTCGACCTTGGCCTTGTCAGTGCGGGTGTACAGATCGTTTTCCAGCACGACGATGGCGTCGGCCTTACCGTCGATCACCGCTTGGAGGGCTGCATCGACCGATTCGCCACCGAGCATGGCCAGGCCGAGGCTGTTGGCCTCTGGCACGATCAGGCTGATGGAACCGTTCTTCTCGCGCAGCTTAAGGGCCTTGGCGATGTTCGCGGCAGCTTCGATCAGGGCTTTGGAACCCAGGGAGGTGCCGGCGATGATCAGTGGGCGCTTGGCCGCGAGCAGGGCGTCGGCAATGCGCTTGGCCAGATCGAGGGCTTCGGCGTCCAGGCCTTCGACGGCCGGAGCGCTGGCGTCGAGGGCGTGAGCCACGGCGAAACCGATGCGGGCCAGGTCGTCGGGAGCGGCGTGTACGCACTCTTCGGCGATGTCGTCGAGCTTGGTTTCAGCCAGGCTGGCGATGAACAGCGGGTTCAGCGCGTGCTGGCCGATGTTCTTCACCGCAGCGTCGAGCCAAGGCTGGACGCGCATGGCGTCAGCCATGTCTTCGGCCTTGCCCTTGACCGATTGACGCAGGGACAGGGCCATACGGGCAGCAGTCTGGGTCAGGTCTTCACCGAGGACGAACACGGCGTCGTGGTCTTCGATGTCGCGCATGTTCGGCACAGGCAGCGGGCTGTCGTTCAGCACCTGCAGGACCAGACGGATGCGTTCCAGCTCGGCAGCTTCGATACCGGAGTAGAAGTGCTCGGCACCGACCAGTTCGCGCAACGCGTAGTTGCTTTCGAGGCTGGCGCGGGGCGAACCGATACCGACGATGTTGCGACCGCGCAGCAGGTCGGCGGCTTTATCCAGGGCTTCGTCGAGGCTCAGCTTGGCGCCATTGGCCAGCAGGGGCTGACGTGGGCGGTCTTCGCGGTTGACGTAGCCATAGCCGAAACGGCCACGGTCGCACAGGAAGTACTGGTTCACCGAACCGTTGTAGCGGTTTTCGATACGACGCAGTTCACCGTAGCGCTCACCCGGGGAGATGTTGCACCCGCTGGAGCAGCCATGGCAGATGCTTGGCGAGAACTGCATGTCCCACTTGCGGTTGTAGCGCTCGGAGTGAGTCTTGTCGGTGAACACACCGGTCGGGCAGACCTCGGTCAGGTTGCCGGAGAACTCGCTTTCCAGCACGCCGTCTTCAACGCGACCGAAGTACACGTTGTCGTGGGCGCCGAATACGCCGAGGTCGGTGCCGCCAGCGTAGTCTTTATAGAAGCGCACGCAGCGGTAGCAAGCGATGCAGCGGTTCATCTCGTGGGAAATGAACGGGCCCAGTTGCTGGTTCTGGTGGGTACGCTTGGTGAAGCGGTAACGGCGCTCGTTGTGGCCGGTCATTACCGTCATGTCTTGCAGGTGGCAGTGACCGCCTTCCTCACAGACCGGGCAGTCGTGAGGGTGGTTGGTCATCAGCCATTCAACAACGCTGGCGCGAAATGCCTTGGACTCTTCATCGTCGATGGAGATCCAGGTGCCGTCGGTGGCAGGGGTCATGCAGGACATGACGATACGACCACGGGTGTCGTTCTCGTCGGTGTACTGCTTGACCGCGCACTGGCGGCAAGCGCCAACGCTGCCGAGGGCAGGGTGCCAGCAGAAATACGGAATATCGAGGCCCAGAGACAGACATGCCTGTAACAGGTTGTCTGCCCCATCGACTTCGAGCGCTTTGCCGTCTACGTGGATAGTGGCCATGGTTCAAAGTTCTTCGTTGGCCCGGTGTCAGCGGGCGTGGCTAATGGAATCTTGTTATCCGCGCGAATCAACACAGCCGATAAAGGCGTCATCGCACGAACAGCGAAGGGCACGGACCCTTCGCCTTGTTTAAGCATTTACGCGCCGACTACGATCGGCCTTGCCAGAGGCGGGACGGCGGCGCTGATGGGCGCGATGCCGGCTTCGAACTCGTGGCGGAAGTATTTGATGGCGCTGCCCAACGGCTCCACGGCACCCGGTGCGTGAGCACAGAAGGTCTTGCCTGGGCCGAGGAAGCCGACCAGGCCCAGCAGGGTCTCGATATCGCCGGCTTGCCCTTCACCGTTCTCGATGGCCATCAGCAGCTTGACGCTCCATGGCAGGCCATCGCGGCAAGGGGTGCAGAAGCCGCAGGATTCGCGGGCGAAGAACTGCTCCATGTTGCGCAGCAGGGACACCATGTTGACGCTGTCGTCCACCGCCATGGCCAGACCGGTACCCATACGGGTGCCCACCTTGGCGATGCCGCCGGCGTACATTTGTGCGTCCAGGTGTTCCGGCAACAGGAAGCCGGTACCGGCACCGCCAGGTTGCCAGGCCTTGAGCTTGTAACCGTCGCGCATGCCGCCAGCATAGTCTTCGAACAGCTCGCGAGCGGTGACGCCAAACGGCAGTTCCCACAGGCCAGGGTTCTTGACCTTGCCGGAGAAGCCCATGAGCTTGGTGCCCATGTCTTCGCTGCCTTCGCGAGCCAACGATTTGTACCAGTCCACGCCGTCGGCGATGATCGCCGGCACGTTGCACAGGGTTTCAACGTTGTTTACGCAGGTCGGCTTGCCCCACACGCCAACGGCGGCCGGGAAGGGCGGCTTGGAGCGCGGGTTGGCGCGGCGGCCTTCGAGGGAGTTGATCAGTGCGGTTTCTTCACCGCAGATGTAGCGCCCGGCACCGGTGTGGACGAACAGTTCGAAATCAAAACCCGAACCCAGGATGTTTTTACCCAAAAGGCCGGCTGCCTTGGCTTCTTCCACGGCACGGTTCAGGTGCTTGGCGGCGGTGGTGTATTCGCCACGCAGGAAGATGTAGCCACGGTAGGTTTTCAGGGCGCGGGCACTGATCAGCATTCCTTCGATCAGCAGATGGGGCAGTTGCTCCATCAGCATGCGGTCTTTCCAGGTGTTGGGTTCCATTTCATCCGCGTTGCACAGCAGGTAGCGGATGTTGATGGATTCGTCTTTTGGCATCAGGCCCCACTTCACGCCAGTGGGGAAGCCAGCACCGCCGCGGCCTTTAAGGCCGGAGTCTTTCACGGTCTGGACGATGTCGTCCTGGGCCATCTCGGCGAAAGCCTTGCGCGCAGCGGCGTAACCGTTCTTGGCCTGGTATTCGTCGAGCCATACGGCTTCGCCGTCGTCACGCAGGCGCCAGGTGAGCGGGTGAGTCTCGGCCGAACGCTTGATGCGGTTGGCCGGACCGAAGGAAGTCAGGGTCATACGTAGCCCTCGAGCAATTTGGCAACGCCTGCTGGCTGCACATCACCGAATGTGTCGTCGTCGATCATCAACGCCGGCGCCTTGTCGCAGTTGCCGAGGCAGCAGACCGGCAGCAGGGTGAAACGGCCGTCGGTGGTGGTTTGACCCAGGCCGATGCCGAGTTTGCTCTGGATTTCGCTGACCACCGACTCGTGGCCGCCGATGTAGCAGACCATGCTGTCGCAGACGCGAATGATGTGACGGCCCACTGGCTGACGGAAGATCTGGCTGTAGAACGTTGCCACGCCTTCAACGTCGCTGGCCGGGATGCCGAGGATCTCGCCGATGGCGTACAAGGCGCCGTCCGGCACCCAGCCACGTTCCTTCTGGACGATCTTCAGGGCTTCGATCGACGCCGCGCGCGGGTCTTCGTAGTGATGCAACTCGTGCTCGATGGCCGAGCGCTCGGTTTCACTCAAGGTGAAACGGTCTGTCTGGATAAGCGTGCTGTTCATGCTTAGCGGTCCACGTCGGCCATAACGAAATCGATACTACCCAGGTACGCGATCAAGTCCGCGACCATGCTGCCTTTGATCACCGAAGGGATCTGCTGCAGGTGCGGGAAGCTTGGGGTACGAATCCGGGTGCGGTAGCTCATGGTGCCGCCATCGCTCGTCAGGTAATAACTGTTGATGCCCTTGGTCGCTTCGATCATCTGGAAGGATTCGTTGGCCGGCATGACCGGGCCCCACGAAACTTGCAGGAAGTGCGTGATCAAGGTCTCGATGTGCTGCAGCGTGCGCTCTTTCGGCGGCGGCGTGGTCAGCGGGTGATCCGCCTTGTACGGGCCTTCCGGCATGTTGCGCAGGCACTGGTCGATGATCTTGATGCTCTGGCGCATTTCTTCCACGCGCACGATGCAACGGTCGTAGGCATCGCCATTGGCCGCCAGCGGCACTTCGAACTCGAAGTTTTCGTAGCCCGAGTACGGGCGCGCCTTACGCAGGTCGAAGTCGCAACCGGTGGCACGCAGGCCGGCACCGGTGACGCCCCATTCCAGGGCTTGCTTGGTGTTGTAGTCGGCGACGCCGATGGTCCGGCCACGCAGGATGCTGTTGTCCAGTGCGGCTTTCTGGTATTCGTCCAGGCGCTTGGGCATCCACTCGACGAAATCCTTGACCAGTTTTTCCCAGCCACGCGGCAGGTCGTGGGCGACGCCACCGATGCGGTACCAGGCCGGGTGCAGGCGGAAACCGGTAATGGCTTCGATCACCGTGTACGCCTTCTGGCGGTCGGTGAAGGTGAAGAACACCGGGGTCATGGCGCCAACGTCCTGGATGTAGGTACCCAGGAACAGCAGGTGGCTGGTGATCCGGAAGAACTCGGCCATCATGATGCGGATGACGTCGACCTTCTCAGGTACCTTGATGCCGGCCAGCTTCTCGACCGAGAGCACGTACGGCAGGTTGTTCATCACGCCGCCGAGGTAGTCGATACGGTCGGTGTACGGGATGAAGCTGTGCCAGGACTGACGCTCGGCCATCTTCTCGGCGCCACGGTGGTGGTAGCCGATGTCCGGAACGCAGTCGACGATCTCTTCGCCGTCCAGCTGCAGGATGATGCGGAACGCACCGTGCGCCGAAGGGTGGTTGGGACCCAGGTTGAGGAACATGTAGTCCTCGTTCGGGCCGGAACGCTTCATGCCCCAGTCTTCCGGTTTGAAGCGCGCGGCTTCTTCCTCGAGCTGTTGCTTGGCCAGGGTCAGGCTGAACGGGTCGAACTCGGTGGCACGGGCCGGGAAGTCCTTGCGCAGCGGGTGACCTTCCCAGGTCGGCGGCATCATGATGCGCGACAGGTGCGGGTGGCCTTTGAAGTCGATGCCGTACATGTCCCAGACTTCACGCTCGTACCAGTTGGCGTTGGGCCAGATGCTGGTGACGGTCGGTAAGCTGAGGTCGCTCTCGGACAAGGCGACCTTGATCATTACGTCACTATTACGCTCGATCGACATCAAGTGATAGAACACGGAGAAGTCGACGCCGTTCGGCAGCCCTTGACGCTTGGTGCGCAGGCGCTCGTCCACGCCGTGCAGGTCATAGAGCATGACGTACGGCTTGGGCAGGTTGCGCAGGAAGGTCAGGACTTCGACCAGCTTGGCGCGGGCAACCCAAAGCACCGGCATGCCGGTGCGGGTAGGCTGGGCGGTGAACGCCTCCGGGCCAAAACGATTGTTCAGTTCGACGACCACATCCTGGTCGTCTGCCTTATAAGGCGGGATGTACAGAGCACTGCCTGTAGTCATGGTTATTTATCGCTTTCGGTCAACGTAAAGAATGAAGCCAGTTTTTCGTTTCTTTGAAACAGCAGAACTGGATCAGACTTCGTCGGGGCTGCGCAGGTTGGTTACCTGAATACGCTGTTCGCGGCGCTTTTCCTTTTCGGACGGCATCTCGGCGCGATACACGCCTTGATCGCCAACGACCCAGGAAAGTGGGCGACGCTCCTGGCCAATCGACTCCTGCAGCAGCATCAGGCCTTGCAGGAAAGCTTCAGGGCGGGGCGGGCAGCCAGGCACGTAGACGTCCACGGGCAGGAACTTGTCCACCCCTTGAACGACGGAGTAGATGTCGTACATGCCACCGGAGTTGGCGCACGAACCCATGGAGATGACCCATTTAGGCTCGAGCATTTGCTCGTAGAGACGCTGAATGATCGGCGCCATCTTGATGAAGCAGGTACCGGCGATAACCATGAAATCCGCCTGGCGCGGCGATGCCCGGATAACTTCGGCGCCGAAGCGCGCGATGTCGTGGGGCGCCGTGAAGGCGGTGGTCATTTCCACGTAGCAGCACGAAAGACCGAAGTTATACGGCCACAGGGAGTTCTTGCGCCCCCAGTTGATCGTGCCGTTAAGCACGTCTTCGAGCTTGCCCATGAAAATGTTTTTGTGGACTTGATCTTCTAACGGATCGGAAACGGTTTCCCGCTGGCCGATCGGATACTGCTCGTTAGGAGCATCGGGGTCGATCCTGGTGAGATTGTATTGCATTGCCAAAGCCTCATTGTTTCAGCTTCGCTTGCCGCTTGCGCCGAGCTTCCGGAGCCCAGTCAAGGGCGCCCACTCGGAATAGGTAGACAAGACCTGCCAACAGAATTGCTATGAAAACGAGAGCTTCGACGAATCCGGTCCAGCCGCTTTCGCGGACGGACACAGACCATGCAAAGAGAAAGAGGGCTTCGATATCGAAGATCACGAACAGCATCGCGACCAGATAGAATTTGGCTGAGAGCCGCAAGCGGGCGCCACCTGTAGGTAGCATGCCGGACTCGAACGGTTCGTTTTTGCTGCGGCCCCAGGCTTTTGACCCAAGGAGGCTGGAGACGCCCAGCATGAAGGCACAGAGGCCGACGACGCCTAGAAGGAAAATGGCAAAGCCCCAGTTGTGGGCCATGAGTCCTGTCGCTTCGGGCATGCTGGTAATCCTTAACAGAGAGCAAAGGTCTCTGAGCTTGAAAAGGTAACAACGCAGTGACGATATGTCGCAGCAATCAATCCTGCTGATTTTATGGCTAAACACCCAGCAAGTAAAATTCCTATAGCGAAATTATTTATAGGAATAAGGACATAGCGAGCGGCAAAAGCGCCGTAGCCCTTGCGTTGCGGGCATTAGCCGGCTTTTTGGGAAATATGTTTTGTAGGGAATGTAACGAACATAGTTTTGGCTAAATGATAATCAATATTGTTTGAAAACTGTTTATGGGATTTATGGTTGGGAAGTTGTCTTTATTGCGCGTAACTGTAGGAGCTGACGAGTGAAGCAAGGCTACGATCTTTTGATTTTTTTAGCAGCAAGATCAAAAGATCGCAGCCTCGTTTCACTCGTCAGCTCCTACAGGGTTTTGGAGTATTTGTTGGATCGCGCGCAAAAAAAAACGCCCCGAACCAGTCGGGGCGTCAGGTGTGCAGCGCTACGGTTTGCTTTCTATAGAGCCCGCAGCGGCTGATGTCTCAAGCGAAGCAGATCAGTGGAACTGTTCTTCTTCGGTCGAACCGGTCAGTGCGGTCACCGACGACGAGCCACCCTGGATCACGGTGGTCATGTCGTCGAAGTAGCCGGTGCCCACTTCCTGCTGGTGAGCCACGAAGGTGTAGCCCTTGGCGGCGTCGGCGAATTCCTGCTCCTGCAGCTTCACGTAGGCAGTCATGTCGTTGCGGGCGTAGTCGTGCGCCAGGTTGAACATGCTGTGCCACATGTTGTGAATGCCGGCCAGGGTGATGAACTGGTGCTTGTAACCCATGGCGGACAGTTCTCGCTGGAACTTGGCGATGGTCGCGTCGTCCAGGTTTTTCTTCCAGTTGAAGGAAGGCGAGCAGTTGTACGACAGCAGTTGGTCCGGGTATTCCTTCTTGATCGCTTCAGCGAAGCGACGAGCTTCTTCCAGGTCTGGCTTGGCGGTTTCGCACCAGATCAGGTCGGCGTACGGTGCGTAGGCCAGGCCGCGAGCGATGGCCTGGTCCAGGCCGGCGCGCACTTTGTAGAAGCCTTCCTGGGTGCGTTCGCCAGTTACGAACGGCTGGTCGTACGGGTCGCAGTCGGAAGTCAGCAGGTCGGCGGCGTTAGCGTCGGTACGGGCCAGGATGATGGTCGGCGTGCCGGCAACGTCGGCTGCCAGGCGGGCAGCGGTCAGCTTCTGTACGGCTTCCTGGGTCGGAACCAGTACCTTGCCGCCCATGTGGCCGCATTTTTTCACGGAAGCCAGCTGGTCTTCGAAGTGAACGCCGGCGGCGCCTGCCTCGATCATGCTCTTCATCAGCTCGTAGGCGTTCAGTACGCCGCCGAAACCGGCTTCGGCGTCAGCCACGATTGGCGCGAAGTAGTCGATGTAGCCTTCGTCGCCCGGGTTCTTGCCGGCTTTCCACTGGATCTGGTCGGCACGACGGAACGCGTTGTTGATGCGCTTGACCACGGTTGGAACCGAGTCCACCGGGTACAGCGACTGGTCAGGGTACATCGATTCGGCGGAGTTGTTGTCCGCAGCCACTTGCCAGCCCGACAGGTAGATCGCCTGGATACCGGCTTTGACTTGTTGTACAGCCTGGCCGCCGGTCAGGGCGCCCATGCAGTTGACGAAATCTTTCTCAGGACGGAAGGCTGGCTTGGCACCCTGGGTAACCAGGTTCCACAGCTTCTCGGCGCCCATTTTTGCAAAGGTGTGCTCAGGTTGAACCGAGCCACGCAGGCGGACGACGTCAGCAGCGGAGTAAGTGCGTGTCACGCCTTTCCAGCGCGGGTTTTCAGCCCAGTCTTTTTCGAGGGCTGCAATTTGCTGTTCGCGTGTCAGTGCCATGGGAGATAAACCTCGTCGCGTCTTTATGAAAAGTTGTTCTGCGGTGGAAAATTCCTGCGCTCGCTGACCAGAAGCCTAGGTGGTCAAGTCGGGTTCGGCGGGGGTGGCGACGGAATGAACGATGGGCTCGAGGGGAAGTGAGCAGGTAAAGGCGAACTGCGGGCGCATTCGGGCGTCGTGGGCCTTGGTACGAACATCAGTGTGGTGCCGGATTACCTAATTACGCTTCCGTCCCTCGGGACAACTTCGTTCCAGTCGACAACCTCGTCAAACACACCTTGTGGGCGGTACAGACACGAAGCGGTTCGCGGTGTAGGTGCGAACATCGCCTCGAAGGCCCTTGCCAGGGCCCCTGATTAGCGGGAGCGAGGCCATCATGCCTTTGCTTTTTTGACTCGTCAAACGTTTTGTAGTGCTTTTTTTCAGGCACTACATCTTTGGTCTAATACGACCTGCCAGTCAGTTTTTGGTGTCTTGGTCCAAAGTATCGACTTTCACCCGCAGGGTCATGTCATCGCGCCCCTGGGTCCCGTAGCTGCGGGCCATGCCCTGTTTGTCGGCCTGTGTCTGGCGATTCACGCCAGCCAGCAGGATCCATTCCCCCAGGCGGCCGGTGACGGTTGTGTCGGTGCTTTGCACATTCACTACATCGGGACGTTCCTGGCTCAGGCGGTCACGGTTGGTACTGATCGAAAGGTGAACGATCTCGCCGGTGACGTTGGCGGTGACGTAAAAGCCCTGGGTGACATTGCGGTATTCGGTCTGGCTGCGCAGGTCGCCGTAGGAATCGACCTGGGTGCTGGTCAGCGGCACGCTCTGGCCGACCTGGATCAGCGCCGGCATGCCGTCGGTGGCCTGGATTTGCTGGATGCCACCCTCGCGACTGGCAGTGCTATGGCTGATGATTCGGGTCTGGCTCGGCTTGGCGCCGTTCACCCGATAACCCTGATCGCCCTGGACGTTGTTTTCGTTCGTATCGACCGTGATCAGCAAGCGTTTGGGCGCCGTATCGAGTTGGCTCAATAAAGCTTTAAGTTCGTCGATCTTGCGTTGATCGGCATTGACGATAAGTTGATTACCGTAAGCGCTGACTTGACCATCCTTGCCGATGAAATCCTGCGCAACCGGCAACATGTCCGCGCTTGTGTGGTAGTTCAGCGGCACGATTTCGGTGGCCGCCATGAGCGAAAAACTGCAGGTCACCAGCAGTGTGGTGAGCAGGGTGCGTAGGGACATATCCGTTATCTCCGCAATCAAAGGTCTTGATATTGCCAGTTTGTCGGCCTGGGAGGGGGCAAGTTGAATCGTAGACAGCAAAACGCCCCGGCATCGTATGATGCCAGGGCGTTTTGTGGTGGGCTTCTAGGCCTTTGTGGCGAGGGGATTTATCCCCGTTGGGGTGCGTAGCAGCCCTGAATCTGCAACCGCTGTCCTTCAGGTTTACCGCATGCACAGTGATTGCGACTGCTGCGCAGCCGGACGGGGATAAATCCCCTCACCACAAGGTATCAGCTCGAGTGACGGACCATGTCCACATGCGGAATCCCTGCTTCCAGGAACTCCTCGCTGACCATGTGAAAGCCCAGGCGCTCATAGAACGCCGTGGCTTGCACCTGGGCGCTGAGCATCTGCTGCTTCAGCCCGCGCTCTTCGGCTTCGTCGATCACCGCGTGCATCAGCGCATCGCCGACCTTCAGGCCGCGCCAGTCCTTGAGTACCGACACCCGGCCGACGTGACCGTCAGGCAGCAGGCGGGCGGTGCCGACCGGAAAGTCGCCTTCGAGGGCAAGGAAATGCACGGCTGTGACATCGTCGGCATCCCATTCCAGCTCGGGTGGAACGGATTGCTCGGCGACGAATACCGCTTCACGAATGCGCCGGATCTCGGCGTTGTCCTTTTGCCAGTCTGCGACACGTACGTGAATCTTATTCATCGGCAAACCCCAGGCTTCCTTGCTTGACCAGTTCGCACAGCAGGCCGCGGCCATCTTCGTCGGTCAACCAGTCACCGAGGTTGTCGACGTGCAGCGCATCGGCGGCGCAGATCATTTTCAGCAGTTCGCGCAGTTTGCCCGGCAGGTAGCGGCTCTGGCCGCTGGCAAACAGCAACAGGTCGTCATCGACTTCCGACCACGCCAGGCGCGCGCTAGGGTTGCGGATCAGTACGGCGCCTTGCTCCAGCGCGCCGAGAACGTCTTCTTCCTCGAGGTCTTCAGGGCCGACCACCAGTTCCGGATAACGGGGTTCGGTCATGAACTGGCCGAACCAGGTCAGCAGCAGGCGCTCGTCGCTCATGTGCTCGGCCAGCAGGCTTTTCAGGCGATCGAGGGCGTCATGCTGGATCTGGTGCGGATCGATCGCCGGCACGGCGTCGGCGTCGGTGTAGCGCTCTTCGTCCGACAGGAACTGGCTGAGGAAGTCGGTGAAGTGGGTCAGCACTTCAGCGGCGCTCGGTGCGCGGAAGCCTACGGAGTAGGTCAGGCAGTCATCGACCGCCACGCCACAGTGGGCCAGGCGTGGCGGCAGGTAGAGCATGTCGCCCGGTTCCAGCACCCATTCATCGGTGGCCTCGAAGTCGGCGAGGATGCGCAGGTCCGCGTGTTGCAGCAGCGGGCTTTCGGTGTTGCACATCTGGCCGATTTTCCAGTTGCGCTTGCCGTGGCCTTGCAGCAGGAACACGTCGTAGTTATCGAAGTGCGGGCCGACGCTGCCACCGGGGGCGGCGAAGCTGATCATCACGTCATCGATGCGCCAGCTCGGCAGGAAGCGGAAGTTTTCCAGCAGTTCGCTGACTTCCGGCACGAACTGGTCGACGGCCTGCACCAGCAGGGTCCAGTCGCGCTCCGGCAACTTGCTGAACTCGTCTTCGGCAAAGGGGCCGCGACGCAATTCCCATGGGCGCTCGCCGTTCTCGATGATCAGGCGCGATTCGACTTCTTCTTCCAGCGCCAGGCCGGCCAGTTCGTCGGCATCGATCGGGCTTTCGAAATCAGGAATCGCCTGACGGATCAACAGCGGTTTTTTCTGCCAGTAGTCGCGCAGGAACTCGCGTGCCGTGATGCCGCCCAGAAGTTGAAGAGGAATGTCAGGATTCATGTGTAACCTATTGAAAAAAAGCACTTTTCATACGGGAATAAAAACGCCCGGCGCGGCCGGGCGTCTTAAAAGGGTCCAGCGGTCGATCAGATGCGTTTGGCTTGCGCTACAGCGTTACCGATGTAGTTCGCCGGGGTGAGCAGTTTCAGCTCGGCCTTGGCGGCGGCTGGCATGTCCAGGCCGTCGATGAAAGTTTGCAGCGCCTCAGGGCTGATGCCCTTGCCGCGGGTCAATTCTTTCAGCTTTTCGTACGGGTTTTCGATGTTGTAGCGACGCATTACGGTCTGGATTGGCTCGGCCAATACTTCCCAGCAAGCGTCCAGGTCGGCGGCAATCTTCTGCTCGTTGAGCTCCAGCTTGCTGATGCCCTTGAGGCTGGCTTCGTACGCGATCACGCTGTGGGCGAAGCCGACACCGAGGTTGCGCAGTACGGTGGAGTCAGTCAGGTCGCGCTGCCAGCGGGAGATTGGCAGTTTGCTCGCCAGGTGCTGGAACAGTGCGTTGGCGATACCCAGGTTGCCTTCGGAGTTTTCGAAGTCGATCGGGTTGACCTTGTGCGGCATGGTCGACGAGCCGATTTCGCCAGCGATGGTGCGCTGCTTGAAATAACCCAGGGAGATGTAGCCCCAGATATCACGGTCGAAGTCGATCAGGATGGTGTTGAAGCGCGCGATCGCGTCGAACAGCTCGGCGATGTAGTCGTGCGGCTCGATCTGCGTGGTGTACGGGTTGAAGCCCAGGCCCAGTTCGTCTTCGATGAAGGCGCGGGCATTGGCTTCCCAGTCGATCTCAGGGTAGGCCGACAGGTGAGCGTTGTAGTTGCCGACAGCGCCGTTGATCTTGCCCAGCAGCGGAACGGCGGCGACCTGGGCGATCTGGCGCTCCAGGCGGTAAACCACGTTTGCCAGCTCTTTGCCCAGGGTGGTTGGCGAAGCCGGTTGGCCGTGGGTGCGCGACAGCATCGGCACGTCGGCGAAGCGGATGGCCAGTTCGCGGATGGCTTCGGCGGTCTGGCGCATCAGCGGCAGCATCACGTCATCACGGCCTTCGCGCAGCATCAGGGCATGGGACAGGTTGTTGATGTCCTCGCTGGTGCAGGCGAAGTGGATGAACTCGCTGACAGCGGCCAGTTCCGGCAGCTTGGCCGCCTGCTCCTTGAGCAGGTATTCGATGGCTTTTACGTCGTGGTTGGTGGTGCGCTCGATCTCTTTGACACGCTCGGCGTGCTCCAGGGAGAAGTTTTCCGCCAGGGTGTTCAATACCGCGTTGGCTTCGGCGGAGAACGCCGGCACTTCGCTGATGGCAGGGTGAGCGGCCAGGCGCTGGAGCCAGCGCACTTCAACCAGGACACGGGCACGGATCAGGCCGTACTCGCTGAAAATTGGGCGCAGGGCCTGGGTTTTGCCGGCGTAGCGGCCGTCAACAGGGGAAACCGCAGTGAGCGAAGAGAGCTGCATGGGGTGTTCTCGGACAGTCGGGCAACGAAATGGGGCGCGTATCATACATGAAAAAATCCGCCGGTCCGTCGCCAACTGACCGGCGTATTACGCGTATTGCTAAGTTCAGTGCTGTCGATGCGGGTTATTCGTTACGCATCAATGGGTAAAGCTCTTTGAGCAATTTGCGTCGGCTGATCACCAGCTGCCAGCGATGACCACCCAATTGCCGCCACAGGCGTGCCGAACGAATGCCGGCCAGCAACAGGGCGCGAATTTTCGAGGCGTTGCTCGGTTGCTGCAGGTTGCGCATGTCACCGTGCACCTGGATGCGTTGGCGCAGGGTGCTCAGGGTATCCTGGTACAGCGCGCCGCACGCGGCGATCACGTTTTCGTGGGCCGGGCCGAAATGTTCGACCTGGGACTGGATCTGCGGCAGGCGTTTGCCGATCACGTCCAGCATGTCCTCGCGCTTGGCCAGTTGACGCTCCAGGCCCAGCATTGCCAGGGCATAACGCAGCGGTTCGCGCTGCAGGGCGCTCGGGTCGCGTTCGAGGGCGCCGATCAATGCGCGATAGCCTTCGCGCAGGTTGATGTCGTCGCCACCGTAGACTTCCAGGGTGTCCTTGGGGTCGCGAATCAGCAGGCTGCCGAGCATGCAGGTCAGGCCGGCCTCGTTGGTCTGGCCGGTCTTGGCGATCCTGTCCACGAGCACGGCGGCGAGGAATACCCCGCCCAGTGCCGTCAGTTGCTCCTGAGTGGGGGTCATTGAGCCTGGCCCTTGCTGGTGCTCTCGCTTGTCCAGGGCTCTGCCACTTCGATCACGCCGCCGCCGAGGCAAATCTCGCCGTCGTAGAACACCACGGACTGACCCGGGGTGACCGCGCGTTGCGGGTCATCGAAGGTGGCGCGGTAACCGGCGGCGGTCTTCTCCAGGGTGCAGGGCTGGTCGCTCTGGCGATAACGGACCTTGGCGGTCAGCTTGCGCGGCTGGCTCAGGTCGATCGGGTTGACCCAATAGATATCCGAAGCGAGCAGGGCGCGGGAGAACAGGGACGGATGGTTGTTACCCTGGCCAACGATCAGCTCGTTGCATTTGAGGTCTTTGCTCAGCACATACCACGGCTCTTCTCCGGCATCTTTTTTGCCGCCGATGCCCAGGCCCTGGCGCTGGCCAATGGTGTGATACATCAGGCCGTGATGGCTGCCGATGACCTTGCCGGCGGTGGTCTTGATCTTGCCGGGCTGGGCTGGCAGGTATTGCTTGAGAAAGTCGCTGAAGCGGCGCTCACCGATAAAGCAGATCCCGGTGGAATCCTTCTTTTTCGCGGTCGCCAGCTCATATTTCTCGGCAATGGCCCGAACCTGCGGTTTTTCCAGTTCGCCGACCGGGAACAGGGTCTTGGCGATCTGTTCGCCGCCGACGGCGTGCAGGAAGTAGCTCTGGTCCTTGTTCGGGTCCAGGCCCTTGAGCAGTTCGGTGCGGCCGTCGATGTCGCGGCGACGCACGTAGTGGCCGGTGGCGATCAGGTCGGCACCGAGCATCATGGCGTAGTCGAGGAACGCCTTGAACTTGATCTCGCGGTTGCACAGGATGTCCGGGTTTGGCGTACGACCGGCCTTGTATTCGGCCAGGAAGTGCTCGAACACGTTGTCCCAGTACTCGGCGGCGAAGTTGGCGGTGTGCAGCTTGATGCCAATCTTGTCGCACACGGCCTGGGCGTCCGCCAGGTCGTCCATGGCGGTGCAGTATTCGGTTCCGTCGTCTTCTTCCCAGTTCTTCATGAACAGGCCTTCCACCTCATAGCCCTGCTCGATCAGCAGGAGGGCGGAAACGGAAGAGTCCACGCCGCCGGACATGCCGACAATGACGCGCTTCTTTTGTGTGTCAGAAGGGGCTGGATCACGCATAGGGATTCAATGAGTGTCTTGAAAAAGGACGCGATTCTAACAGGCTCCAGCCCGCAAGGCTAAAGAGAAGGGCGGATCAATTCCAGGCCGAAGTGTTTGCCGTCCAGATAATCGTCGATGCAACGCATGATCAGCTCGCTGCGCCAGTTGTCGCGCCGACCGATTAATTCCTCGCGGGTCAACCACTTGGCGCCGACGATGCCCTCGTCCAGTTGATACTCGGGGTGATGTTTCAGCGGTTTGGCGATAAAGCAGACCCGCTGGTAGGTCACGCCGTTGCTTGGGGCGGTATAGAGATAGATTCCCAGTACGCCGGTGGGTTCGACGTCCCAGCCGGTTTCCTCGAGGGTTTCGCGCACGGCGGCCTCGGTCAGGGTTTCGTTCGGGTCCAGGTGTCCGGCGGGCTGGTTGAGCACCACGCGTCCGTGCTTGAGTTCTTCGACCATCAGGAAGCGGTCGTTGTCTTCGACGATGGTGGCGACGGTGATGTGGGGTTGCCAGTCCATGAATTTCCCTCGGTTTTGAATGTTGAAACCCGGTCAAATGTGGGAGCGGGCTTGCTCGCGAAAGCGGTGGGCCAGTCAACAGAGATGTTGAATGATAAACCGCATTCGCGAGCAAGCCCGCTCCCACATTTGATTTGTGTGATGGCTGAAAACACAAACCCCGGCACATGGCCGGGGTTTGTGATGTTCCCTTACAACCTTAAACCAGCGCAGCGATCGCGGCGTTGAAGGTGTTGCTCGGGCGCATGGCCTTGCTGATCAGCTCGGCATCGGCGTGGTAGTAACCGCCGATGTCCACTGGCTTGCCCTGTACGGCGTTGAGTTCGGCAACGATGGTTGCCTCGTTCTCGGTCAGGGTCTTGGCCAGGGTTGCGAACTGCGCTTGCAGTGCAGTGTCTTCGGACTGGGCGGCCAGGGCTTGAGCCCAGTACAGCGCCAGGTAGAAGTGGCTGCCGCGGTTGTCGATGTTGCCGACTTTACGCGATGGCGACTTGTTGTTGTCCAGGAACTGGCCAGTGGCCTGATCCAGGGTCTTGGCCAGAACCAGCGCCTTGGGGTTGTTGTAGGTCACGCCCAGGTGCTCAAGGGAAGCGGCCAGGGCCAGGAACTCGCCCAGGGAATCCCAACGCAGGAAGTTTTCTTCCAGCAGTTGTTGCACGTGCTTCGGAGCCGAACCGCCAGCGCCGGTTTCGAACAGGCCGCCGCCATTCATCAGCGGAACGATCGACAGCATCTTGGCGCTGGTGCCCAGTTCCATGATCGGGAACAGGTCAGTCAGGTAGTCGCGCAATACGTTGCCGGTTACCGAGATGGTGTCTTTGCCTGCGCGAGTGCGTTGCAGGGTGAACTTCATCGCGTCGACAGGTGCCATGATCTGGATGTCCAGGCCGGCAGTGTCGTGATCCTTCAGGTAAGCCTGGACTTTCTCGATCACCACGCCGTCGTGGGCACGCATCGGGTCCAGCCAGAAGATCGCTGGCGTGCTGCTTGCGCGGGCACGGTTGACGGCCAGCTTGACCCAGTCCTGGATCGGCGCGTCTTTAGTCTGGCACATGCGGAAGATGTCGCCGGCTTCAACCGACTGTTCCAGCAGCAGGGTGCCATTGGTGTCGGTCACGCGGACAACGCCGTTGGTCTTGATCTGGAAAGTCTTGTCGTGCGAGCCGTACTCTTCGGCTTTTTTCGCCATCAGGCCAACGTTCGGCACGCTGCCCATGGTGGTTGGATCGAAGGCGCCATTGGCCTTGCAGTCTTCAATTACTGCCTGGTAGATGGTGGCGTAGCAGCGATCCGGGATCACCGCCTTGGTGTCGTGCAGTTGGCCGTCGGTGCCCCACATCTTGCCGGAGTCACGGATCATCGCCGGCATCGAGGCGTCGACGATGACGTCGCTCGGTACGTGCAGGTTGGTGATGCCTTTGTCGGAGTTGACCATGGCCAGCGACGGACGAACGGCGTAGACCGCCTGGATGTCCGCTTCGATCGCGGCTTGCTGCTCGGCAGGCAAGGCCTTGATGCGCGAGTACAGGTCGCCGATGCCGTTATTCAGGTTGAAGCCGATCTGCGCCAGCACGTCGGCGTGCTTGGCCAGGGCGTCTTTGTAGAACTCGGCAACGATCTGGCCGAACATGATCGGGTCGGAGACCTTCATCATGGTGGCTTTGAGGTGAACCGACAGCAGCACGCCTTGTGCCTTGGCGCTTTCGATTTCAGCGGCGATGAAAGCGCGCAGGGCGTTTTTGCTCATCACGGCGCAGTCGAGGATCTCGCCAGCCTGAACGCTGGTTTTTTCTTTCAGGACGGTGGTGGTGCCGTCTTGGGCGATCAGTTCGATCTTGACCGCGCCAGGGGCGTCGATCAGGGCGGCTTTTTCGCTACCGTAGAAATCGCCGCTGCTCATGTGCGCAACGTGGGACTTGGAATCCGCAGCCCAGGCGCCCATTTTGTGCGGGTGCTTGCGTGCGTAGTTCTTTACCGACAGTGGCGCGCGGCGGTCGGAGTTGCCTTCGCGCAGAACCGGGTTCACGGCGCTGCCCTTGACCTTGTCGTAGCGCGCCTTGGCGTCTTTGTCGGCGTCGCAGGTCACGGTTTCCGGGTAGTCCGGCAGGGCGTAGCCCTGGGCTTGCAGTTCCTTGATCGCGGCTTGCAGTTGCGGAACCGAGGCGCTGATGTTCGGCAGCTTGATGATGTTGGCTTCAGGCGTAACGGCCAGCGCGCCCAGTTCGGCGAGGTGGTCGGCTACGGCTTTGTCGCCCAATTGCTCGGGGAAGCTGGCCAGGATGCGCCCTGCAAGAGAGATATCGCGGGTTTCAACGGCGATATCAGCCGAGGCGGTGAACGCCTCTACGATAGGCAACAGTGAATAGGTGGCGAGGGCGGGAGCTTCGTCGGTGAAGGTATAGATGATCTTCGAGCGGGTGGGCATATTCGGATTAACTCTCTCTTCTTTGCTAAAGCGTGCGCAGAAACTCGAGGGGCGCCGGGTAAGCGCGTTCGTTCAAAGTCATCCATGAGCCGAATATCGAGATTTCGTTGCTGTGATGTTGGGTGCATCAGTAGGGCGTCAAGCAGACAGGCTGCGGTAGCAGGCCGTCTCATCGGGCGCAAACACTCGTCGTAGAGCTGTTCAGCCTGACGTGACCCTTTAGTCAGCGGCGGCATTATACATAGGTAGCTGGCAATCTGCCGATGGTTCATACACATCTATTGTCGTCCATTGGTCTAAAGGTCGCAGGGACGAGCAGGGCGTATGGTCATTATTCATCCTTGAGATTGGCGTTTTTCCCTTTGCTTTCAGGCTTGTAGGTCGCGCGTTGAGTGGCTTTGCGGCAGATGGATGGAACATAGGGTTTGCGCGCCGATTTAACTGGGTTACGCTCGAACCAAGCCAGATGTTCAATCCAATCAATGGAGTTCAGCATGGGTTACAAGAAGATTCAGGTTCCAGCCGTCGGCGACAAAATCACCGTCAATGCAGACCATTCTCTCAATGTTCCTGATAATCCGATCATCCCGTTCATTGAAGGCGACGGCATTGGCGTCGACGTCAGCCCCGTCATGATCAAGGTTGTCGATGCTGCCGTGGAAAAGGCCTACGGGGGCAAGCGCAAGATTTCCTGGATGGAAGTCTATGCTGGCGAAAAGGCTACACAGGTCTACGACCAGGACACCTGGCTGCCCCAGGAAACCCTGGATGCCGTGAAAGACTACGTCGTTTCCATCAAGGGCCCGCTGACCACGCCGGTCGGCGGGGGTATCCGCTCCCTCAACGTTGCCCTGCGCCAACAGTTGGACCTGTATGTGTGCCTGCGGCCGGTGGTGTGGTTCGAAGGTGTGCCAAGTCCGGTGAAAAAACCTGGCGACGTCGACATGGTGATCTTCCGCGAGAACTCCGAAGACATCTACGCCGGTATCGAGTGGAAGGCCGGCTCGCCGGAAGCCACCAAAGTCATCAAGTTCCTGAAAGAAGAAATGGGCGTCACCAAGATCCGTTTCGACCAGGACTGCGGCATCGGCATCAAGCCGGTCTCCAAGGAAGGCACCAAGCGCCTGGTGCGCAAGGCCCTGCAATACGTGGTGGACAACGACCGCAAGTCGCTGACCATCGTGCACAAGGGCAACATCATGAAGTTCACCGAAGGTGCCTTCAAGGACTGGGGTTATGAGGTGGCGAAGGAAGAATTCGGCGCCGAGCTGCTCGATGGCGGCCCGTGGATGAAATTCAAGAACCCGAAAACCGGCCGCGAAGTCGTGGTCAAGGACGCCATTGCCGACGCCATGCTCCAGCAGATCCTGCTGCGCCCAGCCGAATACGATGTGATCGCCACGCTGAACCTCAACGGTGACTACCTCTCCGACGCCCTGGCGGCGGAAGTGGGCGGTATCGGTATCGCGCCAGGCGCGAACCTGTCCGATACCGTGGCCATGTTCGAAGCTACCCACGGTACCGCGCCGAAGTATGCCGGCAAGGACCAGGTCAACCCGGGTTCAGTGATCCTTTCGGCCGAAATGATGCTGCGTCACCTGGGCTGGACCGAGGCGGCGGACCTGATCATCAAGGGCACCAACGGCGCGATCAAGGCCAAGACCGTGACCTATGACTTCGAACGCCTGATGGAAGGCGCGACGCTGGTGTCGTCTTCCGGGTTCGGTGAAGCCCTGATCAAGCACATGTAAGCAAACGACAGGCATACAAAAACCGCCCGATTCAATTGATTGAGTCGGGCGGTTTTTTATGACTGGATGACGGTGCGGTTTAAACCGTCACGGTCTGTTGCGTGGCAGGCGTTGAGGCTTTCGAAGCATCCACAGGGTTGCCGATATTCACGGCATGCAGGCCCTTGGGGCCCTGGACGATATCGAACACCACGTCTTGCCCCGCTTTCAAGGTTTTATAGCCGTCCATCTGAATAGCGGAATAGTGCGCGAACAAGTCTTCGCTGTCGCCATCCTTGTTGATGAATCCATAGCCCTTGGCATTGTTGAACCATTTGACCTTGCCTTTTACAGTGCCTTTCGCCGACGCTGCATTCTTGTCGCCTGACATACCAACTCCCTCTGCAACAGACTCCATCACTGGAGTATCATCCAGTACATCCGCAGTCACTTCTTAGGAAAAAAGTTGACTCCGCGGACCTTTTTTACCCACTGTGGGCTCTATTGGTTGTAACACCGTTTTGCCGATAGTCAAGGTGACCAGGCAGTCGGAGTTGAAATCGCCCAAGACCGCCCCCACCACTGTATTTGCACAACTGACGAACCTTTCTTTCCATGCATGCAATCAGCCAGATTCGACTAACATTCAATCAGGATCGCCCGACTCTCCAGAAAGATCGCCCGGAGGAACACGACGACGATTCCGCAGGCATTGCTGTTCAGGAGGCCAAGCCTGCTCTACAGGCGCCGCCGATGTACAAGGTGGTTTTGTTCAATGATGACTACACACCGATGGATTTCGTCGTCGAAGTGCTCGAGGTGTTTTTTAACCTGAATCGCGAGCTGGCGACCAAGGTCATGCTGGCCGTCCATACAGAAGGGCGGGCAGTATGTGGAGTGTTTACCCGCGACATCGCCGAGACAAAGGCCATGCAGGTCAACCAGTACGCCAGGGAAAGCCAGCATCCGCTACTCTGTGAAATCGAGAAGGACGGTTAATCGCCGACCACTTGGGTATGAGGTGAAGCTATGTTAAACCGCGAGCTCGAAGTCACCCTCAATCTTGCCTTCAAGGAGGCTCGTTCGAAGCGTCATGAATTCATGACCGTCGAACATCTCCTGCTGGCCCTATTGGACAATGAGGCTGCCGCCACCGTTTTGCGTGCGTGCGGCGCGAACCTCGACAAACTCAAGCATGACCTGCAGGAGTTCATCGACTCCACCACGCCATTGATCCCCGTGCATGACGAGGATCGTGAAACCCAGCCAACCCTGGGCTTCCAGCGTGTACTGCAGCGTGCTGTGTTTCACGTACAGAGCTCGGGCAAACGCGAAGTGACTGGCGCCAACGTGCTGGTCGCGATCTTCAGTGAGCAAGAGAGTCAGGCAGTGTTCCTGCTGAAACAGCAGAGCGTTGCCCGTATCGATGTCGTCAACTACATCGCCCACGGTATCTCCAAGGTGCCAGGGCACGGCGATCACTCTGAGGGTGAGCAAGATATGCAGGACGACGAGGGCGGTGAGTCTTCATCTTCAGGCAATCCACTGGATGCTTATGCCAGCAACCTTAATGAACTCGCGCGCCAGGGTCGAATTGATCCATTGGTAGGCCGAGAGCTGGAAGTCGAGCGCGTCGCCCAGATCCTGGCGCGTCGTCGCAAGAACAATCCGTTACTGGTGGGCGAGGCAGGTGTGGGTAAAACCGCGATTGCCGAAGGCCTGGCCAAGCGCATTGTCGACAACCAGGTGCCGGACCTGTTGGCCAATAGCGTCGTTTACTCCCTGGACCTGGGCGCATTGCTGGCCGGGACCAAATACCGCGGCGATTTCGAGAAGCGCTTCAAGGCGTTGCTCAATGAGCTGAAAAAACGTCCGCAGGCGATCCTGTTCATCGACGAAATCCACACCATCATCGGCGCGGGTGCCGCGTCCGGTGGCGTCATGGATGCCTCGAACCTGCTCAAGCCGCTGCTGTCGTCCGGTGATATCCGGTGCATCGGTTCGACCACGTTCCAGGAATTCCGCGGGATCTTCGAGAAGGATCGTGCACTGGCTCGGCGCTTCCAGAAGGTTGACGTGTCGGAACCTTCGGTGGAAGACACCATCGGTATCCTGCGCGGCCTGAAAGGGCGTTTCGAGACCCATCACAATATCGAATACAGTGATGAGGCCCTGCGCGCCGCTGCCGAACTGGCTTCGCGCTACATCAATGACCGGCACATGCCGGACAAGGCCATCGACGTTATCGACGAGGCGGGTGCCTTCCAGCGCCTGCAGCCGGTGGAAAAACGGGTGAAACGCATCGAAGTGCCTCAAGTCGAGGACATCGTCGCGAAAATCGCGCGGATTCCACCAAAACACGTCACCAGTTCCGATAAAGAGCTGCTGCGTAACCTTGAGCGTGACCTGAAGCTGACGGTGTTTGGCCAGGATGCGGCGATCGATTCGCTGGCGACCGCGATCAAGCTGTCCCGTGCCGGCCTCAAGTCGCCTGACAAGCCTGTGGGTTCGTTCCTGTTCGCAGGGCCTACCGGTGTCGGTAAAACCGAAGCGGCACGGCAGTTGGCCAAGGCGCTGGGGGTCGAGCTGATTCGTTTCGACATGTCCGAGTACATGGAGCGCCACACCGTATCGCGTCTGATCGGTGCGCCTCCAGGCTATGTCGGGTTCGACCAGGGCGGTCTGCTGACCGAAGCCATCACCAAGCAGCCACATTGCGTGCTGTTGCTCGATGAAATCGAAAAGGCGCATCCGGAAGTCTTCAACCTGCTGCTGCAGGTCATGGACCACGGGACGCTGACCGATAACAACGGGCGCAAGGCGGATTTCCGTAACGTGATCGTCATCATGACGACCAACGCCGGTGCCGAAACCGCAGCCCGTGCTTCGATCGGTTTCACCCATCAGGACCACTCGTCCGATGCGATGGAAGTGATCAAGAAGAGCTTCACGCCAGAGTTCCGCAACCGCCTGGACACCATCATCCAGTTTGGTCGCCTCAGCCATGAGGTCATCAAGAGCGTGGTGGACAAGTTCCTTACCGAGCTTCAGGCGCAGCTGGAAGACAAGCGCGTGCAGCTGGAAGTGACCGACGCTGCACGAGGCTGGCTGGCGGCAACTGGCTACGACACGGCTATGGGGGCTCGCCCGATGGCACGTTTGATACAGGACAAGATCAAGCGTCCGCTGGCGGAAGAGATCCTGTTTGGCGAACTGGCCGACCATGGTGGCGTGGTTCATATCGATCTGAAGGACGGCGAGCTGACCTTCGACTTCGAGACCACGGCCGAGATGGCCTGACGTTCAGAAGCAAAAACAAAAAGGCGCCGAGAGGCGCCTTTTTGCTGTCTCGAAAAATACACTGAACCAATGTGGGAGCGAGCCTGCTCGCGAAGGCGTTGCAACAGTGAATGAAATGCTAGCTGGCACGACACATTCGCGAGCAGGCTCGCTCCCACATTGGAATTGCGGTGGGGTGTCAAATCCCAGGCAAACAAAAACGCCCGGCATAAGCCGGGCGTCTTGTATTGACCTGATTAGCGAGCGCGGTAAGTGATGCGCCCTTTGCTCAAGTCATAGGGCGTCAGCTCGACGCGCACTTTGTCACCGGTAAGAATACGAATGTAGTTCTTGCGCATCTTGCCGGAGATATGCGCGGTTACGACGTGCCCATTTTCCAACTCCACACGAAACATGGTGTTGGGCAGGGTGTCGACGACAGTGCCTTCCATTTCGAAGCTGTCTTCTTTCGACATGCAGTAAAGCCCTCGGTGTCCAATGAATGGCCCGGTGCAACTGCGCCAGGCAAAAGCGGCGTGCATTGTGCCCGAAAAATGGTGTTTAAGCCAAGGGGTTTAGGGCTTGCTCTAGTTCAGGACGACCCAGCGCTGGTTTATCAGCAGTTCGATGGGGCGATACTGGGTCTTGTAGCTCATTTTTTTGCAGTTCTTGATCCAGTAGCCCAGGTAAACCGCGTCCAGCCCCAGGCGCCGGGCTTCGGCGATTTGCCACAGTATCGCGTAGCGTCCCAGGCTGCGGCGCTCTTCGCCGGGCTCATAGAAGGTGTAGACCGCCGACAGACCGTTCGGCAGAAGGTCGGTGACGGCGATCGCCAGTAGTCGACCCTGGAGGCGAAATTCGTAGAACCGCGAAAAAGGCAGATCGCGAACCAGGAAGGTCGAGAACTGATCGCGGCTGGGCGGGTACATGTCGCCATCGGCATGGCGTTCTTCGATGTAGCGCTGATAAAGATCGAAATATTCTTCGCTGAAACCTGGCTTGGCGGGGCGGACTTGCAAGTCGGCGTTGCGTTTGAAAATGCGTTTTTGCTGACGATTGGGCGTGAATTGCCCTACCGGAATGCGCGCCGGTACGCACGCGTTGCAATTCTGGCAATGGGGGCGATACAGGTGGTCGCCACTGCGCCGAAAACCCATCTCGGAGAGATCTGCATACACGTGCACATCCATGGGCTGGCTAGGGTCGAGAAACAGGGTGGTGGCCTGCTCCTCGGGCAGATAGCTGCAGGAGTGGGGTTGAGTGGCATAAAACTTCAAACGCGCCAACTCGGTCATGATCAACCCTCGGAAAGCTTTTGGATAAGTGTAAGCCACGCGAGCCAAAGTCGCTCAGCAAACCCAGGTTGCACGATTGGGCTGATCCAGATGCCGCGCCAGGTAATCGGCAAACACCTGGCGCGGAATCGCTCGCGCACCCAGGCTATGCAAATGATCGGTGGGCATCTGGCAATCGATGAGCACGAAACCCGAGTCTTTCAGATGTCGTACCAATGTGGCAAAGCCAAATTTCGACGCGTTATCGGCCAGGCTGAACATGGATTCGCCGAAAAACAGCTGGCCCATCGCCAGGCCATACAGCCCGCCCACCAGTTCATCCTGGTCCCAGACCTCTACCGAATGCGCATGGCCGCGTTTGTGCAGTTCGATGTAGGCGTCCTGCATGGCTTCGGTGATCCAGGTGCCGTCCGCATATTCCCGGGGAGCGGCGCAGGCACGGATAACCGCGGCAAAATCCTGGTCGAAGGTCACTTGATAGCGTTGTTGGCGCAGCAGTTTGTTCAGGCTGCGGGACACGTGCAGTTCATCGGGAAACAGCACGGTGCGAGGGTCCGGCGACCACCAGAGGATCGGCTGGCCTTCGGAAAACCAGGGGAAGCAGCCATGGCGGTAGGCCTGGATCAGCCGATCGGCGGACAAGTCGCCACCGGCCGCCAGTAATCCATTGGGATCGCGCATGGCCTTTTCCAGGGCCGGGAACGTCAGGGTGTTGCGTTGTAACCAGGTCAGCATGGCATCAGGGCTTACAGAAGGGGAGGGCGATGGCGGGCGTAGGCCCGCCGTGAAGTTTGCCGTCAAACAGTGGGAATGTCGTCGAGGTATTTTTCCGCGTCCAGGGCGGCCATGCAGCCGGCGCCAGCAGAGGTGACGGCCTGGCGATAGACGTGATCGGCGACGTCACCCGCGGCAAACACCCCTTCAATGGCGGTTGCCGTCGCATTGCCTTCGCTGCCACCGTTGACCAGCAGATAGCCATCACGCATTTCCAGTTGGCCCGTGAACAGGTCGGTATTGGGCTTGTGGCCGATGGCGATGAACACGCCGGTCAGGGGCAGCTCAGTGATCGCGCCGGTATGACTGTCGCGCAGGCGCGCGCCAGTCACGCCGCTGGCGTCGCCCAGCACCTCGTCCAGATTCTGGTTCCAGTGCAGGCGAATATTGCCCTTGGCGGCTTTTTCAAAGAGTTTGTCCTGAAGAATCTTTTCCGAGCGCAACTTGTCGCGACGGTGGATCAGATGGACTTCCCGGGCAATGTTCGACAAATAGAGCGCTTCTTCAACGGCGGTATTGCCGCCCCCCACCACCGCGACCACCTGGTTGCGATAGAAGAAGCCGTCGCAGGTCGCGCAAGCTGAAACCCCTTTGCCGGCAAAGGTCTCTTCCGAAGGCAGCCCCAGATACTGCGCCGACGCGCCCGTGGCGATAATCAGTGCGTCGCAGGTATAAGTGCCGCTGTCACCGATAAGTTCGAAGGGGCGCTGTTGCAACTTGGCGGTATGGATGTGGTCGTAAACGATCTCGGTGGCAAAGCGCTCGGCGTGTTTTTGCATGCGTTCCATCAGGACCGGGCCAGTCAGGCCTTCGACATCGCCTGGCCAGTTATCGACTTCCACGGTGGTAGTGAGCTGGCCACCTGCCTGTATGCCGGTAATGACAACGGGCTTGAGGTTGGCGCGAGCGGCATACACGGCTGCGCTGTAACCCGCGGGGCCGGATCCCAGGATGATCAGGCGGGAATGCTTCGCTACGCTCATAAAAACACCTCATAAGCCTTTGTCACAAAAGAGAATGCGTGCTCAAATTGAGTCGCACGTAATGTGCTGTTGACTATGCTACACCCAAGAGTTGCCAGCATGGCATCGCACGTACAAACCCGTACAATGCCTGGCTATAACAGTGTTTGTAACAAAATCGGCATCGCATTTCGTGTTTATGAAAACCGATGCGCAGTGTTAAAAGTAGTCCCGGTTACGCCTGTTAACTTTTTTACCTGCCTGGATTGGGCAGTTTTATAGTCATTCAACAGATGGACGCGCCATTGGCGCAGGAAAAACAGGTTTTGAAGAAATCCACCGCAGCACCCAAAACAGTTGTTCCACTCTGGCGTCAGCACCTGCACTACCGCCTCAAGGAAGGTGCATTGATCGCCATCGGTGCGTTGTGCCTGTTCCTGATGATGGCCTTGCTGACCTATGGCAAGGACGATCCGGGCTGGAGCCACAACAGCAAGATCGAGGACGTTCAAAACTTCGGCGGCCCGGCGGGTTCCTACAGCGCCGATATCCTGTTCATGGTGCTGGGTTACTTTGCCTATATCTTCCCGTTATTGCTGGCGATCAAGGCCTATCAGATCTTCCGCCAACGCCATGAGCCGTGGGAGTGGAGCGGCTGGCTGTTCTCCTGGCGCCTGATCGGCCTGGTGTTCCTGGTGCTGTCGGGCGCCGCGCTGGCGCACATCCATTTCCATGCCGCGACCGGTCTGCCGGCCGGCGCCGGGGGAGCGCTGGGCGAGAGCCTTGGCGACCTGGCGAAGAACGCGCTGAACATCCAGGGCAGCACGCTGCTGTTCATCGCCTTGTTCCTGTTCGGTCTCACGGTGTTCACCGACCTGTCATGGTTCAAGGTGATGGACGTTACCGGCAAGATCACCCTCGACCTGTTCGAGCTGTTCCAGGGTGCCGCCAATCGCTGGTGGGCAGCCCGTACCGAGCGCAAGCAACTGGTGGCGCAGCTGCGTGAAGTCGATGAGCGCGTGCACGACGTGGTCGCGCCAACCGTCACCGACAAGCGCGAACAGGCCAAGGTCAAGGAGCGCCTGATCGAGCGCGAGCAGGCCCTGAGCAAGCACATGTCCGAGCGCGAGAAGCAGGTGCCACCGGTGATTGCCCCGGCGCCACCCAAGCCGCCAGCGCCGAGCAAGCGCGTGGAAAAAGAAAAGCAGGCGCCGTTGTTCGTCGACAGCGCTGTGGAGGGCACTTTGCCGCCGATCTCGATTCTCGACCCGGCGGAAAAGAAACAACTCAATTACTCGCCCGAATCCCTGGCGGCCGTCGGCCACCTGCTGGAAATCAAGCTCAAGGAATTCGGCGTCGAAGTCACCGTGGATTCGATCCATCCGGGTCCGGTGATTACCCGTTACGAGATCCAGCCAGCGGCCGGGGTCAAGGTCAGCCGTATCTCCAACCTGGCGAAAGACCTGGCGCGTTCCCTGGCCGTGACCAGCGTGCGTGTGGTGGAAGTGATTCCGGGCAAGACCACGGTCGGTATCGAGATTCCCAACGAAGACCGGCAGATCGTGCGCTTCTCCGAAGTGCTGTCGACCCCCGAGTACGACAACTTCAAGTCCCCGGTCACCCTGGCCCTGGGTCATGACATCGGTGGCAAGCCGGTGATCACCGACCTGGCGAAGATGCCGCACCTGCTGGTGGCCGGTACGACCGGTTCCGGTAAGTCGGTGGGGGTGAACGCGATGATCCTGTCGATCCTGTTCAAGTCCGGTCCGGAAGATGCCAAGCTGATCATGATCGACCCGAAAATGCTCGAGCTGTCGATCTACGAAGGCATTCCGCACCTGCTGTGCCCGGTGGTCACCGATATGAAGGACGCCGCCAACGCCTTGCGCTGGAGCGTCGCCGAGATGGAGCGGCGCTACAAGCTGATGGCGAAGATGGGCGTGCGTAACCTGTCCGGCTTCAACGCCAAGGTCAAGGAGGCGCAGGACGCCGGCGAGCCATTGAGCGACCCGTTGTACAAGCGCGAAAGCATCCACGACGAAGCGCCGCTGTTGCAGAAACTGCCGACCATCGTCGTGGTGGTCGACGAATTCGCCGACATGATGATGATCGTCGGCAAGAAGGTCGAAGAGCTGATCGCGCGTATCGCCCAGAAGGCGCGGGCGGCAGGTATCCACTTGATCCTTGCGACCCAGCGTCCGTCGGTGGACGTGATCACCGGCCTGATCAAGGCCAACATCCCCACGCGCATGGCGTTCCAGGTGTCGAGCAAGATCGACTCGCGGACCATCATCGACCAGGGTGGCGCCGAGCAATTGCTGGGTCACGGTGACATGTTGTACATGCCACCGGGTACCAGCCTGCCGATCCGGGTTCACGGCGCGTTCGTTTCCGACGATGAGGTTCACCGCGTGGTCGAGGCCTGGAAACTGCGCGGCGCGCCGGAATACAACGACGACATCCTCAACGGTGTCGAAGAGGCCGGCAGCGGCTTTGAAGGCAGCAGCGGTGGCGGCGACGGCGATGATCCCGAGGCCGACGCGCTGTATGACGAAGCAGTGCAGTTCGTCCTTGAAAGCCGTCGCGCGTCCATCTCCGCGGTACAGCGCAAGCTGAAGATCGGCTACAACCGCGCCGCGCGCATGATCGAAGCCATGGAAATGGCCGGGGTCGTGACGTCCATGAACACCAACGGTTCGCGTGAAGTCCTGGCCCCTGGCCCGGTACGCGACTGACCCGATACTGAAAAGGGGTGGCGCCCCAAGGCGCCGCCCGCACTCCCACGAATGTTATGAGGACTCCCATGCGTCTGATCCGCATGCTGTTGCTGCCGGTACTGGCTTTGAGCACGCTCTCGGCCCACGCCGATGACAAGGACGTGGCACGCCTGACCCAATTGCTGGAAAAATCCCAGACCCTGACTGCGCGCTTCTCCCAGCTGACCCTGGATGGCACAGGTACCCAATTGCAGGAAACCGCCGGCGAGATGTCGCTGCAGCGCCCTGGCCTGTTCTATTGGCACACCAATGCGCCTGCCGAGCAGACCATGGTCTCCGACGGTAAAAAGGTCACCCTGTGGGACCCGGACCTGGAGCAGGCCACCATCAAGAACCTCGATCAACGCCTGACCCAGACGCCAGCCCTGCTGCTGTCCGGTGACGTGTCGAAGATCAGCCAGAGCTTCGATATCAGCGCCAAGGAAGCCGGCGGCGTGATCGACTTCACTTTGAAGCCCAAGACCAAGGACACCCTGTTCGACAGCCTGCGCCTGTCGTTCCGCAATGGCCTGGTCAATGATATGCAACTGATCGACAGTGTCGGCCAGCGCACCAATATCCTGTTCACCGGGGTCAAGGCTAACGAGCCGATCCCGGCATCGAAATTCAAGTTCGACATTCCCAAGGGTGCCGATGTAATCCAGGAATAAAACGCGAAACCCTTTGTAGGAGCCGGCTTGCTGGCGATGGGTGGGGCAGTCGACATTAATGTTGAATGACAAAATGCCATCGCCAGCAAGCCGGCTCCTACAGGGGATGCTGTTTTCATAGCGAGGTTGTAAAAGTACGTGATGGACCTGTTTCGCAGCACCCCGATCGCCCAACCCTTGGCCGCCCGTTTGCGCGCGACCAACCTGGACGAGTACGTCGGTCAGGAACACGTGCTCGCTCGCGGCAAGCCCTTGCGCGAAGCGCTGGAGCAGGGTGCCCTGCATTCGATGATTTTCTGGGGGCCGCCAGGGGTGGGCAAGACCACCCTGGCGCGTTTGCTCGCGCAAGTATCGGAGGCGCATTTCGAAACGGTGTCGGCAGTGCTCGCCGGCGTGAAGGAGATTCGCCAGGCGGTGGAAATCGCCAAGCAGCAGGCCGCGCAGTACGGCCGACGCACGATCCTGTTCGTCGACGAAGTGCACCGCTTCAATAAGTCCCAGCAGGATGCGTTCCTGCCGTATGTCGAAGACGGCACGCTGATTTTCATCGGCGCGACCACGGAAAACCCCTCGTTCGAACTCAACAACGCCTTGCTGTCGCGCGCACGGGTCTATGTGCTCAAGAGCCTCGACGAAGCCGCCTTGCGCAAACTGGTGCACCGCGCGCTGACCGAAGAGCGTGGCCTGGGCAAGCGCAACCTGACCCTCAGCGATGAGGGCTTCCAGATGCTGTTGTCCGCCGCCGATGGCGATGGCCGACGCCTGCTCAATCTGCTGGAAAACGCCTCGGACCTGGCCGAAGACAACAGCGAGATCGGCATCGATCTGCTGCAAAGCCTGCTCGGTGATACCCGCCGGCGTTTCGACAAGGGTGGCGAAGCGTTCTACGACCAGATCTCTGCGCTGCACAAATCCGTGCGTGGTTCCAACCCCGACGGCGCGTTGTACTGGTTCGCGCGCATGATCGATGGCGGTTGCGATCCGTTGTACCTGGCCCGGCGCGTGGTGCGCATGGCCAGCGAAGATATCGGCAATGCCGACCCGCGTGCGCTTAGCCTGTGCCTGGCGGCGTGGGAAGTGCAGGAGCGCCTCGGCAGCCCCGAAGGCGAGCTGGCGGTCGCGCAGGCCATTACTTATATGGCGTGCGCGCCGAAAAGCAACGCGGTGTACATGGGCTTCAAGACCGCACTACGTGCCGCCGCCGAGCATGGCTCGCTGGAAGTGCCGCTGCACCTGCGCAACGCGCCGACCAAGTTGATGAAGCAGCTCGGTTATGGCGACGAATACCGTTATGCCCATGACGAACCTGATGCCTACGCTGCCGGAGAAGACTATTTCCCGGAAGAACTTGACCCGATCCCGTTTTACCAGCCAGTGCCCCGTGGCCTGGAGCTGAAGATTGGCGAAAAGCTCAATCACCTGGCGAAACTAGACCGATTAAGCCCCCGGCAGCGGAGAAAATAGTGCTCCCCTTGATCCTTGCGGTTTCCGCCGGCGGTGTAGCCGGCACCTTGTTACGCTTTGCCACGGGCAACTGGATCAACGCTAATTGGCCGCGGCACTTCTATACCGCGACGCTGGCCGTTAATATCGTCGGCTGTTTGCTGATCGGCGTTTTATACGGCCTGTTTTTACTACGCCCGGAGGTGCCCATCGAGGTGCGTGCCGGGTTGATCATCGGCTTCCTCGGGGGGCTGACGACTTTTTCATCCTTTTCACTGGATACGGTGCGCCTGCTGGAAAGCGGGCAGGTGCCGCTAGCCCTGGGCTATGCTGCCATCAGCGTATTCGGCGGGCTGCTCGCCACCTGGGCTGGCCTGTCCTTGACCAAACTTTGATAACGAGAGACCGACATGCTCGATTCCAAACTGTTACGTAGCAACCTTCAGGACGTAGCGGACCGCCTGGCATCCCGTGGCTTTACCCTGGATGTCGCGCGCATCGAAGCGCTGGAAGAACAGCGCAAGACCGTCCAGACCCGCACCGAAGCACTGCAGGCTGAACGTAACGCGCGCTCCAAATCCATCGGTCAGGCCAAGCAGCGCGGCGAAGACATCGCCCCGTTGATGGCCGACGTCGAGCGCATGGCGGGCGAGTTGAGTGCCGGTAAAACCGAACTGGACGCGATCCAGACCGAACTGGACTCGATCGTGCTCGGCATTCCCAACTTGCCACACGAATCGGTGCCGATTGGCGACGACGAAGACGGCAACGTCGAAGTGCGCCGCTGGGGCACGCCGACCGCGTTCGATTTCCCGGTACAGGACCACGTCGCCCTGGGCGAAAAATTCGGCTGGCTCGACTTCGAGACCGCCGCCAAGCTGTCCGGCGCTCGTTTCGCCCTGCTGCGCGGCCCGATCGCCCGCCTGCACCGCGCCCTGGCGCAGTTCATGATCAACCTGCACGTTACCGAGCACGGCTACGAAGAGGCCTACACGCCTTATCTGGTCCAGGCTCCGGCGCTGCAAGGCACCGGTCAACTGCCGAAGTTTGAAGAAGACCTGTTCAAGATCGCGCGCGAAGGCGAAGCCGACCTTTACCTGATCCCGACCGCCGAAGTGTCGCTGACCAATATCGTCGCCGGCGAAATCGTCGATTCGAAACTGCTGCCGATCAAGTTCGTTGCCCACACGCCGTGCTTCCGCAGTGAAGCCGGTGCGTCGGGTCGCGACACCCGCGGCATGATCCGCCAGCACCAGTTCGACAAGGTCGAGATGGTCCAGATCGTCGAGCCGTCGACTTCGATGGAAGCGCTCGAGGGCCTGACCGCCAACGCCGAGAAAGTCCTGCAACTGCTGGAATTGCCTTACCGCACCATCGCGCTGTGCACCGGCGACATGGGCTTCAGCGCGGTCAAGACCTATGACCTGGAAGTGTGGATTCCGAGCCAGGACAAATACCGTGAAATCTCCTCGTGCTCCAACTGCGGCGATTTCCAGGCCCGTCGTATGCAAGCGCGTTTCCGTAACCCGGAAACCGGCAAGCCGGAACTGGTACACACTCTGAACGGTTCCGGCCTGGCGGTCGGTCGTACCCTGGTGGCGGTGCTGGAAAACTACCAGCAGGCCGACGGTTCGATCCGTGTGCCTGAGGTGCTCAAGCCGTACATGGGTGGCCTTGAGGTCATCGGCTAAATGAACTATCTGCCGCTGTTCCATAACCTTCGCGGCAGTCGTGTGTTGGTCGTCGGCGGGGGGGAAATTGCCTTGCGCAAATCCCGCCTGCTGGCCGATGCCGGTGCGCTGCTGCGGGTGGTCGCACCTGAAATCGAAACCCAGCTGCGCGAGTTGGTCAGCGCCAGCGCTGGCGAGTGCCTGATGCGCGGTTACCTCGAGTCGGACCTGGACGGTTGCGCGCTGATCATTGCGGCCACCGACGACGAAACGCTCAATGCACAGGTGTCCGCCGATGCCCATCGGCGTTGCGTGCCGGTCAATGTGGTGGACGCGCCGGCCTTGTGCAGCGTGATCTTCCCAGCCATTGTCGACCGTTCGCCGCTGATCATTGCCGTGTCCAGCGGTGGCGACGCACCGGTGCTGGCGCGATTGATCCGCGCCAAGATCGAAACCTGGATTCCTTCGACCTACGGTCAACTGGCTGGCCTGGCGGCGCGTTTCCGGCACCAGGTGAAAAAGCTGTTCCCGGACGTGCAGCAACGTCGTGCGTTCTGGGAAGACGTGTTCCAGGGCCCGATTGCCGACCGGCAACTGGCCGGGCAGGGCGGGGAAGCCGAGCGATTGCTGCAGGCGAAGATTGCTGGAGAGGCGCCGGTGGCCACCGGTGAGGTGTATCTGGTGGGCGCCGGTCCCGGTGATCCGGACCTGCTGACGTTCCGCGCCTTGCGCCTGATGCAGCAAGCCGACGTGGTGCTGTACGACCGCTTGGTGGCACCGGCGATCCTCGAGTTGTGCCGTCGTGATGCCGAGCGCGTCTATGTCGGCAAGCGCCGCGCCGATCACGCCGTGCCGCAGGACCAGATCAACCAGCAACTGGTCGACCTGGCGAAGCAAGGCAAGCGTGTGGTGCGGTTGAAGGGCGGCGATCCGTTCATCTTCGGCCGTGGCGGTGAAGAGATCGAAGAATTGGCGGCCCATGGCATCCCGTTCCAGGTCGTACCGGGCATCACGGCGGCCAGCGGTTGTGCTGCTTATGCCGGGATTCCGCTGACCCACCGCGATTACGCGCAGTCGGTGCGGTTCATCACCGGTCACCTGAAGGACGGCTCCACCGATCTACCGTGGGCCGACCTGGTCGCGCCGGCGCAGACCCTGGTGTTCTACATGGGACTGGTAGGCTTGCCGAGTATCTGCGAGCAGTTGATCAAGCATGGTCGCGGTGCGGATACCCCGGCGGCGTTGATCCAGCAGGGCACTACGGTCAATCAGCGGGTGTTTACCGGCACCCTGGCGGACCTGCCACGGCTGGTGGCGGAGCATGAAGTGCATGCGCCGACGCTGGTGATCGTGGGAGAAGTGGTGCAACTGCGCGAGAAACTGGCGTGGTTTGAAGGGGCTCAGGCGCAAGTCTGAATCTCTGCATCCGATCGTTCCCACGCTCTGCGTGGGAATGCCGCCAGGGACGCTCTGCGTTCCGCTTCTGACGCTGTGACGCGGAGCGTCACGGGATGCATTCCCACGCGGAGCATGGGAACGATCAGCCTTCAGGCCCTGCGCCAAACCCCTTTCCCGCTCAACCGCTCCCGATCATGGGCGGCGGTGAAACCCTGCGCCGGCCCCTTGGGCACTATCCCCGTCGGGTTGATGGTCTTGTGACTGCCGTAGTAGTGGTTTTTGATGTGTTCGAAATCCACCGTCTCGGCAATCCCTGGCCACTGGTAAATCTCCCGCAGCCAATTCGACAGGTTCGGATAATCGGCAATGCGTCGCAGGTTGCACTTGAAGTGGCCGTAATAGACCGCGTCGAATCGAATCAGCGTCGTGAACAGGCGGATGTCCGCTTCAGTCAGGTACTCGCCGGTCAGGTAGCGATTGGCACTTAACAGCTGCTCCAGGCGATCCAGTTCTGTGAACAGTTCATCGAAGGCCTCCTCATAGGCGGTTTGCGAGGTAGCAAACCCGGCGCGGTATACGCCGTTGTTCACGGCCGGATAGATCCGCTCGTTCAGCGCGTCGATCTCGCCGCGCAGCGGTGCCGGATAGAAATCCAGGTCATTGCCGGTCAGTTCATCGAAGGCACCATTGAACATGCGGATGATTTCCGCCGATTCATTGTTGACGATGCGTTTCTGTTGTTTGTCCCAAAGCACCGGCACCGTGACGCGGCCGGTGTAGTCGGCGGTGTCGGCGGTGTAGCGCTGGTGCATGAAGTCAAAGTGATCGAGTTTGTCGCCGGTGGAGCCGTGGGACTTGTCGAACGTCCAACCGTTCTCCAGCATCAGGTAGCTGACCACCGACACGTCGATCAGGCTTTCCAGGCCCTTGAGTTTGCGCAGGATCAGCGTGCGATGAGCCCACGGGCAGGCGAGGGACACGTAGAGGTGATAACGCCCAGGTTCGGCAGCAAAACCACCGACACCACTGGGGCCCGGTTGGCCGTCAGCGGTGACCCAGTTGCGACGCTGCGCCTGTTCGCGCTGGAACGTGCCGTCCTTGCTTTCGTACCACTTGTCCTGCCAGCGACCTTCTACTAACAATCCCATGTCCATGACTCCTCAACCGATAAGCGTTGGAGAGGAGTCTATGCCGATAGGTTCGATAAAATAGCGCAAAGCTTAGTGGGTTATGATCGATTAAATTGATTTGTCCCGGGCATCCCAATACTGCTGGGCGGTCTTGAAAGCTTGTTCGCGGCTCTGGCCGAGGCCACGCAGCGCCAGGGCCATGGTCGAGATCAGGGCCATTTGCGGGTAGCTGTCCACCACCTCGCCGCGCCATACCGCCTTGAGATGCGCAGGTTCCAGGCTGGCAGGCTTGACGTGGCGCTGGCTTGACAATTGCGGCCACTCCTCATCCCAGCTCTCGCCACCGCGGGTGCCATACAAGTGGCTATCGGCGTCGGGGTTGATCTCGATTTCGCCACCATCGCCCTTGACCACGATCGCGGTGTCGCCGAGCAAACCGCTGGCATCGCGATGCACTGCCTGGTAACCGGGATGGAAGATGCTTTGCAGACCGCAACGGGCGCCCAACGGGTTGAGAATGCGCGCCAGGGAGTGGATCGGCGAGCGCAGGCCGAGGGTGTTGCGCAGGTCGATCATGCGTTGCAGTTGCGGCGCCCAATCCACCAACGGCATGAAGGCCAGGCCGCCGTTGTCCAGCGCTGTGCCGACCTGCTGCCAGTCGCGGCACAAGGGGATGTTCAGTTCATCGAGCAGTTGTTCGCTGTAGAGTCGACCGGCGGTGTGCGCGCCGCCACCGTGCATGAACACCCGCACACCGTTCTGCCCCAGGCACTTGGCGGCCAGCAGGTACCACGGCAGGTGACGCTTCTTGCCGGCATAGGTCGGCCAGTCGAGGTCGACCGCCAATGCTGGCGCTTGCAAGCGCTCGCGCAAGGCTTCGGCAAAACCGGCCATTTCCTGCGCGCTTTCTTCCTTGTGGCGCAACAGCATCAGGAAGGCGCCGAGCTGGGTGTCCTCGACCTGGTCGTCAAGCACCATGCCCATGGCGGCGCGGGCTTCTTCACGCGTCAGGTCGCGGGCGCCACGCTTGCCTTTGCCGAGGATGCGCACGAATTGGGCGAATGGGTGCTCGGCGGGCGTTTCGAGGGTCAACGCTGGGTAGTCGGTCATAAGCAATTCGTCGGTTTGGGCAGGCCCGCCAGTTTCGCGGCGAGTTTGGCAGGGGTGCCTTTGAACAGTCGGTTCAGGTGCAGGCTGTTGCCTTTGTCCGGGCCGAGTTTCAATGCGGTGTACTTGATCAGCGGCCGGGTCGCCGGCGACAGCTGGAATTCGGCGTAGAAGCTGCGCAACAGTTCGAGGATTTCCCAGTGCTCGGGGCTCAACTCGATGTCTTCGGCGGCGGCCAGGGCACTGGCGACGTCGGCCGACCAGTCACTGAGTTCGACCAGAAAACCGTCCTTGTCCAGCTCGATGGCGCGTGCGCCGACCGTCAATACATTCATAGCCAGCTGTTGACCTTGGCGTGGTGGATCGACAGTTCGACGAAGGCCGGATAATCGACAGCCGTAGCCCAACCCGGAACTTCGATAGCCCGGGCCTGGGCATCTTCGGCCAGCACGTAGAGGGCCAGGCCGCGGGCACTCAGCGCCGTGAAAGGGGCGCTGCCCGGCTGCAGGGCATAGGCGGCGTCACCGCACAGCAGCAATGCGTCGTTGGCGCCGGTTATGCGCAGGCAGCTGTTCAGGCGGTCGTCGCCGAACGGGGAATGAGACAACACATGCAAAGTCGACATCAGAGGGTGATCACCTGGTCGTAATGGTCAATGAGTGCGGTGATTTCGTGGGCGGCAAGCACGCGCGCTTCCTGCAGTGCCAGGGCGCCAGGGGCCAGGCCGCGTTCGGCAGCGCTGTCGGCACAGACAAACAGTTCTTCGACGCCGAACATCGGCAGCGCCTGCAGGTTGGCGCTCAGGTCTTTCTGTTGCAGGGCCTTGGCGTGCTGATGGGGGGCGAGCTGGAACACGCCGTCGTCGAGAAACAGAAGGCCGATCGGCAGATCGAAGGCGCCGCCCGCCAGCACGATGTCCAGCGCTTCACGCGCGCCTGGACCGGACCAGGGCGACTGGCGGCTGATGATCAGCAAGGACTTGGCCATTTCACGCACCTCCGAAGCAAATCAGGCGGTCGGCATCCTGCACCGCGTCATGCAATTGGCCGAGCCCGGACAATTCCCACGGTGCTCCGACGGCCACAGCCTCGCGCTGATAGCGCCTGGCTTCCTCCTCGTTCAACACGCCACGGCGCAAGGCGGCGGCGATGCACACCACGCCATCGAGTTGGTTTTCGCTGACGAAGGCGCTCCATTGCCGTGGCACATCGAGCTCGTCCTGGGGTGTGACCACGCTGCCGGACGCGTTGTACACGCCATCCTGGTAGAAAAACAGCCGGACAATCTCATGCCCGCCGGCGAGCAGCGCCTGGGCGAACAGCAAGGCGCGGCGCGAAGAGGGCGCATGGGCGGCGGAAAATACGGCGATGGCGAACTTCATGGCGGACTCGATCAACGAAACTGCGGCCATGATAAAGCTTTATCGGCGTTGGGGCTAAATCGATGTCGCCTGTGCGGGCCCCTTCGCGAGCAGGCTCGCTCCCACAGGGATTTGTGTGATGGCAAAGTTCGCAGCTGCACCGCAAAACCTGTGGGAGCGAGCCTGCTCGCGAAGGGCCCCCCACAGGCAGCAAAAAAATCAGCGCGGCATGTAGCCCAACTGCCAACGCCGCGGGATCTTCAGCGACAGCACTCCCAGCGCAGCCGCCAGCAGGCCGCTGGCAAACAGCGCCTTGAGCCCGAAATGATGTTCCAGCACGGCACCGAGTACCGCGCCGGCGAACATGCCGGTCCAGGGGATCAGTTGTACGCGCCAACCGTTGCGGCGCTCGCCGAGCATCCAGCGCCCCAGTCCGCGGCCAAAGCGCGACAGGGCGCCGGTCACATAGGTCAGGCCGACCGGCAGGCCGTTGACCTCTTCCACGGCGGCATTGAGCATGCCCATGGCGATGATGGCTGCCAGCAGGGCAGGCAATTGCGAGTCATAGGGCCAGGCCGCGGCGGCGCACAGCAGGGCGGCAATGCACAACAGCAAGGGCAGTGACCGGCGCCTGCCCAGGCGGCTGACGATAATGCCCAGCGCATTGCCAAAGATGAAGGTGGCGATGAGGATCACCAGGCGCAGGGTCAACCCAAGGTCGCCGGCACTGATGGCGACGGCCATCCGGGTGGTATTGCCGCTCATGAACGAGACGAAATCGCCACTGGCCATGAAACCGATCGCGTCAGTCATGCCGGCCAGCACCGAAAGCATGGCCACCAGGCTCAGGCCGATGCGCCCACGCCATTTCTGCGTGTGCAGGTGTCCGGGGCTGGCGTGGGTCTTCGAGGCGGTGGGCAGCATCGATGCAGTGATCCTCAGCAAAGGTTACGGTTGTATTCCGTACAGGTCGCAATACTCCAGCCAGTCCATGCCGGCCATTTCCGCGACTTCCCGGTGCACTTCCAGGCGCTGGGCCTGATAATCCTCAGGAGTGGCGGCGGTCAATTGCAGTGTCAGCTCCCAGGCAAACAAACCCAGGCGCTCGGCTTCGGCTTCAAAGGCCTCGTGTAAACGATCATCGCGAAACTGCGCGAGGGTCTCGCCCTTGGCCTGGGCCAGCAGCGGGTTGAGGTGGTCGAGCTCGATGCGCAGTTCGGGACGTTGGTCGAGAAACTTTTCCAGCGCCAGTTCGTGTTGTTGCTCGGGTGCCGCCATGGTCGCTCCTTGAATACGAATTACGAAGACTGCTTCTTGCTGGCCTTGGCCGCTGCCGCCAGACATTCGAGTGCAAACTGCTCGGTATAGGTCATCTGGATCGGCGTGGTTTCACCCTTGACGGTTCTTTCGCCCTCAAGGATGTAACGAATGCGCTTGTCGGTGACGCCGATTCGCTTGGCGATCCAGGACGGTGTCTGACCGATCTGGCTGATCAGCTTGTCGGCATATTCAGTGGTCGGTTTGTAAAACTCGGCGTTGGGTGTCATGGGGCGTCCAGTGAAAGGTGCAATACAGCGCTATTGGCTCGACAGGGTGCGCGAATCGTCACGCGATGTCGCGGTTTTAATGAAGTAAAGCAGAACGATACGCCCTGCCACGGTGATACAGTCCGCTTTTTCCTCATGAGTGAATGCAATGCGAATTCTGATGGTGGCGCTGGCCGCTACCTTGCTGGCGGGATGCGCGGGCTCGGCGATGAACGATGCTCGTACCAAGGCCCCGTACAAGACCTTGAACTCTGACAAGCCGGCCAAGGACGTCGCCCAGTGCGTGCAATTTTCCTGGCAGGACGAAGCGGTGTTCGGCGTTGATGCTGCGGCGTACCTGGAGCCGGGAGCAAAGGGGAGCACCACCGTCTACACCCGCTCGGCCGAGTCGTTCGTCGACGTGACCACCGATGCCTCGGGCACGGTATTGAGTTACTACGCTCAGCAAGACGACTTTGTCGCCAAGCGCCGCTTGGCGGCACTGGCCACCTGCCTCTGACCTGATGGGTTGATGCATGCCCTGTAGGAGCTGCCGCAGGCTGCGATCTTTTGATCTTGTTTTTTCTCGATCTCAAGTCCGTCGAAGATCAAAAGATCGCAGCCTGCGGCAGCTCCTACAGGGATTCGCGTTGTGGTCAGTAGTCCAGGCGCTTCTGGAAGAAGAAGTGCTTGTACCCCGGCGGGTAGTCGGCGATATGCCCAATCTCGCTGTAGCCGCATTTCCTGTAGAACTCCGGTGCCTGGAATTCAAAGGTATCGAGCCACATTCCCACGCATTTTTTCTCCCGCGCCAGGTCTTCGGCCATCTGCATCAGCTTCGTGCCCATGCCCTGTCCCCGGGCCTGCTCCGGCACCGATAGCAGGTCAATGAACATCCACTGGTAGAACAACCTGGCGTAAAGGCCGCCAAGGATCACATCGTTTTCGTCACGTACCAGCAGGGCGATATGCTCGGGTACGGCGCCGTCGGCCTTCGAAGCATTGTAGGCGCGCAGCGGCATCAGGATGGCCTGGCGCTCTTCTTCCGTGGGGGTGGGCGAGAACTCTATCCGCAGGTTCATGGCAATGTCCTTATGGCAGTGAATCGGCAGCCTATCGTGGTTGCCGCCATAGTTCCATGACCCTCAGCCAGTGGAACCGTCGCCAGTGCGCAGAGGTCACTTGTTGTGACGCGCCATTCCCGAGTGCGACTGATGAGGACATTCCGTGAATATTTTCGAAGCCTTGCGCGAAAGCCACGAGCGCCAGCGTACCTACGCCAAAGCCCTGATCCGTACCAGCGGCGATACCCCCGAGCGCGTCGACGCATACAAGCAGCTCAAGTCAGAACTGCAGGCTCACGAAACCGCTGAAGAGCGGCATTTCTACATCCCGCTGATGGAGTTCGACAATGGTGTTGACCTCAGTCGCCACGCGATCTCCGAGCACCACGAGATGGATGAAATGATGGAAGAACTGGACGGCACCGAGATGTCCAGCCCGGCCTGGCTGGCGACGGCGAAGAAATTGTCCGAGAAGGTCCATCACCACCTTGAAGAAGAGGAGCAGAAGTTCTTCCAGATGGCGGGCAAGTTGCTTGACGACAAGCAGAAAGAGTCGCTGGCGACGCAGTATGTAAAGGAATACAAGGCGCAGCTTTCTACACCGGCGTGATGTCGTCCTGTAGGAGCTGCCGCAGGCTGCGATCTTTTGACTTTGCTTTAAACAACAAGATCAAAAGATCGCAGCCTGCGGCAGCTCCTACAAGATCAAAAGCCTGGGAGGCGCGCGGTTTCGGGCCATTGGCCGCCTTCCAGCGTGAGTAATGTCTGCTTCGCCTCCAGCCCCCCGGCAAACCCGGTCAATTTCCCCGACGCGCCAATCACCCGATGACAAGGGGCGATGATCGAAATGGGGTTCCTGCCATTCGCCGCACCCACTGCCCGCACCGCGCTCGGGTGGCCGATCTGCTCGGCGATCTGGCTGTAGCTGCGGGTCTGGCCAAAGGGAATGGTCAACAAGGCGTTCCAGACCTTCTTCTGGAATGCCGTCCCGGCAAAATCAAGGTCGAGCTCGAACGCCTGGCGTGTGCCCGTGAAGTATTCGCGCAACTGTTGCGCGGTGCGCATCAGGATCGGGTTGTCCGGCGCTTCGTCCATCGGGCCGAGGCGCACCCGGCCTGGTTTGTCATTTTCCCAGAGGATGGCCGCCAGACGGCAATCGTTCGCTACCAGCTTCAACTCGCCGACGGGTGATGCCAGGGTGATGTAGGTGTAGGTCATGCCGCACGCATCGCCGAATTGCTGAACAGGTGTTAAGCATACTGCCTCGCCGGGGAGGCGCAATACGCAATCCCGACCATACTGCCTACTGCTCTTGAAGCGTTTTCCTACTTTAAAACAAAAAGAGACCGACTCATGAAGTACGAACCTTTTGCCAAATCGCTGATTGCGACCTCGTTGGCGCTCAGCTGCCTGACGGCCTATGCGGCCTCTGTGGCCCCGGTCGCGGCTGAAAACGGCATGGTGGTCACCGCCCAGCATTTGGCCAGCCATGTGGGCGTGGATGTGCTGAAGAACGGCGGCAATGCGGTCGACGCCGCTGTTGCAGTGGGTTACGCGCTGGCGGTGGTGTATCCCGCGGCCGGTAACCTGGGGGGTGGCGGTTTCATGACCATTCAACTGGCCGACGGTCGCAAGACCTTCCTCGACTTCCGTGAAAAAGCCCCGCTGGCCGCTACCGCCGACATGTACCTGGACAAGGCGGGCAACGTCGTCCCCGACCTGAGCACCCGCGGACACCTGGCCGTCGGCGTACCGGGCACCGTGTCCGGCATGGAGCTGGCGCTGTCCAAATACGGCACCAAGCCACGCAAGGAAGTGATCGCCCCGGCGATCAAGCTGGCGGAAGACGGCTTCGTGCTGGAGCAGGGCGATGTCGAGTTGCTGGAGTACGCCACCGATGTGTTCAAGAAGGACATCAAGGATTCCGGCGCGATCTTCCTGAGCAACGGCGAGCCGATGCAGGTCGGCCAGAAACTGGTGCAGAAAGACCTCGGCAAAACCCTGCGGGAAATCTCGGAGAAAGGCGCCGACGGTTTCTACAAGGGCTGGGTGGCCGACGCCATCGTCACCTCCAGCCAGGCCAACAAGGGCATCATCACCCAGGCCGACCTCGACAAATACAAGACGCGCGAGTTGGCACCCATCGAGTGTGACTATCGCGGCTACCATGTGGTCTCGGCACCGCCACCGAGCTCCGGTGGGGTGGTGATCTGCCAGATCATGAACATCCTCGAAGGCTATCCGATGAAGGACCTGGGCTACCACTCGGCCCAGGGCATGCACTACCAGATCGAAGCGATGCGCCACGCCTATGTGGACCGCAACAGCTACCTGGGCGACCCGGACTTCGTGAAAAACCCGATCGCGCATTTACTCGACAAAAACTACGCGACCAAGCTGCGCGATGCCATCCAGCCGCAAAAGGCCGGCATCTCCAAGGATCTCAAGCCCGGCGTGGCGCCCCATGAGGGTAGCAACACCACCCATTACTCCATTGTCGACAAATGGGGCAACGCGGTGTCGGTGACCTACACCCTCAACGACTGGTTCGGTGCCGGGGTCATGGCCAGCAAGACCGGGGTCATCCTCAACGACGAAATGGACGACTTCACCTCGAAAATCGGCGTACCGAACATGTACGGCCTGGTGCAGGGCGAGGCCAACGCCATCGCGCCCGGCAAGGCCCCGTTGTCGTCCATGAGCCCGACCATCGTCACCAAGGACGGCAAAGTGGTAATGGTGGTCGGCACCCCCGGCGGCAGCCGCATCATCACCGCGACCCTGCTGACCATGCTCAACGTGATCGACTACGGCATGAACATCCAGGAAGCGGTCGATGCGCCGCGTTTCCACCAGCAATGGTTGCCGGAGGAAACCAACCTGGAGACCTTCACTACCAGCCCGGACACGGTGAAGATCCTCGAAAGCTGGGGTCACAAGTTTGCCGGTCCGCAGGACGCCAACCACCTGGCGGCGATCCTGGTGGGCGCGCCGTCGCTGGAGGGCAAGCCGGTGGGCAAGAACCGTTTCTACGGAGCCAACGATCCACGGCGTAATACCGGGTTGTCGCTGGGTTACTGATGGTTGTGTTTGAATGGGGGGCGCACGCGTCCCCTGATTTTTCAACTCATCAAGGAAGGTACCATGACCACCGCACTGTTAATCATCGACGTTCAGCAGGCCCTGTGCTCCGGCGAGTACGAGTGCTTCGAGATCAAGCGGGTCATCGAAACGATCAATGGCCTCAGTGCCCGGGCGAGAAAAGCCGGCGTTGCGGTGGTGCTGATCCAGCACGAAGAAGAGGGCGACCTCTTCAAGCACGGCGCTCCAGGCTGGCAACTGGCCGAAGGGTTGCACACCTCACCCGACGATGATCGCGTTCGTAAGACCACCGGCGATTCGTTCTATCAGACCAACCTGCAGAAACTGGTGCCGGTGCAAGACTACGATCGCCTGGTCATCTGTGGCCTGCAAACCGACTACTGTGTGAATGCAACCCTGCGCCAGGCGCATCAACTGGGTTACGACGTGGTGCTGGCCGCCGACGCGCATTCCACTGTCGACAATGGCAAAACCACGGCCGAAGACATCATTGCCGAACACAACAAGGATTGGGCCGACCTGAGCAGTTCAGTGGCGCGGATCGACGTTATCCCGGCCAGTGAGATCCATTTCTGAATCCACCACCGCCCCCTGTAGGAGCGAGCATGCTCGCGATGAACCAGAGAGCGCCACGGGGTGTCAGGTTTCCACCGTTATCGTTAACGTCCATCGCGAGCATGCTCGCTCCTACAAGGGTGCGTTGAAGATATCGATCAGCTCATTGAGGAACTCACTGACCAGCTCCCGCTGCCGCGCCGAATGCCGCACCGCCGCGTGAAAGCCCACCTCGTAGCGCAGCAATTGCGGATTGAGTGGATGCAGCTGCCCGAGCTGTTCATGCCGGGCCGCATAATGCTGCGGCAGGAAGCCCAGGTGTTGGCCGGACAGGATCAGCAGGGCCGCTCCGTCCATGCTGTCGGTGAGCACGGTCAAGCGTTCGATCGAGGTCGGCGCCGGCATCTCCGGCAAGGGGTGGCTGGGCCAGACCCAGTCATGCTGGCTGACATCCTCGCGCGTCAGCGCGCCCACCTGCTCGAACAGCGGGTGTGACGGCGCGCAGTAGGCGATCTGGGTTTCCTGGAACAGCGGGAAGTAGTCGATATTGGGCAAGCGATGCCAAAAATAACCGATCGCCAGATCAATATGGCCGTTGATGATTTTCTCTTCCAGCAGCGATGACGACAGTTCGGTGAAGTGAAAGTACAGCCCCTCGTGCCGAGCCCGCAGGCGAGCAATGGCCAAACCGATTTTCTTGTTTGCCACCGGGTCGATCTGCCCCAGCAGGCCGACGTTGATGTTGCCCGAGACCTTGCGGTTGATGTGCTGCACTTCAACCCTGAAGCCCTCGGCGGCAGCCAGCAAGCGCCGCGCCGCCTCGACGAACTGACCACCCTTGGGCGTTACGGAAAATCCGCCGCGACCGCGTTCGCACAGGCGAAAACCCACCCGTGCCTCCAGCGTCGCCAGTTGTGCGCTGATGGTCGGTTGCGTGGTATTGAGGGCAGTTTGCGCCGCCGAGATCCCGCCGGCCTCGACCACCGTGAGAAATACCCGGATCAGGCGCAGATCCAGCTCCGTTACAGTTCCCAGCATGGGGGCTCCCGATCCTCGATTACATTGACGCCGATCTATGTGAACAGTGCGCCTTGGATATTTTATCGCTGCGGCCAACGCCATACATTGCAGGGAAACCAGGGTCTTCGTCAGCTTTTTCTGGAGTTTTGCCAGATCTGGACGTCGAATCGACCACTGCGCTCAAAATAAAAACAATCTACTGCATAGGAACTATCGTATGTCAGGGTCCCCACTTTCTGCGCACGCCACCGAGGCGAGCGGCGGGTTGGCCATCGAAGGCCACTCGATCGATTACATCCCGGAAAACGAACGTCACGCCAAGCTCAGCAGCCAGGGGCCGTTCTGGTTTCTCGGCAACTTCCACTTCTTCACCATCTCCATCGGTTTCGTCGGTCCCAGCCTCGGCTTGTCGGCCCTGTGGACCCTGTTGGCCGGTGCGCTGGGCATCATGTTCGGCACGATCTTCATGGCTTTCCACGGCTCGCAAGGGCCGGAAATGGGCCTGCCGCAGATGATCCAGTCCCGTGCCCAGTTCGGCTACCGCGGGGTGATCCTGGCGCTGATGGCGACGATGTTTGTGTTCGTCGGTTTCAACGTGGTGAACGTCTCGCTGATCATGAACGGGCTGGAGCATGTATTCGGCATCGACCCGACCATCGTTGCCGTGACCGTGGTGCTGATCGGCGCACTGCTGTCGATCTTCGGCCACGACCTGATGCACAAAGCCTTCAAGTGGGCGCTGCTGGCGACGCTGCCGTTGTATGCCCTGGTGACCATCGCCCTGATGTTCGGCGCGGGTTCCGAAGGCGTCACGCCGGCCAGCGACCTGGGCTTCAGCTGGATCGCCTTCGCCACCCTGTTCGCCATTGGCGCCAGCTACAACATTTCCTATGCACCCTATGTTTCCGACTATTCGCGCTACCTGCCGAAAAACACCAGCCGGCCGAAACTGATCGCGGCGATATTCATCGGCGCGTCGCTGTCGGGCAGCTGGATGATCGGCCTCGGGGCCTGGCTCGCCCAGGAACTGAAAGCGGTGGATGCGCTGGTGGCATTGAACCAGGTAGGTTCCTCGATGATTCCCGGGCTGGGCAATCTGTTGGTGGTGGTGTCGGTGGCGGGCTTCCTGCCGATCATTGCGCTGAACACCTACAGCGCCATGCTGACGCTGCTGACCGGTGTCGATTCGATCAGAAAGATCACCCCGACACCCCGCGCCCGGGTGCTGTCGATCAGTGCCATCAGCATCATCCTGCTGACCTGCGTGCTGTCGATCAAGGGTGACGGCATCGCGCTGCTGAACACTTTCCTCGTATTGCTGTTGTACTTCCTCGTGCCTTGGACCGCCGTCAACCTGGTGGACTATTTCTTCGTGCGCAAGGGCCGCTACGCGATCCCGCATTTCTTCACGCCGAAGGGCATCTACGGCGCCTGGCAGTTTCGCGGCATCGTGGCTTACCTGATCGGCTTTGCCGCCATGGTGCCGTTCTTCTACATCTACGATGCCGCCGCCAGCAAGGAAGTCTTCGTCGGTCCGCTGGCGCGGGTGCTGGAAGGCGTGGACATCGCCTGGCTGGTGGGCCTGCTGATTTCGGGCCTGACCTATTACCTGCTCAGCCGCTCCCTCGACCTTGCTGCCGAGCATCGGGTCATCGAGGCGATCAGTGACAACGAGATTATCGCCATGACCCATTCATCCATGGAGTCGGTGCGTTGAACACGGCAAAGAATATCCGGGTCGCCTGCTGCCAGTTGGCGCCGAAAATCGGCGACCTCGCGTACAACCGCACGCTCACCGAACGCGCGATCCGTTCGGCGGCCCTGCAGGGTGCCCAGGTGGTGGTGTTGCCGGAGCTGGTGCAGAGCGGCTACCTGTTTGCCGACCGCGCGGAAGCACTGGCCCTGGCGGAAACCGCCGAGGGTCCGACGTTGCGCCTGTGGCAGGCGCTGGCCAGTGAATTGAACATGGTGATCGTCGGCGGATTCTGCGAGCGTCTGGCCGGGGATGAGCTGGCCAACAGCGCGGCACTGATCGATGCCCGGGGTTTGCGCGCGGTGTACCGCAAGGCGCACCTGTGGGATGCGGAGAAAGAAGTTTTCACAGCCGGCACTGCCGCGCCGCCGGTGATCGAAACGGTCCACGGGCGCATCGGCATGCTGATCTGCTACGACCTGGAGTTCCCCGAATGGGTGCGCCTGCCGGCGCTGGCCGGTGCCGATTTGCTCTGTGCGCCGGTCAACTGGCCCGATGGCCCACGACCGCAATCCGAGCGCCCGGCGGAAGTCTTGCGGGTGCAGGCCAATGCCTCGGTCAACCGCCTGTTCATCGCGGCCTGTGACCGCCATGGCGTTGAGCGCGGGGTGAGTTGGGTGCAAGGTTCGGTGATCGTCGACGCCGACGGTTATCCGTTGGCCGGTCCGGCGGAGCAGGGTGGCGAGCAGATGCTGCTGGCCAACCTGAACCTGGCCGAGGCCCGCAACAAGCGCATCAGCGAGCGCAATGACCTGCACCGGGACCGCCGGCCGCAGCTGTATGGCTTGAGCAGTGAAGTGAAGTGACGTTTGGCCCAGAGGTTGCCGAAATCCCAAGACCTGAATAAGATACATCCGCAATTATGTCCCGCAGGAGCCGGCCGGCCGTGTTCCTGCGACCCGCGTTTTTCCATTCCACACACAACGCTCTACTTTCAGCAGGGGGCAGCCTTTCATGGATGTTCTCGCACTGATCGAGCAATACCTGTCCAGGTGGGTATTTACACCTGTCAGCAACCAGTTCCTCGGGCTCTTCGACCTCAATGGCCGTCTCTGCGTCGCCTTTCTTTTCATCTCCTACGCCGTTGCCTACGGCTTGTTCCGCTGGCGCCAAGCTCGCGGGCTGACGCACGCGCACAGCTTCTGGCAGTTCATCGGCGGCAACCGTGTGCATTTTCATCCCTCGGCGCTGCTCGATTACCGCTACTACTTCGTGCGCGCGATCCTCAAGGTCGTGCTGGTGGTGCCCATCGTCGGGCTGGTGGATCCCTACGTGCTGCGATCCGGAGACTACATCCGCTTTTTCACTCAGCTGTGGGGGGCACGGGTGCAGGTCGAGGAGCACCTGGTCCTGACCTTGCTCTATGGCCTGGGCGTGTTCCTGCTGCAGGACTTCATCCATTACTGGGCCCACCGCGCTTACCATTCGCGCTACCTGTGGGCGTTCCACAAAGTCCATCATTCGGCGACGGTGCTGGTCCCGGCCACGGCCAGTCGGGTGCATTTCCTCGAGAAAGTGGTCGAGCGGTTGACTGACCTCGTGTTCATCAGCGCCTTTGCCGGACTCTTCTGGTACGCCTGTGGCGGGGAGATCAGCCGCTACACGCTGTTCGGCGTGACCTACATGGTGTTCATCCTCAATGCCTTGGCGGCCAATCTGCGCCATAGCCATGTCTGGCTGTCCTTCGGGCCTGTGGTCGAGCATGTGCTGAACAGCCCGGCCCAGCATCAGGTCCACCACAGCGATGCGCCGCGGCACTTCAACAAGAACTTCGGGGTCAACCTGTCACTCTGGGACTGGATGTTCGGCACGCTGTACGTCACCCAAACGCAACCGGAGCCCATCCGCTTCGGCACCTGCGAAGCGGATCATGGCCGTTACCTGACCGTCTACAGCCTGATCATCACGCCCTTTGTCGAAACACTGGGCAAGATCCGCCTGGTCAGGCGCTCGCTTGCGGTCAGCGCACAGGCAGGTTCCAGTGTTCGCGCAACTGCTCGTACTGCGTCTCGGGCAGTTGCACCAGCAGCGGGGACTGGCGTGGGTCCAGCCAACTGAGCAGACGTGCGATATCCATCGGGTCCATCGCGGTGCAACCCCGCGTCGGTACCGCGGGGCCACGCCAGATGTGGAAGAAAATACAGGAACCGGCGGCGGGGGATGCGGGTGTGTTGTGCTCGATGACAATGCCCTGGCGGTACAAGTCATCATAGCGACGCATGCGCTCAGAGCTGTTCCAGTCTTGGGCCATCGTGGCGCCATCGACCAATTCGTTGTAATGAGCGGACCGGCTGTCATCCACGCATTCGATGGTCGAGGTCAGCGCGAGGTAGGGCAGGCGGGTTTCACTTGAAGCGTTGTAGCCAAAAGCGCTGCCGAGTTTGAACATCCCGGCGGGCGCCTTTCCATCGCCTTCCTGTTTCACCGGCCCCTGAAGTTGCCCGGTGTCGAGCAGTCCCTTGCCCCAGCCCATGCCGTTTTTTCCCAGCACGACGGCAAACGGCGCTTCGACTTTCTGGAAGCTGTCCCCGTGCCGTTCATAACGCTGGGCGCTGCCCTGGATGTCGTCCCAGTGCTTGCTGGTGACCACGATCAACTGACCACTACCGTCGAGCCCTTGGGCCATTGCGGCACAGGGCAGCAACAGGATCAGTAACGCGCAGATTCTGCCAAGGCTGTTCATGGTGCCAGCGGGGTGATGGGGAAGTTCATGACGGTGTTCAACGTCGCATCCCGGGTATAGGTGAAGTGCCACCACTCGGCGGAGTAACCGGTGAATCCCTCCTGCGCCATGGCGCGGGTCAGTCGCTGGCGATTTTCCATGGCCGTCGCCGTGATCGACGTCGAATCGGTATGGGCGCGCTCGTCGAAGCAATCAAAACCGGTGCCCATGTCGACTGCGCCGTCGTGCCAGCGCTGCCCATAAGGCGCCGTGCAATCGACAGGCGTGGCAGATGGCGTCCAGGTGTCGGCGGGCAGGGCGCCCGGTCCCGTCATGCTCAGGTCGACGGTGCTGCCTTTGGAGTGATTGGATACGCGCGCCACATAGCCCAGGCGCCAGAAGTCTTGCTTGTCCACCCGTGGATAGAATTCGGCCTTGAGCGGATCGCCCGGCTCAGTGGCGAAGCGCCCCATGTCCGCGACCGCGCGACTGGGGCGATAGCAATCGAACACCTTCAGGCCATAGCCTTGCGCCCGCAGTGCCGTTTGTACCCGGGCGAGGGCTTTGGCGGCATCCTGTGACAGCAAGCACTCGGGCGCTTCGTAACCCTCGAGCGGGTGCCCGGTGAAGTTGTGGGCGCTGGCATAACGAATGTCCTGTTCGATACCCGGATCTATCGTGCGTAAATACACCATGTGCTCGGGCCTGGGCTCGGCAGCGGCGACACCCGATAAGGCGAGGCTGAGGAGCGGGAGCAATGTTCGAACGACAAATGGCATCGGGTCGGGCCTGCGTAATGGCATGACAAGTCACTTCATCATGGCTTGAAATCGGCGGCACCTCCATGAAGTTGTTGGTCGGCGTGATAGGACGAGCGCACCAATGGCCCGGACGCGACGTTCTTGAAGCCCATGCGTGCGCCTTCCTCGGCGAACCAGGCAAACACGTCCGGGTGCACGAAACGCTGGACCGGCAAGTGGCTGCGCGACGGTTGCAGGTATTGGCCGAGGGTGAGCATGTCGACATCGTGCTCGCGCAGGCGCTGCATGACGTCGATCACTTCTTCGTCGGTTTCTCCCAGGCCCAGCATCAGCCCGGATTTGGTGGGGACCTGTGGCACCCGCTGCTTGAAGTTTTGCAGCAGATCCAGCGACCACTCGAAATCCGAGCCGGGTCGTGCGGCCTTGTACAGGCGCGGAACGGTTTCCAGGTTGTGGTTGAACACATCGGGCGGCTCAAGGGCGGTGATCGCCAGGGCGACGTCCATCCTTCCGCGATAGTCCGGTACCAGGGTTTCCAGTTGAATGCCCGGCGACAGCTTGCGGATTTCGCGCAGGCAGTCGACGAAGTGTTGGGCGCCGCCATCGCGTAAGTCGTCGCGGTCCACCGAGGTGATCACCACGTATTTGAGGCGCAGTTCGGCGATGGCCACGGCGAGGTTGGTCGGTTCATCCACATCCAGCGGCTTCGGGCGGCCATGGCCGACATCGCAGAAGGGGCAGCGACGGGTGCAGATGTCACCCATGATCATGAAGGTGGCGGTCCCCCCGGAAAAACACTCGCCCAGGTTCGGGCACGAGGCTTCTTCGCAGACACTGTGCAGTTTGTGTTTGCGCAGCAGTTGCTTGATCCGGTCGACCTCGGGGGAGGTCGGCATGCGTACCCGGATCCAGTCAGGTTTGCGCGGGAGGTCCTCGGTGGGGATGATTTTCACTGGAATCCGCGCGACTTTTTCCGCGCCGCGCAGTTTGGTGCCGACTTGCACTGTGTTCATAGGTGTTCCCAAGGTATGTCAGACAAGAACCGGAACTGTGGGAGCGAGCCTGCTCGCGAAGATGGTGGAACATCCAGCACAGATGTCGACTGACACTCCGCCTTCGCGAGCAGGCTCGCTCCCACAGGTTTTTCACAGGGGTTTGTGATTGTGTGATCAGTCGCGGTAGACCGGGAAGTCCGCACACAGAGCGGCCGCCTGGCGGGCAACCTGGGCCTCGACATCAGCATCGCCCAGGTGATCGAGGATGTCGCAGATCCAGCCTGCCAGCTCGATGCTCTGGGCTTCCTTGAAACCACGGCTGGTGATTGCCGGCGTGCCGATGCGCAGGCCGGAGGTCACGAACGGCGATTGCGGATCGTTGGGCACGGCGTTCTTGTTCACAGTGATACCGGCGCGGCCCAGGGCGGCGTCCGCGTCCTTGCCGGTCAGGCCCTGGCGGATCAGGCTGACCAGGAACAGATGATTGTCGGTGCCACCGGAAACCACGTCATAGCCCCGCTCGATAAACACCTGCGCCATCGCCTGGGCGTTGCGGATCACTTGTGCCTGGTAAGTCTTGAACGCCGGCTCCAGCGCTTCCTTGAAGCACACGGCCTTGGCGGCGATCACATGCATCAGCGGACCGCCCTGGCCACCGGGGAATACGGCGGCGTTGAGTTTTTTCTCAAGCTCCGGATTGGCCCTGGCCAGGATCAGGCCACCGCGCGGACCGCGCAGGGTCTTGTGGGTCGTGGTGGTGACCACGTCGGCGTAGGGCAGCGGGTTCGGGTACAGACCGGTGGCCACCAGCCCGGCGACGTGGGCCATGTCGACGAAGAAATAGGCGCCGACCTTGTCGGCGATCTCACGAAAACGCGCGAAGTCCAGGGTCTTGGAGTAAGCGGAGAAGCCGGCGATGATCATTTTCGGTTGGTGCTCGACGGCCAGGCGTTCGACTTCGTTGTAGTCGATCAACCCGGTCGCGGTGTCGATGCCGTATTGCACGGCGTTGTAGAGCTTGCCGGAAAAACTCACCTTGGCGCCGTGGGTCAGGTGACCGCCATGGGCCAGGCTCATGCCCAGCACGGTGTCGCCAGCCTGCAGCAACGCCAGGTACACCGCCGCGTTGGCCTGGCTGCCGGAGTGCGGCTGGACGTTGGCGTAGTCGGCGCCGAACAATTGTTTAGCGCGGTCGATGGCCAGTTGCTCGACCACGTCGACGTGCTCGCAACCGCCGTAATAGCGCTTGCCCGGATAGCCTTCGGCGTACTTGTTGGTCAGGCCGCTGCCCTGCGCTTCCATGACCCGTTGGCTGGTGTAGTTCTCCGAAGCGATCAGCTCGATGTGGTGCTCCTGCCGCGCGTCCTCGGCGTTCATCGCCGCCAGCAGTTCGTCGTCGTAGCCTTTGATCTGGTCCTGCTTGCTAAAAAGGGTGCTGAACATGGTGAAAGTCCTCTGTTGTTCTCGAAATGGGGGGCACCTGTAGGAGCTGACGAGTGCAACGAGGCTGCGATCTTTTGATTTTTTAAAGCCAGATCAAAAGATCGCAGCCTGCGGCAGCTCCTACGGGGGTTATGCGTAGTCTTCGATGGATGGGCACGCGCAGATCAGGTTGCGGTCGCCAAACACGTTGTCGACACGACCCACGGGCGGCCAATACTTGGCGTCGATCAGGGTCTCCAGCGGATAAACCGCCTGCTCACGGCTGTACGGATGCGACCACTCGCCGACCAACTCCGCCGCGGTGTGCGGGGCGTTTTTCAGTGGGTTGTCGTCCTTGTCCAGGGTGCCGTTTTCCACCGCGCGGATTTCTTCGCGGATGCGGATCATGGCGTCGCAGAAGCGGTCCAGTTCTTCCCTGGATTCGCTTTCGGTCGGCTCGATCATCAGGGTGCCGGCCACCGGGAAGGACATGGTCGGGGCGTGGAAGCCGAAGTCGATCAGGCGCTTGGCCACGTCATCGACGCTGATGCCGCTGCTGTCTTTCAGCGGGCGCAGGTCGAGGATGCATTCGTGGGCCACCAGGCCGTTGCTGCCGGTGTACAGCACCGGGTAGTGCTCTTCCAGGCGACGGGAAATGTAGTTGGCGTTGAGGATCGCCAGCTGCGAGGCGCGTTTCAGGCCGGCACCGCCCATCATGCGGATGTACATCCAGGTGATCGGCAAAATGCTCGCGCTGCCGAACGGCGCGGCGCACACCGCGCCTTCCTTGCGCGCCATGTGCGCGTGGCCCGGCAGGAACGGCGCCAGGTGCGATTTCACACCAATCGGGCCGACGCCCGGGCCGCCACCGCCGTGGGGGATGCAGAAGGTCTTGTGCAGGTTCAGGTGCGAGACGTCGCCGCCGAACTTGCCCGGGGCGCAGAGGCCGACCATGGCGTTCATGTTGGCGCCGTCGATGTACACCTGGCCGCCGTGCTCGTGAATGATGCCGCAGATTTCGCGGATGCCTTCCTCGAACACGCCGTGGGTCGACGGGTAGGTGATCATCAGCGCGGCGAGGTGTTCGCGATGCTCGATGGCCTTGGCGCGCAGGTCTTCGATGTCGACGTTGCCGCGGGCGTCGCAGGCGGTGACCACCACGCGCATGCCGGCCATCTGTGCGGTGGCCGGGTTGGTGCCGTGGGCCGAGGACGGGATCAGGCAGATGTCGCGACGGTCTTCGCCACGGCTCTGGTGGTAGGCGCGAATCGCTAGCAGGCCGGCGTATTCACCCTGGGAACCGGCGTTCGGCTGCAGCGAGATCGAAT